>NZ_JBLXYA010000007.1:0-120887 GCF_048512865.1 Rothia sp. P13129
TGGCTTAACACAAACGGGGTGGTGTTGCCTCAACCGCGGAAACACCACCGCTTTTGTTATATACCGAAAAACCAGAAATATTATTGGTCTAATAAGTAAGTCAGCGCAAAAGCGTACTCCCACGCAATATCACGCCACGCAGTGTAACGGCCTGAACCGCCACCGTGCCCACCATCCATCTCAATCTTCAACAGGGGAGTAGCCGAATCAGCAGAGATACTCTCACGTAGCTGAGCTACCCACTTAGCCGGCTCAACATATAACACACGAGTATCGTTAAAACTCGTCACTGCAACAATCGGTGGATACTTGACGTGACGGATATTCTCGTATGGAGAATAAGACTTCATATACTCGTATACTTCGGCATCCTCAATAGGGTTACCCCATTCCTCCCACTCCAAAGCAGACAACGGAAGATCTGGATCAAGAATAGTCGTCAACGCATCCACAAACGGAACACCTGCGATAGCAGCACAATACTTCTCGGGAGCAAGATTCAGAACCGCACCAATGAGCAAACCACCAGCAGAAGCACCAGAAATAGCAATCTTCTTCTGATCAACCCACGGGCGTTGCCCTAAGAACTCCGTAACATCAACAAAATCAGTAAAAGTATTCTTCTTCTGAAGTTTCTTACCATCTTGATACCACTGGCGTCCCATCTCGCCACCACCACGAATATGCGCCACCACATAAATCACGCCACGATCTAGAAGCGACAACCTCGCTATAGAGAAATAAGGATCTATCGACACCTCATAGGAACCATAACCATACTGGAACACGGGATGCTGCTGAGACAAATCAAGATCAGCACGATGAATAACAGAAATAGGAATCATCGCACCATCACGGGCAGGTGCCCACATGCGATACGCCTGATAATCCTCAGCATGATAATCGCCTAATACGGGGGTCTCACGGCGAAGAATAAGCTCCTGAGTACGCGGAAAATAGTCATAAATTCGAGGGGGAGTCACCCACGACGTGTACGAAATACGAATGACCGGCGAATCAATAGAAACATGAGAAACACCAGTCGTATAAATTTCCTCCACAAAACCGGTCGGCTCACTAAAAACAACCCCCGCATTCGACTGCGAACGCAACAAGGCGCGCAAACGGTCTAAATCGGCAAGAAAAACTCGTACCGTCGTATTCTCACGAGCCGTCACCACAAGATGAGTTGACGAAAAATCAAACCCCTCAATACGCACCTCAGAACGATGAGGCATAACTTTAAGCCATAACTGACGGTACTGCTCAAAAGGCTGAGACGTTGGATAAGGGGCAAGCACAATTTCTGAGTTAAGAGCGTCAGCATCATGCATGATGAGAACATAAGGCACACCATCAATACGAATAGGCTCAACACCGTATTGCACACGATGCTTCTTACCAATAACCAACAAAGGCTCAGCCGACATATCTTGAAGCGGAACTAAACGAACCTCCGAAAACTCAGAAGAAAATGACGTAATAACGATATGAGTCCGGTCAGCAGAAAGAGCGCTGCTAAGCCACATCGCATTGTCATGCTCGGTGAAAAGAACACAATCTTCTTCCCCCGCACCAATACAGTGAGCCCGTATCTCATATGGGCGCCATGACTCATCGACAAGAGAATAAATAAGGGTTGATGCATCAGGAGTCAAATATGCGCCACTAAAAATGCCGGGCAAAGTCTCCTCTGAAAGAGTCAATGTCTCTAAATCTAAGAAATACTGGGTATAGCGTTCATCGCCAGAATCATCAACACCAAAGCTCAACAAAGAACCATCTAACGAAGGCGAAAAAGACCCAAGAGAAAAGAACGGCAACTCTCGTGCAAACTCATTACAATCAAGAATGACCTGCTCTTGATCAAGAGGAACACCCGCCTGAACCTGCGGAGGAGAAAACATCTCCACCTCACCACCGTCTACCAAAGCAGGCACACGACAAAATACAGGGTACTGTTCACCCTCAATCGTCCGCGAAAAATACCACCAATCTCCATGGCGAGAAGGAACAGAAAGATCCGTCTCTAAGGTACGCTCCTTAATCTCCTGAAAAATACTTTCACGAAGTGCTTGCTGTGACTGAGTGGACTGCTCTGTATAAGCATTTTCTGTATTGAGGTACTCCACCACCTCAGAATCGTCCTTAGCACGAAGCCACTCATAATGGTCAATAAACGTATCGCCATGATGAACACGTGAAGACTCCACACGCTTCGTAACAGGTGCTTGAGACATGAAATGTACCTCCGAAAAGAAAAATAGATAATGCGCCCTTAAAACAACGCGACATGAGAACTATTCTAAAGACAAAATATGACGAAACAAGACAAACTACCGCATGAGAACGTAAAGAAGAAGAAACGGCTCGACCCACAACAAACCACTCAGATACGATAACAATACGGTCAAGAGCGCTAATACCAAGACTCAGCTTATTAGCCGGCAACCCTCCACTCGCGGCGGGGTGCCACTGAGACAGACCCGGCACCAGAAAAACACTCTTAGACGGTGCAAGCGCGGGAGCAGTACGCACTACCTCCTCAACATAAGAGCCTGCACACCAAACAGGCAACACACTAGAGGAAACAACAGTGCAGATACAGCCCCAATCTACTACAACAATAGTTATTGGAGCATCTATGAGTACCCCAACAACACTCACTTACCAACACCACACAACCATCGAGACACTACCCCTAGAATCAGGGCACACACTACCCAACGCAACTATCGCCTACGAAACATGGGGAAACCTCAACAAACACAAAGACAACGCCGTGCTCATCTTACATGCCCTAACAGGAGACACCCACGTCGCCCACAACGAACACAACACTACTTACGGCTGGTGGGAAGAGCTCGTTGGAGCAGGAAAAACCATCGACACAAACACCTACTTTGTCGTAGCACCGAATATTCTCGGAGGCTGTAACGGAAGCACCGGAGCACACAGCACACACCCACACAAACAACCCCCACAACCATGGGGGTCATCCTTCCCAAGACTCACCGTACGAGACACCGTACACGCCGAAAAACATCTAGCAGAAGCACTCGGCATCACACAATGGGCACATGTTATAGGAGGATCCCTCGGAGGAGCACGAGCCTTAGAATGGGCCATCACCTACCCCGAAAACGTACGTCACTGCGCCGTCATCGCCTCCGGCGCATACACCACCGCAGAACAACTAGCCTGGGCACAAGCACAAAACCTTGCTATCCGCAGCGACCAACACTTCTACGGAGGCGACTACTACGATAAACAACCTCCCAGCCAAGGACTAGGGATAGCTCGACGCATCGCACATATCACCTACCGAACCTCAGAAGAACTCCACACCCGATTCGGACGCACACAACAAACACAAAACAGTACACAATACAGCGTGGAATCATATATGGACTACCACGCGCATAAACTCGTGCAACGTTTTGACGCAAATAGCTACCTCAGCATTAACGAAATACTCATGAGCCACGACATCACCCGAAATCGTGGAACATTACACCAAACACTGCAACGAAGCCAATGCACATGGACCATCGCCTACGTGCACAATGACAGACTCTTCTACCCAGAACAATCACATGAACTAGCCCGCGCCTTGCCCCAACCGGTACAAGCACAAGCTATCTACTCTCCAGCTGGACACGACGGATTCCTCCTAGAAACAAAACAACTACAAAAAATCCTAGAACCAGCTCTAAAACAAGGCAGAAAAACCCACTAACAACACGAAAAAGAAACAAACCCGGCATCGCCCCCGTTCACCTCACAATGAGCTACTGACCGCTATTCTTCAGAAGAAAATTCCTCGTGAGACAGGGGAGAAGACGACGCTAAAAGTACCCCATCACAATCAACCATGACACGACGCCGCACACCATGCGTACGTACATTAAACCCCTGTTCCATGCTCTTGTCGCTATACACAAGAGTCAATAACCCATCTCCAGCAGCTAATACACACCGTTCCCACAGATTATCTCGAACACGAGCCGAAACATTACCAACAAAAACACCCACCGACACTTCAGAAAGAAACCGCGTTAAATACCCATGTACATGCTGAGGTAAAGAAACCGTGGTGAGAACAACAAACATTACTGCGCCCTTCGACCATATTGAGTGTGACCAGTTACTTCCTCGCCTCTATCACTAATCAGACGATCATCATCACGATGAGGTAATTGCGGGCTATACACCTCTATCAACGTTTTCACCATGCCCTGCAAAACATTCTGACGTACCAACTCCCGACGAACAGCACGCCTAATATCTTCTGCAATATTCTCACTACTCGAGAACGAAAAAGCTAACGGAATACTTAAAGAAGGCTTATAAAGATCCGCAAGGTCATACAATAAAGAACGAATATCCCCACGATGAATCACCCCTAAAGCAGGGTTCAAACCCAATGCAGCACAAGCAGAAGCAGCACAACCGTACAAAATCGAATGAGCCAGATTCAACGCAACATTAACATTATCCGTTGCCGAAACATCACGTTTAAACCCCTGAACACCATGTTTCTTAGCCTGCTCTCGATATAGATTGCGTATCGTCCGGCCCTCTAAACCACGCATCGTCGCAATAGAACCACCCGGCATTTTCTCAATACCTAGCTGCTTTTTGTACAGAATAAGAGCCGCTTGCTTTTGAAATTTCTCTTGGGCAGCAGTACGTGCCTGAGCAATAGCCCAACGAGCAGAAGAGGTCAGCGGTGTAGCATGAGAATATGCTGGTACACCGCCACCACCAGAGAACAGCACTGTGACACCTGCCCTCGTGCACGAGGTAATTGCTGGCTGAGAAATACTCGTCCCAGGACCTAACATCAAAACAGCAAGACTACTCACCGGCAATTGTATTTTCTGCCCCGCAAGTTTTTCAGAACCCCGCTCCGAACCCCACGCAACAACACCTGTTTTCTCTTGTTTAATAACGCAATACTCTAAGTAAAGAAAAGACACTCGATCTTCTAAACGAACCTGATGAGAAGCCGGTATCGTCGAAAAAGCTAAAGCCTCATCCGAATAAGCCATAAGAACATTCCCCTATTCCTCAGTAAAGAGGTGCTCTGAAAATCCTGACGCAGGGTCATAAAAACGCTCAGCCTGAGGCAAATACGAATACCGCTTCAGAAGAGACGGCGCATCAGCCAAAGAAACTAACTGCTCTGATAATTTTGAAGAAGAAACAACTAATGGCAAAGAACCTTTTAATGCTTGTCGAATCTTCTGCTGTTCTTGAGGAGTAATCTTTGCTAGATCTTCGGGGGCGCCATCCCACGCACCAGGAATACTGCCATCAGAACAGCAAAGAATAACCGGTGTGCTTTCACGTTCAATAAGGCGTGTACGTCGTTCAGCAGACTCCTCGTCTCCACCTCTTTGAGTGAGCTGTTTGAACTCCGTTATCCTCGCCTCATCATCTAACGCTTCTTCTAAGGGTGTCGCAGCGCTGAGCCCCTTACGAATACGGCTCACAATATCGGCAAAGGCATCTAAAAATGCGTCATCATCTTGGTCTGCGAAAGTGTCAAGAGATAAAGATGAGCTATCAATAAAAGCTTGATTATTATCGGGTACGACAAAATGCTGATGCTCCATCAAAAACGACCATGTACGCTCCAACTCAGCCTGAAAATACGGTGCACTTGAATACTTATCAAGCTCAGCAACACGAACCACCCGAATCGGTATATGCGGAACACCTGGAACACGCTCTGCACGCAAAACATCAGAACGCCTCCACACCCTACCAGCACGCTGAATCAACGACGCTGACGGGCACAAATCCGTACTCAAAAAATCTAAATCAATATCCAAAGAAGCTTCAATAGCTTGAGTACCCACAACAATGACAGACTCAGCCGTCTTACCAGCACCAATCAGCGCTTCAAGCTGTTGTGCGTTAATACGACGATGCTCCGCCGTCATCCGAGAATGAAGAAGAACAACACCCCCATACTCTTGCTCAAGAGCAGCAGCAACCGTCTGCGCTCGCTGAACCGTATTACAAATAACGCCGATACGAGCTTTGGGGAATCGTTCACGCATGGAGCGAACCCACATAATATGGGAATCTTCTAGAGAATTAGAATCGACTGTATCTAACGAAAAATCAATGCTATATGTGTCACTTGGTAGGGGAGAAGTCTCCGGTGTAGAAGAAGAATGCTTTAATGATTCTGTTGCAGGGAAAGCCGGAACAAGGTTGTGCTCGGATAGAGACTCACCTGTATACGCTTCCAAAAATTGTTGACGCTGCCACTGCGGTAAAGTTGCCGTTAGCAAAGTGACACGCGTATTCGTCTTTCCCAACCATCCAAGAAGAGTGACCAATAATTGTGTTTGATAATGATCGAGAGTATGCACCTCATCAACCACAATATGAGAGTTTGCCAAAGCCAATAACCGCAGATGAGTCCACTTAAGAGGCAAAGAACCCATCAACGCCTGATCTACCGTGCCAACAAAAACAGGAGCAAGTAAACGAGCTGCACCAGAACGCACAAACTCCGTAGGATATAAACCGCCAGAACCTTGCCCCATACAAGAACTATCACCTATCTCAGAACCGCCAAAGCTCGTGATAGGGGTTTGGTAAAAATCCTCAATAGACGCTAGACCATGCGCCAAAGCCGCAACGTTCGGTGTACCCTCATAAAATTTTTGCACCCTGCGCATCAAAGCGTTAGAAGTTGCCTGAGTAGGAAGCAAAAACAACAAACGTTCTTGTTCTGTACAATGACGCAACAAAGCAGCCTCTGTTTTGCCTCCGCCGGTCTGCACCATCACATTCCATAATCCACCACCAGAACGCAACGCTTCAGCTTGCATAGGCCGAGGCTCATAATCACCAAGAATAGCCTGACGAGCAGCAACCTCGTCCTCCCAACCATGGTAAACACCAACAGTTTCCTTAACCTTGTGAAGGGCCTGTTCATATAAAGCGGCTACCCATTCATTCGGTTTCTCTAAAACCAGCGTTCCGTCAGCCATGAGCTGTTGATTCTGAGCGACCCAATCAGAATGCGAAGCAATCCTATCTGCAAGAATAGTTAGACCCGAAAGCAACACAACCACCGTATTAGATACCTCATCAGGGAACTCCTTGCGGCAAATTCCTACTGCCTGCTCCACTAGCGACAATAAATCGTCCTGAGCCTGTGTCCAACCGTTTTCTTCAAGGAGGCAGGTAAAAGTACTATGTAGTCGACGCTTCCGTTTAAAAATCTGTTTATTGTCAAGGTCGAATGGAATATCAAAGTACCCATGATGCCCTAGAGCTGGTAAACATTGCCAGATAGCTTGAGATGTGCCATGAACACAAGAAGAACTATCTGCATAGAATCCGAGTGCTGAAGCGCTAATTTGTTCATGACGACGTAAAGAACGCTCTTTTCTCTGGTCATCGCTCAGATCGGATAGCCCTTCAAACGCTAAGGGATTATGAACCAAAATATTTTCACGAATACTGTCCCAGACTTCTTCCTTTTGTGAAAACTGCCCTTGAAATAAGGGCGAGGCTTTACCAACATCATGACTACCAGCAATAAAGCACACGATACTCCGTGCCTGTTGACCTAGCTCTTGTTTAAAAAGTTCTTGAAGGCCTGGTCGTAACCAACGGTCGTAGAGCACACCTGCGACTGCTGCGGTGTCGAGTAAATGGGCAAGAAGAGGGTATGTGCCGTGAGTCTTGTCTTGTTTTGACCAGAGATAGCTATGTGTTGGTACAGGCATGAGTATTCCTCACCGTTTATTGGGCGATTTTAATGCTAAGCATTCCACAGCCATAGGACTTGGCTCGTCCTACGCCGTTGAGAAGTGCCTGCTCAAGAACTGACGGGGAATCAACGTAGGCGAATCCGTCTACGGTATCTATCTGAACCGTCAAATCGCCTTGCTTTTTCCCTGTGTGATCTGTTCCTAAGACCTGACGCTGATGATTCATGACGGAGATGTCTTTGAGTGCTCCAGAAAGACGTTGTTCAAGCCAATGGGTAAAGCTTAGCGGGTTCTCTTGGCTTTCCCCGTCAAAAGGTACAGGTGATACTTCTCGGGAGCGAGATTTGCGGATGATGCCGTTGATTGCAAGTCTAAAAGCAACAGGTGTTCCTTCTTGCGGTGACTGGAGGGGAACTTCTTTTGTTTCAAGCTCTTTAATAATGTCTTCTGCTTGTACAGGAATAGAAGACTGAACTAAAAAGTATGGAGCGTGTCCCGGCACAGAATCTAAACGGAAGAGGATGTTGTTTTTTGAACGAGGGTTAGAAGATTCTAGATTTTCGTCAAATAACCCCATAACAGCACGGTGCCTGAAAGTGGGGGAGTCGAGTAAAAGTTCGTGTGCAGAATGAGAGTGCTGAGGTATGCGAGCTAGGGCAAGGTGAACTGGGAACTTTGTAAGATGAACCGTGGCGTTCATAAGACGGAACTTCCTTTCTTGGGTCGTTACTGCGAAGAAATGTTAGACTAAGTGCTATTGGCTTTCCCCGAACCTTGTTCGGGGGTATTTCTTTATTTTTTGTTACTATGCCATTTTCTCCGCATACGCGGAGGTACTTTTCTAATCTTTGGTCTTTATCGTACCACTCGTCAAAATATAATCAACTTATTATTTGTTATTATTTAATTCTGTTTATAGTGTTGACACTATAAGAGTTGTTCTGTCAGAATGTGAGTTATGCAGCATATTTCACAACTATCCTAAAGAAAGAGAGGTCTGTGATGGTAGACATACTTAAAGATGTTTCCTTTGTGAAGCTCACCTCTGAGTCCGTGACAGTGAGAGAAGCCTTGCTTCATGCGCATAAAGACGGAGTAGCGCTTGATAAAAAGATTCCTGGATACCAGTACGCAGCTTTTCTGAGACTGCTAACGACAGTACTCGCTGTGACATTAAGACACTGCGGAGTTGATAACCCTAAAAAAACTCCTCAGGTTAGTGAAAAGCTCCTAGAATTAGGCGTTCCAGAAGAAGCTTTAGATAAAGCGTTAGACGAATTGGCCGCAGGTAGTGACCTTTTTGATGGGAACATGCCTTTCATGCAGCGACCACCTGTTGCGCCAACTTCTGCAAAAGATAGTGCTCGTGCTCTAGGGCCGGGGCAGCAGCCCGTCAAAAAGCTTTCACCAGCCATGCCCTCTGACGCAGGAGAAGATTTCTGGAACCTCATTGTTGCTCAACCTCAGTCTATTTCTCTAGAACAAGCTGCCACGGATATTTTGGTATACCACCACTATTCAATGGCTGGAAATAATACCTACGATGGTGACAAGTGCGCCATGGGTGCACCAGGGATTCGGTATCTGGGAAAAGGAAATGCCGCTACAGAAATCTTCTGGCAAGGAGAGAATCTCCTTGCTACGTTGCTGATGGCTATTCCTAAAAGCTGGGTTTTCAGTAAAGAGCTGCCTGCATGGGCAGACAGAGAAGGAATAACAAAAGCGAAGACACCCTCTGCGGAACCATCACTATGGGACGCAACATGGAGCTCTAACACCGTTGCTACGTATTGGGAAGATAAAAACCTTGCAGGCGTACGCGTTGGCGGTATACCAGAAAAATGGTATGTACCAGAAATGGGGCCTGCTAGCGATAAACAAGCTAGAAAAAACTGGTGGGATACCCGCAATACGCTGGATCCCTTCTACCTCTACATGCCAAATCAAAGCGGAGAACTTAAAGCCCAGCGTCTAGACTTCGGGCGAGACGCAACTGACCTAGCCGTAGAATGGGCGGCAGAATCAAAAGTTGAAGCGGCTTCTAAACAGCTAGAACAACGTTTCTACGACGGTGATGGGGATGAAACGCTGTGCTTTATCCGTCATCAAATTGAAGGAACGGCCTCATCCCCTAGCATTAGAGCTTCCTCTGTTTATCAACCAGACTCTACGCAATGGGTATTTGACGCCAACGAAGAATTACAAGAAGCTATCCAAACCCATGCAAAGACTATTCAAGAGTTACATAACATCGTGCGTGCTCCCTTCAGACGTATGACTGAAGGAGACAAAAAACGCCGAGATACAGGAAAAGGTGTTGTGGCTTTTGACGATTTGGAACATCGCAGAAAAGATGCCTCTGCGTACTTCTGGCGTGAAATTGGGCCAGTGTATGAAGAATTCGTTATTTCTGTAAAAGAAGGCGAAAAAAAGATTCCACGGGAAGTTCTTGAAAAAGCGCAAGCTGCTGCACTGCGAGCGTACGACAAAACTATCGCGCCTCATATAAGTCAGCATCCAGAACGCGCGGTTTACGTACGAGGAATCTTAGACCGTCGTTTACATTTTGCGTTGTTCTCGCAAAGTTAATTTTTATTGATAGAAAGGAGCTCCTATGGCTCAGGAATCTTATTATAATCTCCTTAGATTTACGCTAAGGGTGAGAGAACCCCAGTCCAACTCAAAGAAGGCACGGTCAGCTCTCCGAAAAGGCTTAGTGTCTACCATGGAACATTATGCGTACCCTTACGTGTTGCCCTATATAGACAACTCCCATCATCGAACGGCAGTGCTCCGTTCCATGGGGCTCATCTCTGAATTCAACAATATCCCTCAAAACTTTGATAACGACGGGAAATACCAGTGGAAGAGCGTGGGAACGTGGGCGGCAGAAGTAAGTCGTGCGCTTGCCAACGATAGAGATATAGAGCTAAACCCCGATAACCCAGATAGGATAGGCCAGCTTTTATCGTATCTGCACACACAAAACTTAGAAGAGGCAGTTCGCACTTTATACCGCATCATGCAAATGTCAGGGAAGCTTAACAACGTTCCGGCAATGCATTTTGGCGCACTCATCAATATGTTCACTTATTGGGGGAACGGTGTTTCTGAGGAATCACGTGAACACCGCCTCACCATGATGCGCGATTATTATTCGGCAGTTTTCCCTAAAAAAGAAAAAACTGAAGAAACAGAAGCATAAACCTTTTATACATACCAAGTATTTTCTTAACACTACCTATTGAAAGGACATTGACATGTCTCGTCACCTGACCTTGAGCATCGTCTCAACCGTACCCTACTCCAACCTCAACCGCGATGACAGCGGAACACCAAAACGTGCAACCATCGGCGGAAGCTTACGTGCACTGCACTCCTCACAATCCATCAAGCGAGGAATCCGTGTTGCCTACGAGAATGCCTCTTTGGATTACTCTGTACGTTCAGGCTCCCTCGTAAATGAAGTTGTAGCAAAAGCATTAGAACTTCAACCCGATGCAGATGAAAAATCCTTGACTAAGGAAGCTAAAAAAATTATTGGAACACTCACCAAAGGTGCAGAAAAAGAAACAGAAGGCGGCTCCGACCGTTCCTCGTGGCTCAGCGAAGAGGAACTCACCACCGCAGCATACACGGCACTAGGACGTACCGACGAAACCTTCATCGAAGACGGACGTACCGGATCTCTTGCTATCGCAGCTTTTGGTCGCATGTTCGCTAACGCACCCACCAAAAACACTGAAGCAGCTCTCAGCGTCTCACCCGGAGTGACAACACACCCCGCAACCATCGAAACAGACTACTTCTCCACCGTCGACGATATTAAAGAACGTAACGGTGACTCTGGCGCAACATTCCTTGGCGTTGCACAATACACGAACGGTGTCTTCTACCGCACTGTGAGCATCGACCGTGAACAGCTCAAGAAAAGCTGGGCAGGATTTGGCCAAGAAGACTCTAAAGAGAACCTACGCCAACTCATTACCGCAATTCTCTACGGAATGCCCCGCGGTAAAGAAAACAGTACAGCACCTTATGTTCAGCCTGCTCTCGTTCTAGCAGAAGAACAACAGTACCGTACCGCATACGACTTCGAAACGCCCGTAAAAAATGGTGCTGAAGGCGGATATCTTGGCGCAACAATCGACGAGCTCGCTCAACAATATGCTGCAGCACGACGCTTCGACCCAGACAACTTCGGCCCAGTAGAATCCCTCACCGGAACATACACCAACCTTGACGGAAAGTTTGGTGACCTCAAAGCTGTCTCCCGCAAAGAATTCGTAGAAAACATCGTGGAATGGATCTGCCAATGACATCATCGGTGTATTTGAGATTAGCTGGCCCCTTACAGTCTTGGGCTGGTGCCTCCGTCACCGGTAATATCGTCAACACAGGTAAAATCCCTACACCAAGTGCCCTACGAGGGCTTCTCGCAGGTGCATTGGGGTATCAACGAGGGCAATGGCCACAATGGTTAGAAAACGTAGAGTTTACTATCCGTATGGAACGCCCCGTGCAATACACTGATGATTTTCAGACGATTAATCCGCGTACAGGAGAAGAAACTTTCCGCCGTCGTATCCTCCTTGCACAAGGGCAAAAAGCATCAAGCGCAAAAAGCTTAGTGTTTACTCCCGACGCGCAATCTGGAACTTCTATCGTGAACCGTACATATCTTGCAGATAGCGAATTTATTGTACGTATCACCGCAGAAGGTAAAACTGAAGAAATAGATGCGGCGTTAAGAAGCCCCCAATTCAGCACCTATTTAGGGCGTAAAGCGTTTCCGGCAGTGTTTCCTTTTTACTTAGGAGTAGGGGACTCAGATGAGATTTATAAAATCCCTACGGTCAAGAGGAAACAACGAAGAGAGCGACGCTCCACTATGCAAGAGGCGGGCGCAGAAGAATCGGCAACAGTGACAATCTATCAATTTGTTGACGATACTCCCGTAGCACCGTCAAAGACTAGAGTTCCTGTCGTACAAGACCGCAATATGTGGTTAGAGAAAACAGCAGAACTTCTCAAACGACGTAAAACCCTTCTATAAAACAGCAAGAACTCGTTGTGGTGTGCCACGCCTATTTTGGGCGCACCACAACGAGTTCTTTTGCCATACCCATCACTAAGGAAAAACATGACTTACACCGTTGAATACCTACACCCCGCACAAGAACGTGCTGGAACACATCTCATTCTTCTCTTACACGGGTATGGTTCTAACGAACAAGACCTCCTGCAAATAGCCAAACTCATCGGCTCAGAAAACATTACATGGGCGAGCATGAGAGCACCTCAGCCCGTCGGCGCAACCATTGACGACACCGCAACCACCGCACATATTCCCGCCGTCAGCTACGGGTACCAGTGGTTTCCACTCAACCAGCTCTTAGACAGTTCCTTACACAGCATTAACCTAGCCTGCGACTACGTGAACCAATGGCTAGACAAAGAATGTGCAGACTACGATGGGATAACGCTCCTCGGCTTCTCACAAGGTATGGCGTTAGCAACAAGTATTGCGCGACGCTATCCCGAAAAAATATCAGCAATTATTGGCCTTAGCGGATACATCATTGAAACAGAAGAATGGGCTAAAACCACACAACAACTCAAACAACGACAAATACCAGTCTTCTACGGTTACGGCGACCAAGACCCCATTATTCCTACCGAAAAAGAAGAATATACTCGCTCATGGTTAGAAGAAAACACCAACCTCGAAATACACGAATACTCTGGAATGGCTCACAGTATCTGCCCGCAAGAGATACAGCACGTAGCGTCATTTATCCAGAAAAATATACTCCCGTTAACATAGCTATAGTGAGGAAAACAGCTACGCTACACGCACACCAAATCTTAACTGCAACCGGTATATATAGTAATTTACTGTTTACTTTCAGAGGCGACCTCAACAGTAATACCGTTGAGCGTTACCGTGTCGCCATGGCGTAGCTGCTTTCCGCGGGCCTCTTCAATATCACCGTTAACTTTCACGAGACCGTCTTGAATGAGTTCACGGGCATGAACACCGTTCTCTACCAAAGCAGCAAGTTTAAGAAACTGCCCTAGCCGGATACTCTCATCACGAATAAAAACACGTTCAACATTACTCATAACTAATACTCTAACCGATGAACCAGCAGGCAAAAGACCTACGCCCTAACTCAAGACGTATCACACCGCTCAGTAACAGAACGAACCATAATAATAAGGTACTCTTAGACAACGCGTACAGATACGCACAGACACTATAAAACAACCCCTGCACGTCGTCTCCAGCGGCGGGGCACTAGGAGTAATAATGGCAGAAAAAACAGTTCTCGATAACGTCATCACCTTGGCAAAACGCCGAGGCTTCGTCTTCCAAGCCGGCGAAATCTACGGCGGAACACGATCAGCGTGGGACTACGGCCCCCTAGGTGCTGAACTCAAAGAGAACATCCGCCAACAATGGTGGCAAACATTTGTACGCGGACGCGAAGACATGGTTGGACTCGACTCTTCCGTCATCCTCCCCACCAAAATTTGGGAAGCATCCGGCCACATAGAAACATTCACCGACCCCTTGGTTGAATGCCTCTCATGCCACACCCGCCTACGACAAGACCACCTCATCGAAGCCTACGAAGAGAAAAAAGGTCGCGCACCAGAAAACGGCATGGCAGACATCGCCTGCCCCAAATGCGGTACACGCGGACAATGGACCGAACCACAAAACTTCTCTGGTCTGATGAAAACCTACCTCGGACCAGTCGATAACGAAGAAGGCCTACACTTCCTCCGCCCCGAAACAGCACAGGGAATCTTCGTAAACTTCAACAACGTGGTGACTGCTGCACGCAAACGCCCACCCTTCGGCATCGGACAAATTGGTAAAGCCTTCCGCAACGAAATCACCCCAGGAAACTTCATCTTCCGAACCCGCGAGTTTGAACAGATGGAGATCGAATTCTTCACCCACCCCGAAGATGCACCACAACACTTTGAACAATGGGTTGAAGACTGCTGGAACTGGTTTGTTGACCTAGGCATCAACCCAGATAACATGCGGAAATTTGATGTCCCTGAAGACGACCGTGCCCACTACTCTGCCGGAACCATCGACATTGAATACAAATTTGGTTTCCAAGGCAACCCTTGGGGCGAACTCATGGGCGTTGCAAACCGTACAGACTACGACCTCGGTGTGCATAACAAACACTCAAACGCTAAGCTTGAATACTTTGACCAAGGAACCGGCGAACGTTACGTGCCTTATGTTATTGAACCGTCCTTCGGACTCACCCGTTCTATGATGGCGTTCCTTGTAGATGCGTATCTAGAAGATGAAGCGCCTAATACTAAAGGTGGAGTGGACAAGCGTACTGTGCTTAAACTTGATCCTCGTCTTGCACCTGTTAAAGCAGCGGTGTTGCCATTATCTAAAAAAGAAGATTTGGTGCCAACGGCAAAGAACCTTGCACAGCAGCTTCGTCGTCAATGGAATGTTGATTATGATGATTCTGGCGCTATTGGACGTCGTTACCGCCGTCAAGATGAGATTGGTACACCGTTCTGCATCACTGTAGATTTTGACACTCTTGAAGACCAAGCAGTGACGATTCGTGAACGTGACACGATGAATCAAGAACGTGTTTCTTTGGACAAGGTACAAAGTTATCTTGCTGAAAAATTTCTAGGGTAAAACCTAGGTTCATTCTTATAGAAATTCATAATTCTTATGGTGTCTGGTGCTATCTTCGTGGTGGTGTCAGACACCATTTTTATATCTAAGGATAAAGAATGAAAAAAGAGACAAAAAACTTATACGTCATATCAATAATTGTCGCAACCTTATTTATGCTTACGTTTATATTGACGGCTTCAGGACTGCTGAGTTTATTTTTTGATTCTGATACAGAAAATAGCTTAGATGCAACCAATTACCTGTCATTTGTATCTATCTCTTAAATTTTCTGGGTTAGCTCAATAGAACCCCCTACTCTAAGCCTCATCTATGGGTGATGTTCTATGGGGTTACTAAGAGATACTGCTCTAACCTTGTGTATCTTCTCGTTATTGCTTGGGGTCGAGATGATTCGGGTTTTGTTTCATTTTCCTGTTCGACTGCCATTCTTGGTCTTCTCTATAAAGTTTCTTGAATCCGTAGTAGAGAAAGCGAATCACCAATACAACTATTGCTAAAGATACGATTATGCTGATTAGGGCGAGAATGGAAATAACAAGGTGAGTCATAAATTTATTCGCTCCTTAGTCATTTTTGATGGCTTGACGAATATCTATAAGTATCGGTTCTTGCAAACCATCAAATGAGATGCAAGTCACTATACACTACTTGTGTGGGGTGTTCAAGGAACTTATTGGATTCTCTGATGTGGGGGGGCTGAATAGAAAACATGCTTGGGGTGTCTAGGGAAGTTTCACTCAAAGTTCAGGTGGGTTTGTAAAAAGTTTTTAAGTCGCGTTACAGCTAAGAAAACGCCCCCTATGCAAGCGCATAAGGGGCGTTAGGTTATTTATTTTTCTTCGTGAATTTTATTCTTCGGGCTTCGACCGCTTGCCCATAAGCCAGCGCGGTGCTTTCTAGCCACAGGGGGCTTTTCTTTTCCCCCGCGCCTTTGAGCCATGCGTCGGCAGGGGGAAGATCCTTAGCTTTTGACAAATGGCTTAAATCTTTCCCTATGGCTTTAGCGAAGCCAGATAAATTTAAATAATTTTCTCCGCTTTCCATAACCCTAAGAATAACCCAAAAGAACCACGAATCATGGCAAGAATAAGAACCGTGCACATGCGAACTACCATACCTCAGATATGAACATAATATCTGCCTCAAACATTGCATCGGGAATGCCTTGGAAGATTTCCTTTCCTCCATAACGTCCTGTTTTAGGCGTGTAGGGAAGGGTACAACTAGTACAGGTATGCACGGTGTGTTATTGTTTTGCCAGCGGGTTTTTATTTTTCTTTCTACCCGCTACAGCCTTTTAGGCTGGGGGTGCGTAGCCGTTGGATAATTTTGCTACGCGCCCTTTTTTATTGTTATTTTTCGATGATGTACCAAGGCGCGTAAGAATTCTTGATGAACTCGATAATGCGTACTTCCGGGCGTCCTTCGTAGTCTTAACTGAAGCACGTAAGACCTCCGACGCTATATCTGAGCTCCACCCTAGCAACTTAGTATCCCATGGACTACCTCCGTGTGTACGGCGAAGAGGTCTCCTTTGAGTAGTGATAGGAGTATACGTAGGAAAGACCTCCGTGTGTACGGGGAAGAGCTCCACTTCCACGCAACCACAATCCACTCTCCCGAAATACCCCCGTGTGTACGGGGAAGAGCTCGCCAAGGTGGTAATACCTCCGCTCATTTCGGAAATACCCCCGTGTGTACGGGGGAAGAGCTGAAGAACTTTTATTTGAGGAAACTGCGACTGGAAATACCCCCCGTGTGTACGGGGAAGAGGCAACCCGTTTTTATAAAAAACTTTTCAAGGGGGAAATACCCCCCCCCGTGTGTACGGGGAAGAGGCTGGGCATATCAGAAATAATGCTAAAAAATCGGAAATACCCCCGTGTGTACGGGGAAGAGCTCAGCCTAAACCACACCCCGTGCCAGATGATGGAAATACCCCCCCGTGTGTACGGGGAAGAGAAGCTCCATTCATCGGCTCTTATGCTTTCTGCGGAAATACCCCCGTGTGTACGGGGAAGAGTATAACGGGATGACAATACCTATTGGGGAGGAGGAAATACCCCCGTGTGTACGGGGAAGAGTCTGCTCGAACGTTCCCAGCAACTGATTCTGCGGAAATACCCCCGTGTGTACGGGGAAGAGTACTTGCAATAGGCCATACTTATCCGCAGTTGGGAAATACCCCCGTGTGTACGGGGAAGAGGATGAGGCGTTTTGCCATGTAAACCAGCTTTTGGAAATACCCCCGTGTGTACGGGGAAGAGCCATTATTACCGACCCCGACACTCTACAGCCTAGAAATACCCCCGTGTGTACGGGGAAGAGATGGGCATCACAAAAGTGGGAGGCGCTTTTACGGAAATACCCCCGTGTGTACGGGGAAGAGGAATTGGTTTGCGTGCTCTAAAAACTCGTGATGGAAATACCCCCGTGTGTACGGGGAAGAGTCTTCCAAAAGAGCAGATGATGTGTTCTTCGGGGAAATACCCCCGTGTGTACGGGGAAGAGGATAAGGCGCTGGAAGAACCTAAGGCTTAGGTGGAAATACCCCCGTGTGTACGGGGAAGAGTGGCTGAAAAAAGAGAATCAGGAAAAATTCTTGGAAATACCCCCGTGTGTACGGGGAAGAGGGCCAGCTTGGAAGCCTTACGCCACCGAAGAGGGAAATACCCCCGTGTGTACGGGGAAGAGTGCTCCGAGTGGATAACGCAAACCCCAATTAGGGAAATACCCCCGTGTGTACGGGGAAGAGTCTTTCCATGATGAATTTCGATAGAAAAAAGAGGAAATACCCCCGTGTGTACGGGGAAGAGATAGATTCGCCATGCGTTAGATTCAACATTATGGAAATACCCCCGTGTGTACGGGGAAGAGTAGGGGAAGAACACACCCTCTAACCATGTAGCGGAAATACCCCCGTGTGTACGGGGAAGAGCCACCAGTACCACCAATAACGAGTAGATGCGCGGAAATACCCCCGTGTGTACGGGGAAGAGGGTAGCCACACTATTCGTTTATCAAACACCCTGGAAATACCCCCGTGTGTACGGGGAAGAGATCTTCGCTAGTCACAAGCTTAACGCCGGCTAGGAAATACCCCCGTGTGTACGGGGAAGAGCACTAGTTGAGCTTATTATCTGGCTAGAAGCCGGAAATACCCCCGTGTGTACGGGGAAGAGCGCTAATGCGAAAGATGGCTATATCCTTACCGGGAAATACCCCCGTGTGTACGAGGAAGAGTATCAGGGGAGGATTGGCTTCCAAAATATCCGGGAAATACCCCCGTGTGTACGGGGAAGAGTGAATGAAAGAGTTGCAAGACCATAAGAATAAGGAAATACCCCCGTGTGTACGGGGAAGAGAAGCATCCACCCTTGGATTATGCACAAAAATTGGAAATACCCCCGTGTGTACGGGGAAGAGCGCATAAGGCGGCTAATAACACCATTACGCGCGGAAATACCCCCGTGTGTACGGGGAAGAGCCATGGTGAATTTCGATAGAGAGAAGATTATCGGAAATACCCCCGTGTGTACGGGGAAGAGTCTAAAAGCTTCCGGTGCGTCATCAAAGCGTAGGAAATACCCCCGTGTGTACGGGGAAGAGAACGCTGATTGATTCTGTGCGTCAATGAGAAGGGAAATACCCCCGTGTGTACGGGGAAGAGTTGGCATTTCTTCTTCTTCTTCAATATCTGGAGGAAATACCCCCGTGTGTACGGGGAAGAGCCGGTCGTTATGAGGCGGTGCGAGATGAAATTGGAAATACCCCCGTGTGTACGGGGAAGAGCCGGTCTTTTGTGTGTAAGTCTTCTTCGATGCGGAAATACCCCCGTGTGTACGGGGAAGAGTCAAAGTATTTTTAGATGGAAAATGGACCGTTGGAAATACCCCCGTGTGTACGGGGAAGAGATTGGTCTCCGGCGAAGGTTTGCACTTCTTCCGGAAATACCCCCGTGTGTACGGGGAAGAGCGGTGATATACCCGCGCCAAGTGCGCTTACCGGGAAATACCCCCGTGTGTACGGGGAAGAGCATGATATTTATATTGGCGCTCTTTTTTGCCGGGAAATACCCCCGTGTGTACGGGGAAGAGATCATAGCCGGCTTTTCTTAGGCTTTTTCTAAGGAAATACCCCCGTGTGTACGGGGAAGAGTACTTTATCACTCGATTCTCAAAATACGCTCTGGAAATACCCCCGTGTGTACGGGGAAGAGCTGGTATGCATAACGAAACCGGTGCGATACGTCGAAATACCCCCGTGTGTACGGGGAAGAGATATGGTCTTGGTGTACTTCAAACACCATCGGGGAAATACCCCCGTGTGTACGGGGAAGAGATGCCCTCATAATCTGAGAGGAAGGCTAAAAGGGAAATACCCCCGTGTGTACGGGGAAGAGAACGCCCTCACAAACGCGCTCGCATAATTGCCGGAAATACCCCCGTGTGTACGGGGAAGAGGCTTAATAAGTGAAATGCCCTCAAAATAGTTAGGAAATACCCCCGTGTGTACGGGGAAGAGCGGTGATTTTCTGTAGTTCAGTGTGTAGAAGAGGAAATACCCCCGTGTGTACGGGGAAGAGCTCTGGATATGCCGAGGGCTTCTGCCAGCTCTGGAAATACCCCCGTGTGTACGGGGAAGAGTGTTTGCCTGTTCCGGTGTCTTCTCATTATGAGGAAATACCCCCGTGTGTACGGGGAAGAGTATAATTTTATCTTTATTTTCATTGAGGGTATTGAAATACCCCCGTGTGTACGGGGAAGAGGAGCACGAACACACCTAAGGGTGTGTTGGGCAGGAAATACCCCCGTGTGTACGGGGAAGAGCTCTTCCTTTGAGAGCCAACGAGTACATGATCGGAAATACCCCCGTGTGTACGGGGAAGAGAAGAAGCACCCCTCATGCTCACCGTCAAGGAGGGAAATACCCCCCGTGTGTACGGGGAAGAGGGGTTCACGCCCACGCGCGAAGCGTATAGCGCGGAAATACCCCCGTGTGTACGGGGAAGAGCCCGCGAGGCTGCCTCAATAATTGGAATTTCGGGAAATACCCCCGTGTGTACGGGGAAGAGGGCTAGATTTATTGCTAACTTTTTCCATGCCGGGAAATACCCCCGTGTGTACGGGGAAGAGTGGCTAGGTGTTTTATAGGCGCATTGCCAGTTGGAAATACCCCCGTGTGTACGGGGAAGAGCTCAACCACGGGTCTAATCAACGGTAAACCTTGGAAATACCCCCGTGTGTACGGGGAAGAGTTAATGCAGATGCTGTCAGCATCAACCCATGCGGAAATACCCCCGTGTGTACGGGGAAGAGTAGCCGAAGCCACTCGATTCATCGATTCTCTAGGAAATACCCCCGTGTGTACGGGGAAGAGAGGAAAAAGGCTATGAATTTACCGCTATCGGCGGAAATACCCCCGTGTGTACGGGGAAGAGACGGGTTTTGGCACGCCAGAGGGCAAATATTCGGAAATACCCCCGTGTGTACGGGGAAGAGTCAGGATTGCCAGTGATACCAATTACATTTACGGAAATACCCCCGTGTGTACGGGGAAGAGGCTGGCCATATTTCACCATTCGGGAAATTGAAGGAAATACCCCCGTGTGTACGGGGAAGAGGCTTCGGGGAAGTTATCAGCATCCATCTTTTTGGAAATACCCCCGTGTGTACGGGGAAGAGAGTAGGAGATTCAATGGAAGCCTCATAACTAAGGAAATACCCCCGTGTGTACGGGGAAGAGCCACACGCTCCACATATGCCACAATTTTTCGTGGAAATACCCCCGTGTGTACGGGGAAGAGTTGATAAAGGAGAAAAATAATGACTCTTAATGGGAAATACCCCCGTGTGTACGGGGAAGAGGCACACCCTCACTAACCATGCTCGCGGGTAGCGGAAATACCCCCGTGTGTACGGGGAAGAGTATTCCCTAGCGCGGGGTGAAATTCCCACCAGGGAAATACCCCCGTGTGTACGGGGAAGAGCTAAGCTGCCGCCCGCCCTCGACTTTTACCCCGGAAATACCCCCGTGTGTACGGGGAAGAGAAGCCGTGCATTTAGCGCATCTCAGCGTGGGGGGAAATACCCCCGTGTGTACGGGGAAGAGAGAACCATCCGAAAGTGTCGCCTATCTTTATGGGAAATACCCCCGTGTGTACGGGGAAGAGCTACCGAGCCAGTAACTCCGCCTACCGAGCCAGGAAATACCCCCGTGTGTACGGGGAAGAGTCGATGATGTTGCGGAAGAAGCCGATAATCCAGGAAATACCCCCGTGTGTACGGGGAAGAGTCTGATATGGGGTCAGATATGACGGCGTTGGAGGAAATACCCCCGTGTGTACGGGGAAGAGTGCCCCAAAGTTCAGGAAGCCCTCATGATGAGCGGAAATACCCCCGTGTGTACGGGGAAGAGAAGCATAACCGCAGGTCAGAGGGGTGTTAGTCGGAAATACCCCCGTGTGTACGGGGAAGAGTTTTCAGCCAGATATTCAAGGGTTTCTTGGAAGGAAATACCCCCGTGTGTACGGGGAAGAGCCTCATTTTTGCGTTTTTGCCATTGTTGGGTGGGAAATACCCCCGTGTGTACGGGGAAGAGTAGGGGTGTTGGGCAGTAATTCTTTCTTTACGGGAAATACCCCCGTGTGTACGGGGAAGAGAAGAATTTCAGCTTAAATTCCAATTACCAGAGGGAAATACCCCCGTGTGTACGGGGAAGAGACTATCTGGCTAGTAATTATTCCATAGGAAAAGCGAAAATATCAAAGTTTTTGATATTTAGCTGCATTTATGTATCTCCAAGGAATAGATATTTATGGAACGTTCTCAAACAACGCGCATACTGGTGTGTTTTAGATTTTTACGACGGGTAGTGACGCAGTGCTGAGTGAGGCAGGGGAATGTGCTTGTTCCCAGTCTTTTCTGAGAATCGCTTTAATCATGGAGTCGTGGTATTTGCCGTCGTAGTAGAGTGCTTCACGGCGGCGTCCCTCGCAGACGAAGCCGCATGAGGTGTACACGTATCGTGCTCGTGCGTTGAAGTCGAATACTTCGAGTTCGATGCGGTTCAGCTTGAGCACTGCGAAGGCGTAGTTGACCATCATTTGTGTGGTTTCGGTGCCGAGCCCGTGGCCTCGTCCTTTTTGTCCGATAATGATTCGGTAGTTGACGGACTTATTTTGAGGTGAGTAGTCGTTGAATACGGCTTCGCCTACGTATTCGTTGTGTTTGAGTGAATATATTGCTAAGTCGAGTCTGTTGTTTTGGTTGTTTCGTGTGTCGTACCAGCTTTTTGCGTGTTTGACGGTACGTTCATTGCGGTTTAGTGCTTCTTGTGTGGAGTGTACTGCCCCTGTTTTGATGAGGACTTCTGGTTCTGCGAGGATGTTCATCATTGCTTGGGTTGATTCCTCGTTGAAGGGGCGTAGTTCGACGAGTTTTCCTGTGAGGGTGGGTTTGGTGGCGAACATGTTGGTGGGTGTGTTAACTTGTGTGCGCATGTTCTCATTTTAAGTCAGATAAGTGCATTTTTACCTCAACTGTTGGTGTGGGTTTTCATTCTCTTGGATGAATTTTTTCTGAACGATTCTAGATGTTGTTCCGCTGTGCTTCTGCGCTATGGTGGTGTACAGAACATATTAATAATTCGATGATTTTGAGGTAGGTTTTTGGTGGATAATTATACTTTTCGTCCGTGGCGTGAGGGTGATGATTTAGAACTTCTTCAGCTTTGGGGTGACGCTGAATCTTCGGGGTACGATTCTTTTCGTGCGATGTTTCGCCCTGATCAGGATTCTGGCCCGTGGTCTCGTACTCTTGTAGCGGAACATCAGGGTGTTGCGGTTGCTGCCGCCACTGTCTATGAGACGTCTTTACATGTTCAACGGTTGTGGGCGTATATTGAGGTTGCCGTTGATCATCGTCGGCAGGGGCTTGGTGCTGAACTGTTTCGCCGTTTGCAAGAGCTTGCTTCATCTTCGCCTTCGGGTGTTCAGGTTTTGCGGTCTAAGGTTCAAGAAGGCTCTGCTGGTGCTTCCTTCGCTCAGGCTATGGGGTTGGGTGTTATTCAGCGTAGTCAGATGGTGAAAGTTGCTTCGGGTTCTGTGCCTGAGGTTCCTTTGCGCGTTGATTCTTCGGGGCAGCCTATGCAGGTTATTGAAAATATTGCTACGGGCTCTGTTGAGTTAACACAAAAGATGTGGGAGTTCTATTCTCGTTCTCACCGTTGGGATCCTCCTGCTGAGATTTCTTTGGGGCAGGTTAACCGTTTGTTCTTATCAGATGAGGCTGAAGCGCTTGGTGCAATTGTGCTACGTGACTTTGATTCCTCTGATGATTTTTCGGGGAAGCCTCCCATCAAGGCTTTTGTGGTGAGTTACCGCCCGTTAGAGCAAGAGTTACCGGGGCGTCAACTAGCTGATGATGAGGCGACTGAGATTCTCTTAGGCTATGATTTTGATGATGTCGGTGCACGTGAAGCTATTATGCAGTTGCTGTATGTTCTAGTTCATCAGTACCCAGTCATCTTAGAGGTAGATGAGTCGATGGAAGACTTGCAGGTGATGATTAATCAGCTGGTGAAGATGGGTTCTGCTCAGGTTCTTGATACAACGTTGGTGGTTGCACACTAGCAGTCTTCTGCTTTTCTGCTAGGCCGCTGTGATGCGTGCTTGGCTGAGTGTTTGTCGTATTTGTGTCACAATTGCTAGGTGACTGAAATATCGCAGACTTTTTCAAAGACTCAACAGCTAAAACTTCCGCCCTTACAATTAGGTAAGTTCACGGTACAGACGCCGGTTGTTCTTGCCCCTATGGCTGGGGTAACTAATAAGGCTTTTCGTCGTTTGTGCCGTGAATATGGTGGCGGTTTGTATGTGACAGAGATGGTGACGGCTCGTTCTTTGGTGGAGCGTCGTCCTGAGTCTTTACGCATTATTGAACATGACGATGATGAGCAGATTCGTTCTATTCAGATTTATGGTGTTGATGCCGTGAATGTGGGTAAAGCGGTTCGTCTTGTGGTGGAAGAAGATCGTGCTGACCATATTGATCTAAACTTTGGTTGTCCTGTTCCTAAAGTGACGAAGCTTGGTGGCGGTTCTGCTTTACCGTGGAAGACTGATTTGTTCACTGCCATCGTAAAAACTGCGGTTGATGAAGCTTCTCGTGCGGATGTTCCTGTCACTATTAAGATGCGTAAAGGCATTGATGATGAGCATCTGACCTTTTTGGAGTCTGCGAAGATTGCTCGTGATAGTGGCGTTGCTGCTATTGCGTTGCATGGTCGTACCATGGAGCAACATTATTCTGGTCATGCCGATTGGGATGCTATCGCTCAGCTACGTGAGGCTATCCCCGATATTCCTATTCTTGGTAACGGCGATATTTTTAGTGCGGAAGATGCTATTGCTATGGTCGAGCAGACCGGTGTTGACGGTATTGTGGTGGGTCGTGGCTGTCAGGGTAGGCCGTGGCTTTTTGGTGATTTACAGAATGCTTTTGAAGGTTCTGCTGAGCGTATTAAACCTGGTGTTTCTGAGGTTGCGCAGATGATTTATCGTCATGCTGAGCTTCTTGTTGAGACTTTTGGTGATGAGCTCAAGGGGCTTCGCGAGATTCGTAAACATGTGGGCTGGTATTTTCATGGGTATCCTGTGGGCGGTCAGCTACGTCAAAAGATGGCTACTGTTCCTGATTTAGCGAGTTTTCGTGAATATCTGGCTGAGTTGGACCACAGTATTGGTTATCCTGGTGCTGCTGTGGAGGGTCCACGTGGTCGTGCCGGTAATCCGAAGAAACCTCATCTTCCCCATGGATGGTTAGATTCGCGTATCCTTGGTGATGCAGAACGTCTTGGTTTGGTCGGGGCAGAGCTCGACATTTCGGGTGGATAATATTGCAATAGTGATGGGCTGGTAACGATGAAGAATGTACCTGTTGACGGTTTAGTTGAAGGCAACGAGTTGACGGAGACTCCCGGCTATGTGGCTGAGGATGTGGAGCGTTGGGTGCCTGAGCATCATCGTAATGTGTATCGTTCTGCTTTTGAACGGGATCGTGCCCGCGTCTTGCATTCTTCTGCGTTACGTCGTCTAGGCGCTAAAACACAGGTGATGGATCCAGACACCGATGATTTTATTCGTACGCGTTTGACGCATTCTCTTGAGGTTGCTCAGATTGGTCGTGAAGTGGGTCGGATGCTTGGCTGTGACCCTGATGTTGTTGATACTGCTTGTTTAGCTCATGATTTGGGGCACCCTCCTTTTGGGCATAATGGGGAGACTGCTTTAAACGAGTTAGCAGCAGATGCTGGCGGGTTTGAAGGGAACGCGCAAACTTTACGTTTGCTCAGCCGTCTTGAGCCGAAGGTTATTGGTCATGATGGTTCTTCTGCTGGGTTAAATCTTACTCGTGCTTCTTTGGACGCGTGTTGTAAGTACCCTTGGACTCTTGCCGAGGCTCCTGCGCGTGCTGATGGGCGACCTAATCGTAAATTTGGTGTGTATCAGGACGATCAACCTGTCTTTGAGTGGATTCGTCAGGGTGCTATTGCGCAGGACGGCTCTTCTTTGCCTGCTAAGTGTATGGAAGCTCAAGTGATGGATTTAGCCGATGACATCTCGTATTCGGTACATGACGTTGAGGACGCTGTTTTTGGTGGGCATATTCAGTTAGAAGATTTATTAGACCCCGCAAAACGTGAAGAAGTTTTTTCAAAGACTCAACAGTGGTATCTTCCGCATGTTTCTGAGTTGGAGCTTGAGCAGGCGTTGTCTCGTCTTGAGGGCCTGCCTCAATGGGTGAAATATATGAGTGGTACTCGTTCATCGATGGCTGCGTTTAAGGCGTTGACTTCTAAACTGATTGGTCGTTTTGCGGCTTCTGCAATGGAAGCTACGCGCGCACAGTACGGTAAGGATCGACCTCTTGTCCGTTATACTGCGGAGCTCATCATCCCTAATTCTACGGTGCATGAGATTGCTGTTCTTAAGGGTATTGCTACAGCTTTCGTGATGAGTGTTCGTGACGCTCAACCTCATTATGAGAACCAGCGTGAAATTTTGAGTGTGCTGGTAGAAGCTCTCTTAGACGAACCAAAGTATTTGGCGTCTTCTTTTGCCGCTGATATGCAGGAGCTTGGTACACGTGATGATGATGCTCGTTTACGTTTAGTAATTGATCAGGTTGCTTCACTAACAGACCGTTCTGCAGTGGCGTTGTATAAGCGTATTACGGGTAATCAATGGCATCATGGCGATAAGCCTCTGTGGTGAGTTCGGAAAAGTTATAAGTTAGGGAATTCGAGGTCTTTGTCCTCATGCTGATGATGGATATGATGTTTTAAGTGGCTGGTTTAATTCGACGTGAAGATATCGATGAGGTTCGTTCTCGTACTGATATCCGCGAAATTATTGAGGGCTATGTGCGCCTCAAGAGCGCCGGTATTGGGTCGTTTAAAGGGCTGTGTCCTTTTCATGATGAGCGCACCCCTTCTTTTCATGTGCGTCCACAGATGGGCACCTATCACTGTTTTGGGTGTGGGGAGTCTGGCGATGTTATCGCTTTTTTGATGCAGGTTGAACATACTTCTTTTACGGAGACGGTTGAGAAGTTGGCGGCTCGTATCAATTATGAGTTGCATTATGAGCAGGGGAGCGGTTTATCTCGTGAAGAGGTGGGGCGTCGGCAACGCCTCTTAGACGCCCATAAAATTGCGGCAGAGTTTTTTCAGAAGAATCTTTATATGCCTTCTGCCGTTGAGGCTCAACGTTTTTTGGGTGGTCGTGGTTTTGACGCAAAATCAACTGCTCAATTTGGTGTGGGTTTTGCGCCTCAAGGTTGGAACAATCTACTGAATTTTTTGCGTAAGCAGGGTTTTTCTGATGAAGAGCTTGAAGCCACCGGAATGTTTTCGCGTGGGCAGCGTGGTTTATATGATCGTTTCCGTGGGCGTATTATGTGGCCTATTCGAGGTATTGCGGGGGAGACCATTGGTTTTGGTGCCCGCCGTTTATTTGATGATGATAAAGGCCCAAAGTATTTGAATACGCCTGAGACGGTGCTGTATAAGAAGTCTCAGGTTCTTTATGGTTTGGATCTTGCTAAACGTCATATTGCAAAGCGTCGTCAGGTTGTTGTGGTTGAAGGCTATACCGATGTGATGGCTGCTCATCTTGCTGGTGTTGATACGGCGGTAGCAACGTGTGGTACTGCTTTTGGTGTTGACCATATTCGTATTTTGCGTCGTATTTTGGGAGATGACGGTTCTGGCGGGGAAGTGATCTTTACCTTTGATGGTGATGCTGCTGGTCAGAAGGCTGCGTTGTCTGCTTTTGAAGAGGACCAGCGTTTTATGGCGAGAACTTTTGTTGCGGTGGCGCAGGAGGATATGGATCCATGTGAGCTTCGTATCCGTCGGGGTAATCATGCGGTTCGTTCTCTGATTGAACATAAGCAGCCTCTTTTTGAGTTTGCTCTTCGTAGTACTATCCGTAAATTTGATATGGATTCTTTGGAAGGGCGTGTGCAGGCTATGCGTGCTGTTGCTCCTATCCTTGCTGGTATTAAAGATTCTGCGTTGAAGCCAGCTTATATCCGTGAGGTTTCTGGGTGGCTAGGTTTGGGCGCGGATGAGGTTCAACGTGCTGTTGTTTTAGCTGCTCAACAGGTTTCAGCGGAGTCTTCTTCGCTGCAACAAATAGATCATACTGGCGGGCCTGATAGTTCTGGCGAGGTTGTTGTTCAGTCCGCTGCTGTGCCGTTTGAAGTTCCTGATAGTCATGATCCTTTGGCGCGTTTGGAGCGCACTGCTTTAGAGGTCTTAGTTCAGGTGCCGCAGGAGGTTCCTGTAGATTTTTGGCAACAGCTGGTTCAGGTGCAGTATCGATATCGTTTACATACGGTGCTGGCGCAGGGAGTGATGTCTGCTGCTGCTGAGGTTGTTCCTGCTGCCGGTCATGCTTGGCTGAATCAGGTGCGTTCGCATATTCCTGAGGCTGCTCATACGTTTTTGGCGGAGTTGAGTGTATCTCCTATTCCTGCTTCCTCTGCTGAGCAGCTGACTCGTTACGTGCACGATATTTTGAGACGTTTGTTGGAGGAAGATGTGAATCGTCAGAAGTCTGAGCTGTTGTTGCATCTTCAGCGTTTGGACGCACGTACTGAGTACGAGCAGTTTCAGCAGATTCAGCGTCGTTTGATGGAGTTAGAATCTCATCGGCGTAAGATTCGTCAGGGGATAGAAAACATCCTATAAACGTGTTGCAGATTACACTATTTTGATTTGTGAAGAGAAAAAAATCTGTGTATAGTTATTACTCGTTGCGGTGATAAGTCGTAATGAATATTCCCCCGTAGCTCAATTGGCAGAGCATTCGACTGTTAATCGAAGGGTTACTGGTTCGAGTCCAGTCGGGGGAGCATAGATGAAACACCTGACAAGATAATTTGTCAGGTGTTTCTTTTTTTACGTAAAAACTCCTCAAAACTTACTTCTCTCACCTGGCAAGTACCAATACTCTTAAACCATTTGGCAGGAGTGAACTAGCAGCTTCTCTAGATACTTCGTCGACGATGTGACACGACTCAATCTCATAGATTGAAGAAAGTCTCTAACAGTAGAATAATGAGAGAAACTGGTACACTTGCACCGGAAAGCACACTTACTTTTGGAGAGGTTGAGTATGACCGATAACGGTACACCTATCAGCAACGGGGCTCAGAAGAAATCTTCTTCTGGTCTTAAAGCTACATTTTCTAACTTGAAGTCCAACGTCACCAGCACTATCGATGCAACTAAAGTAGTTACTCGCCTCACCCCGAAGCAGATCAAAGACGAAGTTCAAATTGCTAAACTTGAGCTCAAAAACAAAGGCGTTGCATTCGGTAAAGGTGCCGCATTCGTTGTCGTTGGTGTGGTCTTTGGACTATTCCTCATTATTTCACTGATTACTGCAGGCATTCTTGCTCTAGGTACCGTCATGAAGCCTGTCTACGCTGCGCTGACACTAGCATTAGTGTTCCTGCTTCTTCTACTTATTTTCGCCCTTATCGGTGTCAAGAAGATCAAGAAACAGCTTCCTCTAAAACCTGAATCCGCAATTTTCGGACTCATGTATGACCTCGGCGTTCTCAAACACGGCTCCCAGATGGACTCTGCCCGTCTGAAACGTGAACAAGAAGAGAAAGCTAAAGCCAAAGCAGACGCAAAGAAAGCTGCCGCTGAAGAGAAAGAAAAAGCTGCCGCAGACCCTTCAACTACAGCAGTTCTTGCTTCTGCACCCAATGAAGAGCAACTCAAACAACGCACCAAACAGCGTCGTGAACACCTCAAGAGCCTACGTGATGACATTCAAACCTACAGCGGCAACGTTAAGGAGCAATTCACGGGTTTTTTAGACGAAACAAAGAGTAGCGTAGTTTCTTTGCCTGCGACTATCTCTGAAACAGGTAATCGTCTAGCAAAGAACGCAAGCGACCCCGACGTCCTCAAAGCTCGTGGCGGTTCTTTCGCGTTGCTCATCGGAGCTGTAGGCGTCTTCTTCATTTTCTTGAAAAAACTTCTACGCCGTAACTCCTAACAAAGGTTCTCTAAGCTAAGTACGTGCTAAGAACCACCCACTAAAAGGTGTCTTATTCATCCTAATCTTCATAGGAAATAAGACGCCTTTTGTGTTTTAAAGCTCCCCGACTCTGAGACAAAAATATGAGATTATAGAGGAATAACAATAAGCTTTCTTCATTGATACGCAAGATACGGTTACTTGTAGAACAACTCTGCAAGGAAAATACAACGCGAATAGGTGTTCCATACGATATGACACAACAGTCTCTAACCATCATGATTGGTGCTGATACGTACCCTCCAGATGTTAACGGTGCTGCTCAATTCGGTTATCGTTTGGCAACAGCAATGCATCACCGCGGACACCAAGTCCATGTGGTTGCGGCAAACCCTAAGGAACGTAAAAACTATACTCGCACGGTTAACGGCGTCGTTGAACATCGTCTCATCTCGCATAAAGCACTAACCCACCCTACTATCCGTATTTGTACACCTTGGGGTATCTGGAAACGAGTAGGCGAGATACTCGACGATGTTAAACCTGATGTTGTGCACGTCCAATGCCACTACATCGTAGGACGAGTACTGCTTCTTCAAGCCCGCAAACGTGGCATTCGCGTGGTCGCAACAAACCATTTTATGCCCGAGAACCTCGACCCATTCTTGCCCTTTCCCCGCTGGTTTAACGATGCGTTTGCAAAACTCAGTTGGAAGGACATGCGCTTCGTCCTTGAACGTGCTCAGGTTGTTACGACACCCACCCCGATTGCTGCGCGCGCGATGAAGGAAGCCGGCAATTTTAAAAAACCAGTTATTCCTATCTCTAACGGCATTAACTCTGACGATTACCAGCTTCGCGAGGGAGAGCATTTCGACCCTCACCCGCAGGAGCTTCGTATTTTCTTCGCCGGCCGTCTTGCTGTTGAAAAGAATATTGACGTGCTGATTGAAGCTCTCTCGTTACTGCCTCAAGAACTGAACCACACTGTTCTTGAACTTGCCGGTGAAGGTGAAAAGCATGAAGAACTCCAAGAGAAAGCACAAGAATGTGGCGTTGCAGATCGTGTACGTTTCCTTGGCTACGTTAGCGATGAACAGCTAAGAGAAGGGTATCTCCGAGCTGATGTATTCTGCCAACCAGGAACAGCAGAATTACAATCCTTAGTGACACTTGAAGCGATGAGCGCTTCTCGCCCCGTTGTTTTGGCTAATGCGCTAGCTCTACCTCATCTGGTGCAGGAGGGAGAGAATGGCTACCTGTTTGAGCCGAATAACGCTGCAGATTTAGCTCAAAAACTGGCGCAGGTACTTCTTGCACCGGAAAAGGAACGTCGCCGTATGGGGCAGTGCAGCAGACAAATGGTTGAAATCCATTCTGCTCAAAAGACTTGGGAAACTTTCGAATCTCTCTATCTTTCTAACCAGATATATTACGATTTCGTGGTTTCTCAGAAAAAATAGTGCTGTAGATTTTTTCTCTACGGTATTATCAGGTACGCTATTAACCGTTGCTCTTTTGGTAGCGACGCTTTGGGGCCTTAGCTCAGCTGGTCAGAGCAGGGGACTCATAATCCCTTGGTCGCGGGTTCAAGTCCCGCAGGCCCTACAAGAGCTAGTTTCGCTTCGGTGCTGGCAATCATTTGATAAGTCGTCCCTATCGGTATAAAGCCGATAGGGACGACTTTTTTCTTACCTTTTGTCTTCTTGCAACGTTGGACATAAGGATATGCTCAGCGGTGAGAGCTTCACCTAATCGTTCGGTGTGGGTGGAATCAACACCGGGGCTACCTCAACCTCTATTTCTTGCTGTGAGGAAAGAGCCTATGCCGGTAGCTGAGTTGAGTAATCTGCCCTAGTCCCGAGCCATCTGCTGTATCTCTGGCGTAGGTCGTGGCTGAAATCGGTAGTGAAGTAGCAACCGTTCTTGAAGACATATTGGGATACGGTGACGTCCTCAATAACTGCTTCAACTAAACTGTTTTCAACAGAGAAGGGATGTAATCGCAGACATCCCTCCACTTGTTTTTTAAAATCAATAGGAGTGTTACTCATGGCCTCGAAGCATATTTACGATCAGAACCACCGAGAATATGTTTCTCTATCCGCAGCGTATGTAGGGCACCTGATGACAAGTAGTCTTCTGGCACCTCTTGCAGGCCTTATGTACGGGTTACTCTCATACTTCTTCCCTGTCCTCAATTTTGGGGTTCAAAACCTCGTTATCTTTATCATTGCTGTGGTCATTGTGGGTGAGCTGATTGTGGTGCTGATTCAACGCCCCTTTATTATCAAGGCTTCTCACAGTGACCCAGGTGGGTGGGGTTATGCCTTACCTGAGTTTCTAGTGCTCCCTTGTTTGGCTGGATTAGGAGCATTTCTCATCTCTCGTGAGCTGTCAGCTGGTCTTGTGTGTGCGCTTGCGTTCTTTATTGTTTTTGGGGTTGCAGGTTTGTTGTCTAAACCGTGGACGCCAGGTCTGTCTCGTGCTGAGATTCGTGAGAGATATGAGCAAACTAAAGACATGATTCAAGCAGGCTATATAGAGGAAAAATATCGTGATGTAGAAGTTGACCCTTCGCATAGAGATTTATTTAAGAAACGATAGACTCTTACGACTTGTGAAAAGCTAGGGAAGCCTCCTTCGGCGTCTTTTCATGCTCTAAAGCGGAGGGCTGTCCTGTGCCTATGTATTTTCATGACGATGAGATGTCTCTGAAACTGCTTTATGTCATCGAGCATTTCAGAATAAGCTGTTTGTTCTGCAACGGTGGAATTTTGAATAGGAACTGTTCCGATTGGAGTCGGCTAAGAGCAGCAGTAGCTGAAAAAGAAAAGTGGTAGCAAACTCAGCAACAGCAACCTTCCCTAGATTTTAGTTTTCCTTTTTAGGATTCCCTTTAGCTGGTGAATAAAACTGGTTTCCTTGACGAACTAACAAGATTAAAGAAAACAAAGACAAGGAGATGGGAACTAACTTAAAATTGCTACCCAAGTCTCTAACTATTAAATGAGAAGTGTAGAAAACGGCTGCCGACATAAGCAGGGAGACCGCAATAACGAAAATCTTCTGACGAGTGTTCAAGCCTTTAACTTCTAAGTTTTGGGCTGTCTTGGAAGAAGAGCGGAGTCCCAAGAACAATAGAGTCTTATGCATAGGGCTCCTTCCACATAACTGAAATATATCCTACGTCACACTAGCGGTGTCATCAAGATGTTTAAGGGGTGCGTAATACCCTGATTGAGATTTGTGAGCCCATATGCGACAACCCAAGCGCATTTCACTCCAGCTCAGACCTGCATAACTACGACTTCAGTTTGGGTACTTTTAACCTTCCTCTTCGCGCCCAATGAGCGAAAGAACAAAAGAAGAATACACGTCATGAGTATGCAAAACTACCTAAATTGACCGTGAATATATCAGGTTAGCGGAAAATTTGGCTAAAGAAGGATTTGAATTAAAAACTTGTAATATGGTGGCAATATACTAAATGCTTGTAGGGGGAACAAAAGATTTTTGTTCCCCCTACAAGCATTTAACTATCATGTTGTTCGTCATCCTGAACATACCGTCCAGCAGCTGACTTAGATACTCCTATCTGTTCAGTAATTTTGGTGGGCTGATAAACCTTAGACACAGATTCTGCTACCCGTTTTTGTCTGTCGTTGGCACGAGCCAGATACTCGTCTCGAGGCTCCGCTAAAATTCATGAGTATGTGACCTCAAGCGGAAAATACTTATCGAGTGATACTGAGCCCACCTGATTCTGACCACGTAAACACATATCCGCGAGAGAATTCAATGCGTGCTTGCCCATGACGTACAATCTCGTCAGTTACCGGATAACCGTACCGCCGAATATCTTTAATCCACGTATTATAAAAAGCGCCTCGGGCGTTAAGTACTTTCGCCCCAGTACTGGAATGCCACACGATAGCGGTTCGATGCTGGCTTCCGGTTGCTTGATACATTACTTGAGCACCGCCGAAACTTAGGTCGCTCTCATCAGTGACAGGGAAACCTAAGGTTAAGGCGCCGCCTCGTTTTGCCCATGTATTGAAAATGCCACCGCGGGCGTTCATAGAATGTGCGCCGGTTTGTTCAGACCAGTACACAACGGTTTCTCGGCCCGTTCCGATATTTTTGAATGTTTGTTTGGCTCCATGGTTAAACGTGGATTCGTTCATTGTTGGGTAGCCCCAGCCGCGTATGCCACCATTGTGAGTATGTTTAACTCCAATTGCGCCCGGTTCCCATACGGTATAGGTTCCGGTGTGTGCTGACCAGTAGATTGCGGTGCTTTTTCCCTGTTTATTGCGGAAACGCTGATAGTATCCGCCATCGGGCAGTCTTTGTTCACTCATTGCGGGATAGCCAAGTTTTTGATGATGCTCAGTATAGTATGAGCCGATAGCGCCCGAACGTTTGACGGGGTGAGCGCCCAGCTGAGACGTCCAATAAATTGAGTATTGGTTTTCAAAATGCTGAACTACTGCGCCATCTGCTAAGGGAATCTCGTGGGACGTTGGTTCACCGTAGACCCGTATTCCACCAGTTGTTCGATAAGTATTCTCGATACCCGAATTTTCTTTGAGTTGGTAGACCGGTGGCGCCAGTGATTTTGCTGTGAGCACTGCCTTATAGGCATGTACAAGAGGATAGCCTTGTGTCCATGTGCCGGTTTCCCTAAGAATTCGCCGTATTTGCTCTACCGTCAGTTCAGAGTTGACTTCTTTCATCATGGCAATAACGCCCGCAACATGTGGTGCTGCCATAGACGTGCCATTTAGTGCCGCGTAGGTTGGTTTTTCTTGTTGATATAGGCCCGTGTTTGAGGTTGATATAACAGGTTCGCCTACTGTTCCTCCGGGAGCAATCACATCTATTTCTTGCCCCTTATTCGTATATGCGGTTAGTGCGCCCCATGATGTGGTTGCACCGACGACTACTGCCCGATAACAGTTAGCAGGGGCATAGTCTTTTGTATTTTCACTGAAATTTCCTGCTGCAACGACTACTGGGATTCCTCGTGCATGAGCGTAATTGATAGCTCTTTGCAGGTATGGATCGCATTTGCCTTTCCACGCTAATGACATATTAATAACATCTACCGGTGGTTGTTCAGGGAAGCCCGATACTTTTCCACCGGCTGCAGCAAAGACGGCGTCCGCAAAATCGGCAAGGTATCCGCTTCCGGAATTTCCTATGGCTCTGAAGTGTTTGGTGGATACTTCTGGGGCTGTAATTTTGGTGTCGCCTTCGACGTGAGTTCCGTGCCAATCAGAATACCTAAATCGGGAGTATGTTCCGGTGTCGGTTTCGTCCCAATCACGTCCAGGCTCTCCGTCACGCCCATAGAATTCGTCGCTGATGAGGTCTAGCCCTCTGAGTCTATGTGCAAGGAGTGAGGGGTGTTGTGTTGCGCCTGAATCAACGATGCCGATGATGATGTTTTTTCCTGTGGCGAGGTGCTCTACGTTGTGAGCGTTAATTTGTTGAGCTGTCCACGTCGAAAGTGATGTGTCGCGGGTGATGCGTTTTTTCTGTGATGAAAGAGCGTTATGGATGATGGGGTCGGGCCGAGCATCTACAATTCTAGGATCTTCTTCCAAGGTTTGAACGGCAACGTTTTGTTCTTCTTGACTGAGTGGGGACTCTACTTGGATAACTGTGGTGTTTTCGTCGTCGAGTACTGAGTCTTTAACAATTTGAGTATGTTCAAGGGTGTCTGTTTTATCTTCCGCGATATCGAGCGCTTGAGCTTTTTCTTCTGCATCGGTGTCTTCTGCGAAGCTGACGATGAGCCTGTCTGTTTCTTCGGCTACGTAGGGGTGCCGTTGGGTAAGTTCTTGGAGAGTGGCTTGTTGGTCTAGTTGCTGTTCAGGTGTTTCATATAAGGACGTAGCGTGTGTTGGTGTGATACTGCTGAGCATAAGAGCTGCAGTGATGAAGATGGGGGATATCTTTTTCACGTGTTCTCTCTACATATATAGGGGGAAGGGGAGTAGTGAGGGCGTGTAGAGGAGACGACAAAAGGGGCGGAGCATGTTGCTCCGTCCCCCTTAATAAGCGAGTGATATATATGTAGTATGAGTCTCTCGACACCCCTCAATGCTATTATTATGCCTTGTCAAAACCATTTTTGCGAGTAGGTGTGGGGTGTTTTTATGCAGGAACTAGGTAACTTAGCTGATAGAAGGTGCCTCAACGTTTGCTCGTGGAGCATGCGAGGCTAAAAAGTCTTCTGCAACAGGTAGGAGAATACTTGGCTTTTCGAGAAACAATAATGTTAACGGGTTAATATATTCCCACTCTCCTGCAATATTCTGGCGGACTCCCCAATGGATACATCGTTGCGGGCAATGCTGAACTGTTTCATCTACCTGCGCAATAACTTCTCCAATAGATACTGTCTCACCTGTTTCTTTTGCCTGGGTGACGGGCTCAAAACTCGATTTATAACCATCCTCATGTTCAATAGTGATGACATACCTATCAACAACTTTTCCTGAAAAAATGATTTTTCCACTCATTGGTGCCCGTATTGAACCGTGAGCTACGATATCTACTCCTCTATGACCTTTAGCCCAACGCTGTTGAGGTTTTTGAAAAGCTCTCAAAACCTCTAATGGTTCGGAAACAGGGGAAACCCACTGGTGTTCACGGTGATGCACTGAGGTGGAGCTAGTCGGTGAGGGTTCCGCTCTTTCGAAAGGTTGGGCTGCGCTCGCGGCACTGTAGAACACCACCATGATGATGGTGAATAGGGTTGTGAATCTTTGGGAGGTAACGCGCATAGTTTTCATCTGGTCAGGTTCTTTCGCGTATGAAGAGGCAAAATACTATCTTCTTCGAGACTGAATGAGGTGAGAAGCGTTGTCGTTGGCTTGGCCAAAATTGTGGATAGTTGTAAGTTTTGCTGTATTAATATTGAGAGGGTTAGGTTCGCTGATGAAGGCGCTATTTTGGTTGATATTGGTGCCTGTCTCAGTGTGGGGTAGAGGCTAAGAAACCGTGGTGTGGTGCACTGGTTGTTGATGAGCTGGGTTGTTGTTTTCTGCTGCCTCTAGAAAACCTTGGTTTTTTGCTCACATTCGCCGTATTCCGTATGTTTTTGACGGTGTCGATGCGGTATAGTTGGCTATTGCAGTTCGATACTTCCTGCCTAAAAACTTTGAGTCTTATGGCTTAGGTTCTTATTGAGAGGTTTCGAGAAGTCACCATACATAGTGACTTACCGCTGTAGAAGTGGTCTGACAACGCGTAAAACAATATCTTCATAAAGCCTCTCAAATATATTCTGGGGTTTATGTGAAGACTGAGAACTTTCGGTCCATCAAATGAGGTGGTGAAGGTCTGAGTATTGTTCAGGGTATCCTCCCTCGAACAATATGAGTTTTACCAGGGGAGTGTTTTACTCCAATGTAAACCGATAACTACTATGCGCGTGGACGGTTAGCCTGGAATCAGGGATCGCCACGGCACATCTATATAAAAGGAGACGACATGCCAGTCGTAACTATGCGCCAGCTTCTTGACTCTGGTGTTCACTTTGGTCACCAGACCCGTCGCTGGAACCCCAAGATGAAGCGCTTCATCTTCACCGAACGTAACGGCATTTACATCATCGACTTGCAGCAGTCTTTGGCTTTCATCGATAAAGCTTACGAAGCTGTTAAAGCAACCGTTGCTCACGGTGGCACCATCCTCTTCGTTGGTACCAAGAAGCAAGCTCAGGAAGCTATCGCTGAACAGGCTACTCGAGTTAACATGCCTTATGTTAACCACCGTTGGCTTGGTGGTATGCTCACCAACTTCGAGACTGTTTCTAAGCGTATCGACCGCATGAAAGAACTAGAGCAGATCGACTTTGACGATGTTGCAGGCTCACAGTTCACCAAAAAAGAACTCCTCTTGCTCCGTCGCGAACACGAAAAGCTCGAGCGCACCCTCGGCGGTATTCGCAACCTCACCAAGACCCCTAGCCTTTTGTGGGTTGTTGACACCAAGAAAGAGCACCTCGCAATTGACGAAGCTCAGAAGCTCAACATTCCTGTTGTGGCAATTCTTGACACCAACTGCGACCCTGACGAAGTTGCTTTCCCCATCCCCGGTAACGACGACGCGATTCGCTCCGTTAACCTCCTCACCCGCGTCATTGCTGACGCAGTTGCAGAAGGTCTTCTAGAACGCAACAACAAAAAAGCCGGCAAGGGAAACACTGCTGAAGAACCTATGGCTGAATGGGAGCGCGAGCTTCTTGAACAGCACAAAGCTGAAAAGACCGCAGAAACTACCGAAGCATCTGCAGAGTAATTTCACATAAAACTAATGGCGCCCACCTAAGTTTTTGGGTGGGCGCCATTAGCAAAAACCACACTGTAACACCCCAGACAGTGTGTATGTATAAAAATCTTTGAACTAAAACAATCAAGGAGTTCACAATGGCGAACTACACCGCAGCAGACATTAAAGCACTGCGCGAAAAGACCGGCGCAGGTATGCTCGACGTCAAGAAAGCTCTCGACGAGGCTAACGGCGACCAGCAGAAAGCAATGGAAATCATCCGCGTTAAAGGCCTCAAGGGCGTTACCAAGCGTGAAGGCCGTGCAACCGCTGAAGGTCTTATCGCTGCACGCGTTGAAAACGGCGTTGGCTACATGGTAGAAGTCAACTCTGAAACTGACTTCGTAGCAAAATCTGATCCTTTCGTAGAATTCGGTAACAACGTTCTTGAAGCAGCTATTGCAGCTGGCGCTTCCACTTTGGAAGAACTTCAGGCAGCTACCGTAGACGGAAAGACTGTTGAAGAACTCACCACCGAAGCTGGCGCACTCTTGGGCGAAAAAATTGTTGTTCGCCGCGTAGCACGCGTTGAAGGTGAAAACATTGCTGTGTACTTGCACAAGACCTCCAAAGACCTTCCTGCACAGGTTGGCGTTCTTTTGGCTGTCACCGGTGAAAACACCGATACCGTAGCGCACGATGTTGCTGTACACATTGCAGCATTGTCTCCTAAATACTTGAACTCTGAAGCTATCCCAGCTGAAGACGTTGAAGCAGAAAAGCGCGTTGCTGAAGAAACCGCTGCTGCTGAAGGTAAGCCTGAGCAGATTATTCCAAAAATTGTTGAAGGCAAGCTCAAAGCTTTCTACAAGGAAAACACCTTGCTTGATCAGGACTTCGCAAAAGATTCTTCCAAGTCTGTTGCTAAGGTTCTTGAAGAAGCTGGCGCTACCGCTACCGCTTTCGAGCGTTTCCGCGTTGGTGCATAAATAAAATCTTCACTGTTTTGCTCTCAAAAAATAGAAATATTTTAGATTGAGCCGAACATAACAAGGGGAAGTACCTAGAACGGTACTTCCCCTTGTCGTATGCTATTAGACGAGAACGCGTTTTATGACGCATGATAAATACAGAACTTTTTGGAGGCTCCATCATGACTCAGCCCGCTACTACCCCCACTTATCGCGATGACACAGGACGCCGTCGAGTTCTTCTCAAACTATCTGGGGAAGTCTTTGGTGGCGGAGAAGTTGGTATTGCAACTGACGTCGTTCGTGGAGTTGCTGAACAAATCGCTGCAACTATTGGAAAAGTAGAGACCGCTATTGTGATTGGTGGAGGTAACTTCTTCCGCGGAGCAGAGCTCTCAAACGCTGGCATGGATCGTTCCCGTGCAGACTACATGGGCATGCTAGGTACGGTCATGAATTCCTTGGCTCTTCAAGATTTCCTTGAACAAGCTGGTATTGACACCCGTGTTCAATCCGCTATTACTATGCCTCAGGTTGCCGAAACCTATATTCCCCGTCGTGCGATTCGCCATATGCAAAAAGACCGCGTCGTAATTTTTGGTGCTGGCGCTGGTCTACCTTATTTCTCGACAGATACAGTTGCTGCTCAGCGTGCTCTTGAGATTTCTGCAGATGAGGTTCTCGTTGCAAAAAATGGTGTTGACGGTATCTACACTGCAGACCCTAAGACAAATCCCGATGCTGAACGTCTTTATAGCCTCACCTATGATGAGGCAATGCGTAAGAATATCCGTGTGATGGATCAGACGGCGTTCTCTCTCTGCCGTGATAACAACGTCACGATGCGCGTATTTGGTATGCAAGGTGACGGTAATGTAACTCGAGCTATTCTTGGCGAAAAGATGGGAACGCTCGTTACCGCTTAATCAATGTGAGGAACGATATTGATGAGAGGCTCTTCTGCTCATTTGGTTTGTCAACACCAGATGAGAGCAGGGGAGCCTCTTTTGGGTTGATAGCTCTTTGCACCTTCACGGAATTAACACTTGGTTCTTCGAGATGTCTTAAGCAAGAAGAGAGTAAATCAACTAGACTAATAGGGAGCATACCTATTGGTCATTGTGACTGATAAAAATACCGTATTAAAAGGAGATACCGTTGATCGAGGAATCATTAGCAGAAGCAACAACAAAGATGGACAAGGCAGTAGAAGCCGCTAAGAACGAATTTGCAAATGTGCGTACTGGTCGTGCAAATCCTTCATTGTTCTCTTCATTGACCGTAGAATACTACGGAACTCCTACCCCTTTGCAGCAGCTTGCATCCTTCCAGACTCCTGAGGCTCGCACTATCCTTATCACTCCTTACGATAAGTCTGCGCTTGGTGATATTGAAAAGGCTCTACGTAATTCTGACCTTGGTGCTAACCCTGCAAATGACGGTAACGTCATCCGTGTTGTGATGCCAGAAATGACAGAAGAACGCCGTAAAGAATACATCAAGATTGTTGGCAATAAAGCTGAGGAAGCACGTGTTTCCGTACGCAATATCCGTCGTACTGCAAAGAGCGCTATCGACAAGCTGGTCAAAGATGGCGAAGTAGGCGAAGATGAAGGCTCTCGCGGAGAAAAAGAACTAGACGCTTTGACCAAAAAGCATATTGATCAGATTGATGAGCTATTCAAGCGTAAAGAAGCGGAGCTTCTTGAGGTCTAAATTTGATGGGTACTCGGGTTAAACAGCAAACTGGGTCAAAGAATTCTAAAGCGGGACGTAACCTTCCTGCTGCTATCTTCGTAGGGACCTTTTTAGGTGCTCTTCTTATCATTGGTTTGTTTTGCTACCCTTGGCTTCTTGTCATTCTTGGTGCGCTTGCTGCTGCAGTTGGTACGTGGGAAGTAACTTCTGGTATCAATAAGAAACGCGGTATGGGAATACCTCTGTTTCCTACAGTAGCAAGCGCATTATTCCTACCCCTTATTGCTTATATCGGGGGTGGGCAATGGATGATTACTGCAATGGTGTGCGCTATTTTAGCGCAGATTATTTGGCGTCTTTTTGGTCCTAAAGACGGCATGATTATGTCAGTGATGGGATCTATCTTTGTGACCTCTTGGGTTCCTTTTATGGTGGCATTAGCGTTGCTGTTATTTAGGACAGACGGTGGCTCAGGCAAAATATTTCTCATTTTGTTGATGGCAGTTGCAAATGACACATGGGGGTATTTAGCGGGGGTACGCTGGGGCAAGCACCCGATGGCGCCAACGATTTCTCCGAAAAAAACATGGGAAGGTTTTGCTGGCTCCTTGATAGGGGCTGCATTGACGGCTGTTATTTCGTGTTTCTTTTTAGGGTATCCGTGGTGGTTCGGTGTTATCTTGGCATGTGCGCTGGTAATAACAGCAACCGCTGGTGATCTTTCTGAGTCGATGATTAAGCGTGAAATCGGCATTAAAGATATGTCAAATATTCTTCCTGGTCATGGTGGAGTGATGGACCGGTTAGATTCTATTGTTTTTTGTTTAGCTGTTGGATACGTGCTATTTACTGGTTTTGAATTCCTTTTTTAAGGTTTTACACGTGATGGAATAACATTTTCTTCACAGGTATTTTGAGGTGGTTTATATGGGAGAAAGACGTCAGCGCCTTCGTGAATTTCGTTTGGTTGAGCCGAAGAAACAGGGGTATTCTGCGCGTGAAGTAGACGCTTTCTTTGTTCAGCTGGTTGAGGATTTTGAAAATTTGCGTGCCGGACGAACTCACCCTGGGATGATGACCTCAACGACTATTCGCACCATGAGTTTTACACCGGTGCAGGGCGGTTACTATCCGGCTGACGTTGACGCGACCTTAGATCGTGTTGAAGACCGTTTCGCGTCTTTGGAACGTCGTCGTTATATTGAAAAATATGGTCGTCAGACATGGCGTCAGGCGGTAGAAGAAAGTGCTGAATTGGTGATGGGGCGTATCAACCGTGCTCCGGGTGAGCGTTTTCGCCGCCCTAGCTCTACACGGGTACAAGGGTATTTTGTCGATGATGTGGATGCCTTATGTGAGAAGCTGCGTCAGCATTTTCAAGGCGAGGGAGAACTTTCTGCGAGTCTGGTTCGTCGGGCAGTTTTTCGTAGCGCTGTAGGTTCTTTATGTTATGAAGAGACGCAAGTTGACGCATTTATGGACCGCTGTATTGAGCTTATGCTGGATTTAAAGTAGTTTTGTGTCGCTTTCATTACTCACCACAAACATAATTTCTTAAGAAAATATCACCCTGCTGACTATCTAGGTATAATGACTAATGGTTGAAGCATTTTCTGTCATCATACTTTCAGAGAGCGGAAACTCTCATAAAAATAGGGAGATAAAAATGGGTCTTATTACCTGGATTATTTTAGGCCTCATCGCTGGTGCACTCGCTAAGTTCATCATGCCCGGTAAACAAGGTGGAGGATTTATTGTCACCACCGCATTGGGTATTGTTGGTGCGTTCATCGGCGGATGGTTGGGAACCTTCATCCCCGGCCTTTCTAACGGAATCACTCAACTAAGCTTCGGCACTATTGTCACAGCTGTTATTGGTTCTCTTATTGCTCTCTTCATCTGGGGCAAACTAGGCGCAAAAAACTAAAAACTTATCACTACCGTGCGATGCGAGGCTGATAGCTCTCAACCGAGATGCTAGCACCCTCGCATCGTTATTTTAAACATGGCTACTGGTCCTAGCGTCCTCAAAGTGTTTCGGCAAAGACGGTAAACTACATACTATGAAATTTGGTGGCACAGCTGAACCGCGAACAAATACACATCCCCTAGAAACTCTCACTGACGAATACCTACAACATCTTGGAATAGGTCGAACTGTCAGTATTCTTGGCTCAACCGGTTCTATCGGAACTCAAGCCCTTCAAGTACTACGGCACTTATGCACCCTTTCTCAAACGCACCTACACGATGAGGGTGCCCCCCTTCGTGTCAAAGCTCTCTCTGCCGGAAGAAACTCCCTAGAACTATTAGCACAACAAGCGGTAGAGACCCGTGCAGAACTGGTTGCAACGAGCGGAACAGAACAAGACCGTATCACCTTACAAGAACTCATCCAACAGCACAGCACAGCACATGGATTATCTGGGTACAGCCCACAGATTATCTGCGGCGAAAACGCATCTTCTGAAGCTGCGAGCTGCGGTGCAGATATAGTACTGAACGGAATCACCGGTTCCATCGGTTTACGCCCCACCCTAGCAGGCTTAGCCTCTGGTGCTCAGGTTGCATTAGCAAATAAAGAGTCTCTCATCGCTGGTGGAGCTTTAGTCCGCCAAGCAGTAGATCAATCATCCCTTGAACAGCCACTTATCCCTGTTGATTCTGAACATTCTGCTTTGGCGCAGGCACTAGGCGCTGGTCACGATAGCGAAATTGAACGTTTAATCCTCACCGCATCGGGCGGGCCATTTCGTGGCATGACCAAAGAACAACTACAACATGTGACCCCTGAGCAAGCCCTAGCTCACCCTACGTGGGACATGGGCAAAGTGGTCACTACAAACTCTGCTTCGATGGTCAATAAAGCTCTTGAGGTACTAGAAGCACACTACCTGTTCGGTATAGACCTTGACCATATTGATGTGACGGTACACCCGCAATCAGTGGTACATTCTATGGTCCAATTTATTGACGGTACGACCATTGCCCAAGCTAGCCCACCGACCATGCTTTTACCCATTGCGTTAGGTCTTACCTGGCCGTATCGTATCCCTCGCGTTGCACCCGCCTGTAACTGGAATACCGCACAGAAATGGACTTTCGAACCTCTTGATGAAGAAGCGTTCCCAGCTGTTCGTATCATTAAAGAAGCTGGACGTCGTGGAGGAACCTTCCCTGCGGTATTTAATGCTGCGAATGAAGAAGCTGTAGAAGCCTTCCATGCGAAGAAAATTTCTTTTACCGCGATGATTGATACTGTTCAAAAAGTACTGGACGAACACGAATCCTCAAGTGCATATTGTTCCGAAAAAAACTTGACCTTGGACTCAGTTTTAGAAGCAGAGCGCTGGGCACGTATACGTGCCGGCGAAATACTGGCACAATAGTAGATGTACCAAAACGTGTTGACCACGGCGGCAAGCTCCTTGAGAACTTGCCGCCGTGGTCTTTAACAATACTTATTCGCCTGAGCTATCCAAAAAATGCGGAATCCCAGTAACACTCACCTTAGTAGACGGTAAGTCCGCGGTCCCGAAATTGTTGGCGTACCCGCTCTGTTTCTTCTTTGCTAGGAGGACGCACCTCTTCAAGCTTGTAGTCAAGACCCAAAGAACGCCATTTATCTGTTCCCATCTGGTGAAAAGGTAAAACTTCAACTCTGCGAACAGAACGAGGCCAACGGCATACAATATCTGCAACGTTCTCAACATTCTCATAAGAGTCGGTGTAACCAGGCACTGACACAAAACGAATCCACACATCTTTGCCCAGAGCATTGAGCCTATCACCAAAATCAATAGTTGGTTGTAAACGTCGTCCTGTCACACGATGGTAGGTTTCCTCATCGCCAGCTTTAACATCAAGAAGAACTAAATCTACTGACTCAAGAAAATCATCGGTAGCTGCTGCACCTAAATAACCAGAAGTATCAATACATGTATGGATACCTAAAGATTTAGCGCCCATAAGAACATTCCACGCAAAAGCACGTTGCATGAGAACTTCTCCACCAGAAATGGTCAAACCACCACCGGTAGATTTAAAAATTTTGCGATAACGCTTGATACGTTTGAGCAATTCTTGAGCCTCAACTGGCTGACCATCACGCATGTTAAACGTATCTGGATTATGACAGTACACGCACCGCAACGGGCAACCATTCATAAAAACTGTCATACGGGTGCCAGGCCCATCTACCGCGGTAACCAACTCCCAAGAATGAACAGAACCTAACTTCCCTTCTCTCATTCTTTTAAGCTGTTCGCTTCGTTCTAAATCGGTGAGTTCACCAAGACCCCACGTTCCAGCTCCTGCATGACGAGACGCTGGGGGAGCAAAGCCTTGTTCCCCCAACGGCATCGTTTCTACTGTTGATGTAGACATCATTAACCAGCGGAAGAGAGTTATGCACTCTGATGGAAAGTCCGTGAGAGAACGTCAAGTTGCTGCTCACGTGTCAAACGCACAAAGTTTACGGCATACCCAGAGACTCGAACGGTGAGGTTTGGGTATTTATCGGGGTTTTCCATTGCGTCTTCGAGGGTCTCACGGTTGAGGACGTTGATATTTGCATGGTATAGGCCATGCTGATCTGCCGGGACGTTAGCTCGGTTAGCTTTCATCTCTGCAAGACGTTCTTCAAAGGTTTTGACTGCCATGATAATTTTCTCCTTAGATTTTTCAAGTGATGTGTTGGTATATGCCTCAGCATGAGGGCATATACCAACACGAGGTAACCCATGGGGTGACCGTTATATGCGGTTAGTCTTCTTCTGGTAAGAATCCTGCATCAAGGATTCCTACAAGGTTCTGAACCTGTTCTTCTTTGGTGCGTCCCAATGCGGTGGGGGTGATGGTGTTGGTCAACGAGATACCGTCGAGAGCATCTTGATAGTCAAGTTTGCCAACAGAAAGCATGGAAGCCACCATGCCGTGTGTATCCATACCGTTTTCGGGGTTTGCGCCGGGGGAGAAGGGTGTTCCTGCACGGTGTCCGGAAGGGAAGTTTCCGGTAGCTTTACCGTAGACAACGTTTGAGGTAATCGTGAGCACTGACTGGGTGGGGATAGCATCACGATAAAGCGGGATAGCTTTAATCTTGCTCATGACAGTGTGAACGATTGTTGCAGCAATATCGTCTGCTCTGTCATCGTCGTTTCCGTATGCGGGGAAGTCTCCTTCGGTGATGTAATCAACGATGAGTCCTGTTTCGTCGCGGACTGGAGTAACTTTCGCATATTTAATAGCTGACAGTGAGTCCGCAACAATGGATAGCCCAGCGATACCGCATCCCATAGCTCGAATGACGTCGGAATCGTGAAGCGCCATCTCAATGGCCTCATAAGCGTATTTATCGTGGCAGTAGTGAATGATGTTGAGTGCTTCAACGTATGTTGCAATCACCCAATCGAGCATTTCTTCATACTTTTGCCAGACTTCGTCAAAGTCGAGAGGCCCGTCACCGGTGATGGGTTCGTACCCTTCAACGATGAGCTTCCCGCTCATCTCGTCTCGTCCACCGTTGATTGCGTAAAGCAATGCTTTAGCAGCGTTGACACGAGCACCAAAGAATTGCATTTGTTTTCCGACCTTCATGGGGGATACACAGCATGCAATGGCGGCGTCGTCTCCCCAAGTGTTTCGGATTTGTGGGTCGGACTCGTATTGGATGGAGGATGTTTCGATGGAGATAGCAGAGCAGAACTCTTTGTATCCTGCGGGAAGTTTTTCGTCCCAGAAGATGGTGATATTTGGTTCTGGGGCTGGTCCGAGGTTGCGTAGAGTCTGTAGGAGTCGGAAGGATGTTTTGACGACGAGGGTTCGTCCGTCGTCTCCGAATCCTGCATCGGACCATGTTGCCCAGTATGGGTCTCCTGAGAAGATTTGGTCGTAGTCGATGGTGCGTAAGAAGCGGACGATGCGTAGTTTGATAACGAGCGCGTCGATCATTTCTTGTGCATCAGATTCGGTGATGGTTCCGTTGGCGAGATCTCGTTCGAAGTAGATGTCGAGGAAGCCAGAGAGTCGTCCGATGGACATAGCGGCGCCGTCTTGTGATTTGACGGATGCGAGGTATGCGAAGTAGGTCCATTGGACGGCTTCTTGTGCGTTTTTTGCGGGCCCTGAGATGTCGAATCCGTAGGCTTGTGCCATGTTCTTGAGTCGTTTGAGGGCTTTGATTTGTTCTGAGTGTTCTTCGCGGTATCGTGCCCAGTGTTCGGAGAATCCTTGGTCAGCGACTTTGTGTTTGTCGGCTTCTTTTTCTCGGATGAGGAAGTCTACGCCGTAGAGTGCTACACGGCGGTAGTCGCCGATGATGCGTCCACGTCCGTAGGCATCGGGTAAGCCGGTGATGATGTGTGATGAACGGGCTGCTCGGATACGTGGGGTGTAGATGTCGAATACTGCGTCGTTGTGGGTTTTGCGGTATTCGGTAAATATTTTTTTGATGTTTGGGTTGGGTTCTTTGCCGGCTTCTTTGATGGCGGTTTCGACCATGCGCCAGCCGCCGTTGGGCATCATGGCGCGTTTGAGGGGGACGTCTGTTTGTAGTCCGACGCAGACGTCGTCGTCTTCGCTGATGTAGCCGGCAGGGAATGCGTCGATTTCTGCAGGGGTGTTGGTGTCGACGTCATAGACGCGTTGTTTGCGTTCTACAGAGAGGTATTTCTTTTCGAGGGTGTCCCAGACTCTGAGTGTTTTGTCGGTGGGGCCGGCGAGGAAGGAAGCGTCGCCTTCATAGGGGGTGTAGTTGCGTTGGATGAAGTCTCTGAGGTCTACATGTTCTTGCCATGGGCCTGGTGTGAAATCTTTCCATGCGACGGCGAAGATGTCGTGCTCTGCTGTGTGCGATTCCGTGGGAACGGTCATGTCTGCACTCCTGTTTGCGGTACCGCGTTTATTTGTGTGTGCGGTGTTTTTATGTGACGTTTTTATCGTATCTATTGAGCTGTTGAATGTTAAAAGGTGTGGTGGTTTTGCGGTAATGACGATTTCTATATCTCATTAATAAACATGCTTTGACTAGCTGTTTTAAAAATATTAGAAAATGTTATTGTGCATTTATGTGATACGTAACGTCTATTGTGTTCTTTTGTGAAGTTTTTGTGTTGGTGACATATAGTTAAAGTTCTGCAAGGTGTTGCGCAGAGGGTTTTTGTGACCATAAGGAGATTGTGTTCTTATGGTTTCATCTTTTCTTGTGTTGTTTTATGGAGGGAGGGGAACAACCTGCACAAATAACACTCACGCCTCGGCCCCGCACACAATAACCACCAAAAATACTGTAAAAACTACGCTTAACATCCCAGAAAAAACTGTGTACTAGCTCAATGCACGGTGCGTAGCACTGCCACAACACTCGAAAACATGGTTTGATAGGTGAAGTTTAAAGAATTTCACCACGAACAGCGCAGAGAGGAAACAAACATGGGTACCGCCTTATTTATTGGGGGAGTTGTCATCATGACACTCGCCATCATTCTCTCTATCGCTTTACACGAAATAGGGCACCTCGTCCCCGCAAAACTCTTCAACGTCAGAGTGCCTCAATACATGATTGGGTTCGGCTCAACCATCTTCTCCCGAAAAGTAGGCGAAACCGAATACGGAATCAAAGCCATCCCTCTTGGCGGATACATATCAATGATTGGGATGTACCCACCCGCCTCAAAAACCACTCGTCACAACCGCCTATCGCAGATTTACCAAGACGCACGCGATATCGACGCCGAACGTATCACGCCAAACGACGACGGCCGATTGTTCTACCAACTGCCAGTCTACAAACGCATTATCATCATGCTCGGCGGGCCCACCATGAACCTCCTCATTGGGGTTCTCTGCATGGCAGTGCTCATCCTCGGCTTTGGAAAATACCAGCCCACAACCACCATCGAAACCATCTCACAATGCGTACATACCGTCACTGCCACTAACGTAGACCAAGCCAACCGTGCCAGCTGCACCAATACAGATCCCGATTCTCCAGCACACGCGGCAGGTCTTATAGCTGGAGATACTATTACTGTTTTTGCCGGTGAACAGGTCACCTCGTGGGAACAGCTCACCTCTCTCATTCAACGGAACGCAAACCACGCTGTTCCAGTAACCGTTGAAAAAGATGGACAAACCCGAGAACTGACCATCACCCCGTTGGAAACGGTGAGACCGGTCTATAACCAACTCACAGGACAATATGAAAAGAACCCCGACGGAACCTACAAAACTATGACCGTCGGATTTATCGGCGTCAGCCCCACTAGCGAACTAACACCAGGGCATATTAGCCAAGTTCTCCCCGAAGTGGGGAACACCCTCGAACGTATTGGCGCAACAGTTCTCAAACTGCCAGCACGCGTATTTGCCGTGGGTGAATCGCTGGTAACAGGAAGCGAACGCCCCGCAGACTCACCGGTTTCTGTTGTTGGTGTAGGTCGAGCAGCTGGCGAAATTGCAGCAACAGACCGCATCGATTTACGTTCTAAAAGCGCTACGCTCATTTCTCTCATCGGTTCCATGAACCTCATGCTATTCGTCTTCAACCTCATCCCACTTCTGCCACTTGACGGTGGACACGTAGCTGGAGCGCTATGGGAGGGCCTCCGAAAAGGCTGGGCACGTCTGAGAGGAAAAGCAGATCCCGGACCCTTTGACCCCGTAAAGCTTCTTCCACTGACATGGGTTGTTGCTGGAGCATTCATCCTGATGTCTGTGGTGCTCATCCTTGCTGATCTCATCAAGCCCATTAATATTTTCTAAAAATATTATCTGTGACAAAACCGACAGTCGCTCTCATAAGGGCTGTATATCGTGGAAGAACAAACCAACACTGACGCTCTTAACATTGCGCTGAGAGCTATATCTACAGCAGAAACTCGTAGCGAAGCCCACTGCATTCGAAAAAACACCGGTATCTAGTGCACAATAGATAACGGTATCGGTGCGCATCGCGCACCACCGACAAGTCTTTGGAGGAACATCTTGGCTTCGGTCAGTTTAGGTATGCCCGCACCCGCCCCGCTTACACTTGCGCCCCGCCGCAAAACCCGACAATTCAAAGTCGGTTCCGTAGGCGTAGGCTCAAACTCTCCGGTGTCGGTGCAATCAATGACAACCACCAAGACACACGACATTGGTGCAACCCTCCAACAAATTGCTGAACTTACCGCTGCCGGTTGCGATATCGTACGTGTCGCCTGCCCCACCGACAAAGACGCAGAAGCGCTCCCTATCATTGCGAAACAATCACAAATCCCCGTTATCGCAGATATCCACTTCAAACCCAAATACGTGTACGCCGCCATTGAAGCAGGCTGTGGAGCCGTTCGCGTTAACCCCGGAAACATCCGCCAATTCGATGACCAAGTCAAAGAAATCGCGCAGATGGCAAATGACCACGGAACCTCCATCCGTATCGGTGTTAACGCTGGATCCCTCGACAAGCGCCTCCTCCAAAAATACGGCAAAGCAACTCCCGACGCTCTCGTAGAATCAGCAGTCTGGGAAGCCTCACTCTTTGAAGAACACGACTTCTACGATTTCAAAATCTCCGTTAAACACAACGACCCCGTCGTCATGGTCGAAGCCTATAAACGTCTTGCAGAACGTGGAGACTGGCCCTTGCATTTAGGCGTTACCGAAGCTGGGCCAGCTTTCCAAGGCACTATCAAATCCGCAACGGCTTTCGGGGCGCTCCTGTCTCAAGGCATCGGTGACACTATCCGAGTGTCGCTTTCTGCTCCTCCCGTTGAAGAAGTCAAAGTGGGTTCACAGATTCTTGAATCGCTCAACCTCCGCCCCCGAAAACTCGACATCGTATCTTGTCCCTCCTGCGGACGAGCACAAGTCAACGTTTGGGAATTAGCAGAAAACGTCACCAAGGGGCTCGAAGGCATGAAAGTGCCACTTCGTGTTGCCGTCATGGGCTGTGTTGTGAACGGCCCCGGTGAAGCCCGCGAAGCAGATCTTGGTGTCGCATCAGGAAACGGCAAAGGACAAATCTTCGTCAAAGGTGAAGTCATCAAGACCGTACCCGAAGACCAAATCGTTGAAACTCTCATCGAAGAAGCCAACCGTATCGCCGAAGAAATGGAAGCTAACGGCGAATACATCCCAGAAGACGGGCCTGGCGCACAAGTCATCGTTAAATAACACCGCAACTACTGGTCAGGGAAATACTAAAACCCTGACCAGTGTTGTACGCCCAACCCGAAGAAAGCTGCTGTTACAGTGCTCTCATTTTTTCAACGCAACACAGACGATGTCTTGATTCGTCCACTGACCACCGATGACTGGGACGAACTCGAAAAGATGATAGCCCTTGACCCCATTAAAAACCTATATGCCTCAGAACATCTAGAACGCTTCGGACTGCCAACACCCTCAGCACTGAGCGGATACCGCCACAACTATGGGTTTATGGGAATCTTCCTCCCCGTCTACGAGAACGCACCATTAGCTCAGCACGGTGTAGAACTCACCTACGGCACGTCAGAAGAAGGCCGGAAACCACTAGGCGGTAGTGAAAAAATCGGGCATACCGTCAAAAGAATCACCGGAAAACTCGTCGAAAAAATTACTCCAGAACTATTACGCCCCATTCCTTTACCCAACGAGATTCTTGACTCTGCAGAAAAAGGCTCTCAAGAACAACCCGCAACTTTTTTCACCATGGTTGGAGCCTTCTGGCTAGGGTCAAACTGCGTACCCATCCTAATCCCCAAGGAGTACCGTAAACACGTCAGCACTGTTATTGCTCGTTCGCTCAAATACATTGCTTGCATCATCGGAGAAGCAGAAGATGCACTGGGGCTATGGTCACTGCTTCAATCTAAAACAGGAACACCACATTCGGTATGTGAAAATCAACCGCTACTGTACCTCGACCCACAAAAATCTTTAGAAACACTCACCACACAAAAAATTCAACCTCTCCAGGTAACTCTTGACGTCCCACCCATTGCAGAGAACCCCGTCCGCTGGGCGCGCACCTCCGACCGAGACTCACTGCTCAAAGCCTCCGTTGCAATGTTCATCGAAGAAATCGGCTACGACCCGATGGACAGAGACGCCATCGGATACGCTCAACGAGTTGAAGAATACATCAGAACAGGGAGAAGTCTCGTCGCTACAAACGATGACGGTGTTGTCATCTTCAAAGCAGACCTTGGGTTAGCGTACTCAGACCTCTGCCAAATACAAGGGGTCTGGTTACACCCTGCTTATCGTGGGGTAGGGCTTTCTGCACCTTTACTCGCTCAAGCTATTGAACTAATCCGCCCACGATTCCCTCATATTAGCTTGTACGTCAATAACCATAACCAGCCTGCATACCGCTTATATCAAAGCCTTGGTATGGAACAATATGGTACCTTCGCTACCATCACGTTCTAAAAAACTATCGTTTCTTATCCCGCAACATCGTCGGTGCCTTGCCCCGTTAAGGAACATCATCAACAGAGCATCTACGCTAAAATAAGTACAAATATTCCTCAACAAGTGTCATAAACACTCATGAGCACCCCACAATAAGAATGGATGATTTTGGTGGCTATTCGCCTTTCACAACTCTTTTTGCGCACCCTGCGCGATGACCCCTCCGATGCAGAAGTTATCAGCCATAAACTCCTAGTTCGTGCCGGATACATTCGCCGTGCCGCACCAGGTATTTACACATGGCTACCACTAGGGCTCTCGGTGCTCAACAAAGTACAGAACATCGTCCGCGAAGAAATGAACGCTATCGGCGCCCAAGAAGTACATTTTCCAGCACTGCTCCCACGCGAACCCTACGAAGCCACGAACCGTTGGGATGAATACGGAGATAACCTCTTCCGACTCAAAGACCGCAAAGGTGCAGATATGCTCCTTGCCCCCACCCACGAGGAAATGTTCACACTCCTCGTCAAAGACCTCTACACCTCGTACAAAGACCTCCCCGTCTACCTCTACCAAATCCAAACAAAATACCGTGACGAAGCACGCCCACGTGCTGGACTTTTGCGTGGCCGCGAATTCGTCATGAAAGACTCCTATTCTTTCAACCTTGACGACAGCGGACTCGAAGAAGCCTATAACGCACACCGTGGCGCCTATCAGCGTATCTTTGAACGACTCGGACTAGAAATCGTCATTGTCCAAGCACAATCTGGTGCTATGGGTGGCTCTCGCTCCGAAGAATTCTTGCACCCAACACCCATCGGTGAAGATACCTTCGTACGTTCTGCTGGCGGGTATGCTGCAAACGTTGAAGCTGTCACTACTTACCCGCTAGAAACTGTAGATGCGAGTAACACACCGGCAGCAAGCGTCCGCCAAACACCTCAAGCGACCACCATTGAATCTCTAGTGCAGGTATCAAACGAGCTTTACCCTCGTGAGAACCGCCCATGGGAAGCAAAAGATACCCTCAAAACCCTGATTGTTGCGGTTATTTTGCCTGATGGAGAGCGTCGTCTGGCTGCTATCGGCATCCCCGGAGACCGTAACGTAGATCTTTCTCGTGTGGAGGTGAACATTGGTACGCTACTAGGTGTTGGCGGTGAAGTTGAGGTAGAACCAGCAAACGAGAACGACCTCAAAGACTTTCCACAACTGGTCAAGGGATATATTGGCCCAGGTGTATCACGAGAGCAACAACTCTTAGGTGAAGAATCTGCTACAGGTATTCCTTTCTATGTTGACCCACGTATCGTAGAAGGAAGTGCTTGGATTGCTGGCGCTAACCAAGCTGAACACCACGTATATGACGCTGTTGTAGGCCGTGACTTCGTTGCAGATGCCGTCATCGAAGCATGCGAAGTACGCGAAGGCGATATGGCGCCCGATGGCTCTGGCGAACTATACACCGCACGAGGCATCGAAATGGGACATATCTTCCAGCTAGGCCGTAAATACGCTGAAGCACTTGAGCTCAAAGTCCTTGACCACGACGGAAAACTACAAACCGTTACGATGGGCTCCTACGGCGTCGGCGTCACTCGTGCACTAGCTGCTATCGCAGAAAAAAATAATGATGAGAAGGGCCTTATCTGGCCTCGAAACATCGCACCAGCAGACGTACACGTTGTGGCAACCGGAAAAGGTGAAGAAATCCTTGCTGGCGCTCAGAAACTTGTTGATGAGCTTGAAGCTGCAGGAATCGAAGTCATCTTTGACGACCGCCCGAAGGTATCACCCGGCGTTAAATTTAAAGACTCTGAACTGCTCGGTGTACCGACCATCATTGTTGTTGGACGCGGATACGCAGACGGAAAAATCGAAATTCGTGACCGCCGAACCGGCTCCTCTCGTGAAGTAAACCTTGATGAAGCCGTTGCACAAGTACAACACGAAATAACGGCCGAAGACCTCTGTGCATAAGCATAAAACGCACTAGAATAAGGGTGTTCGTACGGTATAACAACCGCACGAACACCCTTATCTATGCCATCACCTAAAAAATAGCAGAAGAACTAATCTTCTAAGAAAATACGAGTTGATAGAAGAAAAACTGGAACATCACTAGGTACAGTGCTATCAGCAACAACTGCCAAAGCATTCTTCTGCACCGCATCAGAATGCTCTTCTAAAAAGGTGTACCCTTGTGCAACATCAACCGGATACGTAACCTGTTGTGCCGGTAACTGATACTGACAAGACACCGCCTGAACAAGACGCTGCTCTAAGACCTTCGCCTGCTGCTGTAAACGCTCAATACCTGATATTTCTTGGGCAGAAAACTCTTCAACATCAGTTCTTGCCCCAATGACCTCACTAGCATAACGATACGCATAGCTTGTCTGAAGAAGACGCGTAATACTCTCAGGGGCAGGAGTACGCTCTGAAAGAGGACGGCAAGCAACTGTCTTTGGAGCTTTCAGCTCAGAAAGCTTAATCTGATGTTCTTGAGCAAAATCTTGTAACTGCTGAACAAACTCTAACGGTTCAGAACGAACAAAATTTTGAGCTTCGGATTGTTGATCTGCATTGATAAAAACCTCGTGATATAGCTTTTGTACAGAAGAATCAAAGATCTTCTCCCACGAGGGAGAATCATCCTTGGGGCGATCCTTGCTCGCTAGAATATTTGCCGAATGAGGTAACGAATCTAGTTGTTGTTGAACCAAAGATTTTAGCTCATCAGATACGGGAGTTTGCTGTGAAGCTAAAGAATCTTGTACCTCAATGAGAGCGGTAGATATGCGAGTGTACGGTGCCAAAGACTCTGCCCGATGACGCTCCTCAACCTGAGACCACACCCCGAGCGCTAAAACTATGGCAAGGGAACTGCCTGTTAACGCGCTCGCTAAAGTAGAAGATTTCATCGTGGTATCAACCTTTTCCTGTCATAACTGGTGTTGAGAGTGTACGACCTGCCCAATCTACCTTCTCTTTTTGCGTTAGCTCTCACACACCACTGTATTAGGGGTGTTCTCATAGAAAAAGTAGCGCCATAGACGGTAGGCTTAACCGCTAGTTCGATTTAATCTGAAAAAGAAAGTAGCTGATGGTACAACCTTCTCAAAAGAATACTATGAATGCTAGAGAGCGTCGCGCAGCTGAACGTGCTTTAGCTCGAGTATCTACACCCGAACAACACGGCGCATTTCTCAATGTCGAGGATGTCAAAGAGACAATCGAATCAGTCGTTGCACAATTTGACTGCGTACTTGAAAGTCTTAAAGCTCAAGGTTCTGGTGCTCACCGCACTCTAGAAGTTGTCGTTGACTACACTGAAGACCGCACCGATATGCTCTCCTTAGACACCCTAGCTGAAATTTCTGGAGCTCTTTCGAGTGCACTCGACGAAGCAGAAGACGGAAACGTCCCATACTCTCTAGAAGTTTCCTCTCCTGGTGCAACACGTGCACTCACCGAACTCCGACACTGGAAACGTGCTCGAGGCCGTCTCCTCGAAATAACTCTTGACTCCGGCGAACAATTTTTAGCTCGACTCGACGACATCGAAGAAGACGGAGCCGTGATCCGCCGTAAAAAACAGACGAAAAAAGGTCAAAAAGAATCGTACAAAGAGAGCGAAAAACTCCTATGGGAGGCAATTTCTGCCGCAAAAGTAGAAATTGAATTCAATCACTAGTGGGAAAATTCGCTAGAATCACTAAGTAGAGAAAACGTTAAACACGAAGGTTCATGCGGTATCTTCCGCCTGAATGTAAGAGAAGGCGGAGCCGGGGTACACGCGTGCCCCGGTCTGTTGTAGAAGGAAAGGCCTGCCATGGATATTGATTTGAGCATCCTGCGAAAGCTCGAAAAAGAAGGGGATATCGTCCTCGACGAGGTTATTCCCATGATCGAGAACGCACTACTTCTGGCGTATCACAAACAGCCTGGAGCCATTCGCGAATCACGAGCAGAAATTGACCTCACCACAGGAACCGTCACTATCTGGGCACCAGAACTAGACGAAAACGACGAAAAAATTGGGGAATTTGACGATACCCCCAATAACTTCGGACGTATCGCTTCCTCTACCGCTCGACAGATTATTCAGCAACGCCTCCGCGACGCTCAAGACTCTCAAGTTCTCGGTGTATTCCGTGACCGAGAAGGAGAGATTGTTTCTGGCATCGTTCAACAAGGCCCGAACCCTCGCATGGTACACGTCGATTTAGGAACTATCGAAGCAGTTCTTCCGACCTCCGAACAAGTCCCCGGTGAACGCTACCCGCACGGTTTACGCTTCCGCTCATATATTCTTGAAGCCCGACGTGGACCTAAAGGCCCCTCTATCGTACTTTCTCGAACACACCCCAACTTTGTGCGCGGACTTTTTGAACACGAAGTACCAGAAATTCAAGAAGGCCTCGTCGAAATCATGGAAGTTGCCCGCGAAGCCGGACACCGCACAAAAATTGCTGTTCGCGCCACCAAACCTGGTATCAACCCCAAAGGTTCTTGCATCGGAGAAATGGGCGCTCGCGTACGTGCTGTGATGTCCGAACTGAACGATGAAAAAATCGACATTGTTGATTATTCTGAAGACCCCACAGAATTTATTTCTGCGGCCCTTTCACCGGCAAGAGTTAAACATGTAACGGTGATTGACCCTAAAACCTTCTCCGCGCGTGCGGTAGTTCCTGACGATCAGCTTTCTTTGGCTATTGGTAAAGAAGGTCAGAATGCTCGTCTTGCTGCGAAACTTACTGGTTGGCGTATCGATATTCTTTCAGAATCCCGTTATAACCAAGCCATCGGAGAAGACGAAGAATAACACGCAGAATGCGAGTTAACTAACAAAGTTTCAGTTCTATCGACGAAGAACGATAGACTGATAGTGGTGTTACTAAAAATATGCGCCATCGGCGCAACCGTTTTCGTGAGTTATTAACACTAGAAAACGGTATGGAATATCCGAATATAGCAAGAAGGGATGAGCTCATACTCGTGAAACCCCAACGAACCTGTATCGGATGCCGTGAAGTAACAGCACAAGAAGAATTGGTCCGAGTCGCTTTAGACAATATCATCGTGGGGCAACCGCCTCGCGTGGTATGGGATATGCGACGACGACTACCCGGACGTGGAGCATGGTTACACCATAACCATGAATGTTTGAATAAAGCCCAGAAAAAAGGGGCTTTCAATCGAGCGTTCCGCACACGGGTCAATGCCGTAGAACTCGTTGTCGAAACATCAACGTCAGCGATGCTCTCCTCGGCTCGTCATCAGGCGAGTCGGGTGGCGAACTAATGTAAGTCAACTAGTTTGACGACTTCTTATTCGAAAGCGAGTCAGAAAACTGATGGAAACCCTATGAGTGCCGCACGATGAGTACTATTACGTGCTCTGACACTGGCAAAACGATGGGTGGTTACAACCGTAATACACCCGTTTATCTCAAGTACTGAAGGTTCGCGCCGTCCTCGGCGTGAGCCAGGACAGGAGAAAAGTGGCTAAACCCCGCGTACACGAGATCGCGAAAGATCTCGGTATCACCTCTAAAGAAGCCGTCGCAAAGCTTCAAGAACTCGGCGAATTCGTCAAAAGTGCGTCTTCGACCGTTGAACCTCCCGTAGAGAAAAAACTACGTGCAGCGTTCCCCAAGAAAGAAAACTCTGCAGAAAAAGCTGAAAAAGCTCCGCAGAAGAGTTCTTCCCCTAAAACAACAGGTGCAGCGAAGCCTGCGCCTAAACCTTCTACCAGCTCAGCTGTTAAACCTGGACCTAAACCTCCAGCTAAAGCACCAGTTGCGGAAGCTAAAACTTCTCAGCCTTCACCTGTTGCTAAGCCTGCAGCGCAGCCAGAGAAACCCGCTCAGCCTAAGAGCTCTGCAAAGCCCTCTGGTCCTCGCCCCGGCAACAACCCCTTCTCTACGCAACAGGGAATGGCTCAGCAGGCACCCACACCGGCTAATACCCCTAAACCAGGTGCTGTCTCTGCTAAGCCTGGGCCTAAACCTGGCCCTCGCCCCGGCAACAACCCCTTCTCTACACAACAGGGAATGGGCAAGAGCTCTGAACGCGGTGGACGCCCCGAACGTGGCGGTAATGCTTCTGCTCGTGGCGGACGCAACCAGCGTGGTGGCAACAACGCTCCTCGCCCCGGTGGTGGACGTAATCCACGTCCTGCCGGAAATGGTGCTCCTCGCCCCGCAGGTAATAATGCTCCTCGCTCTGGTGGTGCAAATGCTCCTCGCCCAGCGGGTAATAACGCTCCTCGTCCTGCAGCTAACGCAGGTAGCGGAGCAAACCGTCCATCACCTAATATGATGCCGACGAAGATGACCCCTGGTGCTAGCCCTCGTGGTGGCGGCGCTGGTGGCAACTCTCGCCGTGGCGGCAATTCCGGTGGCGGATTCAACCGCGGACCAGGACGTGGTGGCCCCGGTGGTGGACGTGGAAATGCGCAGGGTGCTTTCGGCCGCGGAGGTGCCGGCTCTAAACGCAAGAGCAAGAAGCGTGCACGCATCAATCGTGACCTTGAAGAGATTCTACTACCGCACTTGGCAGGTGTTCAGATTCCTCGCGGTGACGGAAACACTCTCGTTCGTCTTCGCCGTGGTGCATCTATTACCGACTTTGCTGAGAAAATCAATGCAAATCCTGCATCGTTGATTACCGTGCTATTCCGTCTTGGCGAAATGGCAACGCAAACTCAGTCATTGGATGAAGAAACCTTTGAACTGCTCGGCGCAGAACTCGGTTACGTTGTTAAAATCGTTTCCCCTGAAGACGAAGAACGCGAACTCTTTGAATCCTTCGACATCAACCTTGAAGCAGAAACTGCTGCAGAAGATGACGATGTCCTAGAGGTTCGTCCTCCAGTGGTAACTGTTATGGGTCACGTCGACCACGGTAAAACCCGTTTGCTTGACGCTATCCGTAATACGAACGTGATTGAGGGAGAAGCCGGCGGTATTACCCAGCACATCGGCGCGTACCAGATTCACACGACTGTTGAAGGCGAAAAGCGAGCCATCACCTTTATTGATACTCCCGGTCACGAAGCGTTCACCGCAATGCGTGCCCGTGGTGCTAAAGTCACTGACATCGCAATTTTGGTGGTTGCAGCAGACGACGGCGTAATGCCTCAGACTGTTGAAGCTATCCGTCACGCACAGGCCGCTAAGGTTCCTATGATTGTGGCTGTCAACAAGATTGATAAAGAGGGCGCTTCACCTGATAAGGTTCGTGGACAGCTCACTGAATACGACCTCATCCCTGAAGAATACGGTGGAGACACCATGTTTGTGGATGTCTCAGCACGCGATAACCTCAACATTGATGCTCTCTTGGAAGCTGTCTGCCTCACTGCAGACAACACCATGGTCCTTAAAGCGAACCCCCATAAAGAAGCTCGTGGCGTTGCTATTGAAGCAAACCTCGACAAGGGACGCGGCGCTGTGTCCACTGTGCTGGTACAGTCCGGTACCTTGCATATTGGTGATGCGATTGTTGCCGGTGTGGCTTATGGTCGTGTTCGTGCAATGTTCGATGAGAACGGTCAAGCCCTTACAGAAGCTGGGCCTTCACGTCCAGTTCAGGTACTTGGTCTTTCTACCGTTCCTCGTGCAGGCGATACGTTCATCTCCACCGAAGAAGAACGTACTGCACGTCAAATTGCTGAAAAGCGTGAAGCTGCAGACCGTAACGCACAGCTTGCGAGCCGTCGTAAACGCGTCACCTTGGAATCCTTCGATGACGCAGTTGCTGAAGGCAAGATGGACACCTTGAACCTCATCATTAAGGGTGACGTCTCAGGTGCTGTTGAAGCTCTTGAAGAGTCCTTGATGAAGATTGAAGCTGGCGGAGATGAAGTTCAGCTCCGTATCATTCACCGTGGTGTTGGTGCTATCACTCAAAATGACGTGAACCTTGCAACCGTTGATAACGCTGTGATTATTGGCTTCAACGTTCGTCCGGCCGAACGCGTGGCAGAACTGGCAGAACGCGAAGGCGTAGAAATGAAGTTCTACTCCGTGATTTACCGTGCAATCGAAGAAATTGAGCTTGCTGTCAAGGGCATGCTCAAACCTGAATACGAAGAAGTGGAGCTTGGTTCTGCTGAGATTCGCGAAGTATTCCGTTCTTCCAAGTGGGGTAACATCGCTGGTTCTATTGTCAAAGATGGAATTATCAAGCGTAACGCTAAGGCTCGTCTGGTTCGTGATGGCTCCGTTGTTGCAGATAACCTCAACATCGAGTCATTGCGACGATTCAAAGATGACGCTACTGAAGTTCGTGAAGGCTACGAGTGTGGTATCGGACTTGGATCCTTCAACGATATTCACGAAGGCGACATCATTGAGACGTGGGAACTCCGAGAAAAGCCACGCGTCTAAAAAACATATGATGCTAGGGTGAACACTACGTTAGATAGATGTGGCGGTTCACTCCGCTAATCTATCAAGGGTGAGAGCGCAGGTGAATCTGTGCTCTCACCCTTGATAGTTTTTGAGTGCGTTGACCTTTAACCGGTAGACTGACATAAGAACCGGTATATTAAAACTATTTTTCAAGGAGAGACTGATGGCTGATGCAGCTCGCGCCGCACGCTTGGCAGATCGTATCAAAGTGATTGTGGCTCAGGCACTAGAACGTCGCATTAAAGACCCTCGTCTAGGGTTCGTGACAGTAACAGATGCTCGCGTTACCAACGATTTGCAACATGCAACCGTGTACTACACCGTATACGGCACCCCCGAAGAACAAGAATCAACAAAAGCGGCTTTAGAATCAGCTCGTGGTATCTTGCGTTCTGAGGTAGGAAAAAATATTACTGCTCGTCTGACTCCGACATTAACTTTTGTTCCTGACGAGGTGCCGGTCAATGCTTCTCATATTGAGGAGTTGTTGCGTCAGGCACGCAGCCGTGATGAGGCTCTGGCACAAGAATCTGCTCAAGCTCAGTACGCAGGTGAAGCTGACCCTTATAAAAAACCTGCTGAAGATACCGAAGACGAAGAAGCATAACCGGTGGCACGCCGAGCACCTAACGGACCTTCGGGAATTGTTGTTATTGATAAACCTGCAGGTCTAACGAGTCATGATGTCGTTGGGAAAGTGCGCCGTTTAGCGCAGACCCGACGGGTTGGACATGCCGGAACTTTAGACCCTATGGCAACGGGCGTTCTCATCGTAGGCGTTAATAAAGCAACTAAGCTGTTGACGTGGATTACGGGGGAGTCGAAGAGCTATACGGCAACCATTCGTCTGGGTGGTACGACTCATAGCGACGATTTTGATGGTCAGCTTCGTTGGTTATGTTCTTCTGAACATCTCAAGACCATACGTGATGAAGATATTGTTCAGCAGACACAGAAACTGACCGGAGACATTATTCAAGTACCTTCATCAGTTTCTGCTATTAAGGTCGATGGTGTGCGTTCTTATGCACGTGCCCACCAAGGTGAAGACGTTGAGCTTGCTGGGCGTGCCGTGCATGTGGCGGCGTTTGAGGTACTTGATATATCTCATCAGATGGTACATATCGGACAGATGTCCCGTGAACTATCTGATGATGTCGTATCAGAATATGCTGACGATACAATCGTTCCTGTCATTGATGTACGTGTTGACGTGTCTGTTTCTTCTGGTACGTACGTACGTGCTTTGGCTCGTGATTTAGGGAAGAGTCTTGGTACCGGAGGGTATTTGACAGAATTACGTCGTACCCGCATTGGCAGTGTGAACTTAGAACAATCGGTGTCTTTAGAAGAACTGGCTGCCCAAGAAGAGACTGACGGGAAGATACAGCTGATTTCTTTGGAAGATTCTGTTCGAGCTATTTTCTCTTCTCGTACCCTCTTAGCAGAAGAAGCGACAGACATTTCTTTTGGTCGAGCCATTAAAGCTCGCTCTGAGGACGTCGCTTTATACGTGGCCCCTCAAGAGCCGAATGAGCACCCCCGTACTGAAGGTGTAGAAGCCGTTTTTGCTCCTGACGGTACCTTGGTGGCGTTGGTAAAAAACCAGAAGAAGCGTGGAAAGGTCTTGAGTTTTCCATTATTGGTGTGGGAATCAGGAAAAATATTTGAGGATCCAGAAGCATGATGTTTGCTGGTTTAGACCTATGGTTTTGGGGGACTGCACTTTTAGGTGGGGTATCTTCTCTCATCTGTTGTTGGCAGTTTCTGCGAGGCCGTGTTCCCGATGACTGGTCTCAAGGTTCTGTTCTTATCCTTGAGCTATGGCTGGTGATATATCTCATCGGTTCAGTGATCATGCAACTAACTACTGACGGTCCTCGCGGAGACTGGTTAGAATACTATGGTTATCTCATCACCGCGATGCTCATTCCTGCCGGAACTTTTTTCTGGTCACTGTCAGAACGCACCCGTTGGTCTACTTTAGTGTTGGCGTTAGCTGGCGCGGTTCTGATTGTGATGGTGCACCGGATGAATATGCTCTGGTACTACTATTAGGCCGAAGCGTTTCTGCTCTATAGTGCAGGGCGGATGGGGTGCCACACTACCATGCACCTGATAATGGTGCTCGGGTTCTTTCCGAAAGATAAGAAGAGAAAAAGAGAATATGTCTAATCTCCCCGCAACAAAGTCTCGTGGCTTTGGCAGACTACTCATCGTGATTTATTGGGTGTTTTCTTTGTCTGCAACTGCCCGAGCTGGATACCAGCTGATTCGTAAGTTTGACCAAGCTCCAGTGTCTATTACGCTTTCTGCAATCTCTGCGGTGGTGTATATTGTGGCAACTATTTTTCTTGCTCGAAAAGATGCAACCTCGTGGAAGCTCGCTGTTGGGGCAGTCAGCTTTGAACTAGTAGGTGTTGTGTCGGTGAGTATCCTTTCGTATGCGCGCCCTGACTTATTTCCTCTAGCGAGCGTGTGGTCTCACTTCGGTCAAGGGTATGGGTATATACCGTTGGTATTGCCTATCGTTGGTCTTTGGTGGTTGATGCGTACTCGGAAGCTTTCTACACCTTAATGGTGCATGCTATACCAGCTCGTAAGCTCTGAAACTTTTCTGTGAGTGTGTCCTGAACCGTGATGTGTTCTTGTGGTACGGGGTTCATTGCGTAGGATAGAGATAAGAGAACCAAACTCAAGGAGAACTGTGGACGTCTACCGTCATCTCAACGATATACCTGAACAAGGTGCACCTTCTGTGGTGACTTTAGGGAACTTTGACGGTGTGCATACCGGTCATGTTGCTGTACTCAAAACTGTTGTTGAGTATGCGCAAAAACATGCGTTGCGGTCGGTTGCTATTTCTTTTGACCCTCACCCAGCGCGGGTTCATCGTCCAGAGGTTTCTTTGGAAGAGATTATGGGTCAAGAAGATCGCCAAATTTTCTTAGAAGAGGTGGGTATTGACCATTATCTTCTCATGGAATACACTCACGATTTTTCTCTTCAAAGTCCTGAAGATTTCGTAGAGTCTACTTTCATACAATCTCTTAACGCTAAATATGTGGTGATTGGTGAAGACGTACGTTTTGGGCGGAATAATAGTGGCGATTTAGCTACGATGCGCCAGCTTGGGCAACGTTATGGGTTTGACGTTGTGACCATTTCCGACCTTAAAACAGGTGATGGGCAGCGAGTGTCCTCGACCCGTATTCGTGAATTATTAGCGCAGGGTAAGGTACGTCAGGCTTCCGAGCTTCTAGGGCGTCCTCACCGTATGCGTGGAGAGATTGTTCATGGTGCAGCTCGTGGACGTTTATTAGGTTTTCCCACGGCAAATATGTCTGCTGAGGCTGAAGGCTTCATACCAGCTGATGGCGTTTATGCAGGATGGCTGATAGATGAACAGGGAACTCGTCACCCTGTGGCAACATCGGTTGGGACGAATCCAACGTTTGAAGGTATTACACGCCGACAAGTTGAGGCTCATGTGTTAGGTCGTCCTGATGAGCCTATTGAAAACTTTAATCTTTATGGCCAACATGTTGTTTTAGAGTTTACGGAGCATCTTCGGGACATGGTTGCTTATACCGGTGTTGACGCTTTGGTTGAACAGATTGCTCAAGACGTCGTTGATGCTGAACGTGTTCTCTTATCGAAAGACGTATCAGCTTAGAATAGTCGTGAATATACACGTGGGGGTGAACCGTTACAGGTTCACCCCCACGTGTATGGTCAAGGATTTTTTACATTTCTTCGTGCTCTCGTGGATCGTACCCTTTGCACGGGGCGACTTTATCGTATTCGGTAATACGTTTCATCTGTTCAGGGTTGAGTTCCCACGTGAAGACGTCGATATTCTCTTCCATGCGTTGTGGGTTAGCACTCTTAGGGATAGGTACCATCTGTTGTTGTACTGCCCAGCGAAGTGCAACCTGTGCTGGGGTGACCCCAAGTTGCTGTGCAATGTCAGCAAATACTGCGTCATTTTTGAGGGTTTTCATACGGCCTAATGGTGACCAGCATTGGGTAATAATTGCATTTTGGGCGTTGTACTCGGAGAGCTCTTTTTGACGGTAGAAGGGGCTTAGCTCAATTTGGTTGACGGCGGGGGTGACACCGCTGTCTGCCACGATACGTTCAATATGTTCGGGGAGGAAATTTGAGACTCCGATAGAACGAATTTTTCCTTCTTCTTGCATACGTACTAACGCTTTCCACGTGGGTACGTAGAGGTTTTGAGAAGGGTTAGGCCAGTGAATGAGGCACAGGTCAAGATACTCAACTTTGAGACGTTCTAAAGATGAGTGAACCGAATTAATCGTGGCGTCAAAGCCGTGGTCACGCCCTGGTATTTTGGTGGTGACGAAAAGTTCTTCTCGATCAACTCCGCATCGTTGAATAGCTTGCCCTACACCGTGTTCGTTGCGATAGTTTTGTGCGGTGTCAATGAGTCTGTATCCTCGTCGGATAGCTTCTGCAACGGCAACTTCTGCTTGCACATCGTCCATACCGTAGGTGCCTAAGCCGATGGGCGGAATAGTATTTCCGTCACGCATAATGTGGTCTTGCATCTTAACCTTCCCCTGACAATTATTTCTTTATTTTTTCTATCATACGGAGTATGTATTGCGCTGAACGTGGAGCGACGATGTCCATGGAAAGATGAAAATCTTGGTCTGCAGCTGGTCCACAAAGATCTGAGACGCATCGGACTGCGATAAATGGTACGCGATAGCTGTAGCATACTTGGGCGATTGCGGTGGTTTCCATATCGGTAGATAGGGCAGTGGGGAAGACCGCTCGCGTGTCTTTGACGTTATGTGCAGTGACGAAAGAACCGCCAGCTAACATTAATCCAATTTTGACCGGGTGAGTGCTTTCTGCTTCTACAGTGCGTGCATTCTCTAGGAGTTCGGTATTGCTGTCGTAGTATGTTGGCATGCTGGGTACTTGTCCGCGTTCGTACCCGAATGCGGTGGCGTCTGCATCGGTGTAGGTGTATTGTGTGCCGATGATGACATCCCCAACGTTAACGTTTTGGTGGAGTCCTCCGGCTGTTCCACCGCATAGGACTGCGCTGGGATGTTTAATCTGTGAGAGGGCGAAACTGGTCGCGCTGGCGGCATTAACTAACCCGATTTTTGAGCGCACAAGCAAAATGGGGTGTGCTGTTTCTTGGTGCATATAGTAGCGGGGGAAGAACTCTGCTTCTCCGATGGTGTAGCTAGATGCCGCTTCGACGGTGCTATCGAGTAGCGGTGCAGCTTCTTCGTCCATAGCGACTTGGACGATGGTAGCGTGCGAGAATGCTTCTGGTAGGTCAGGTGTTGTATGTTCCATATGTCTTATTCTCTCTCACCTCTATGTTTTTAGCTACTGGGGTGGGTATCTCTCATCTTGTTTGGGCGGGGTGCGAGAGATTATTCGGGTTTTACTCTGGTGTTTCTCAGGAGTGAACCATAGACTACAGAAGATGACTTTTGGCAGGTCGATACAAGAAAAATGTATTGACTGTGATTCCTTTGAGGAGAATAAGATGAGCGTGATGGTTCCTACGATTGCTAGCGTTACTGGTTTGATGGGCGGTTATAAGATTGCTCGTGTGACGGGTGTTCGTGCTCTTGGTGGTGTTGTGCTTGCTGCCGGTGGTGCTGTTGCGTATTCGGGGTGGAAGAAGAATGCGGGAACCTCTACTGCTCTTGCTTTAACGGGTGTGTATCTTGGTAGTTTTGGTTATTCTCATGTTCTTGCTCATAAGATTGGGGCGTGGCCTTCGGTGTGTGCTGTAACAGGTGCGACGGCTGCTGCCTCTGTGGTGTTTGGTCGTCAGGGGCGTTAACGTCTTGTATGGGGTTTTGTGACGGTAGTTGTCGTAGTTTTTTGAGTTTTAGTGTTTCTTATATCTCATATATGAGAATAACTATGCATTATTTTGTGTATTTATGTAACAATGAGGGGTCAGATTGATTCCCTAATTATTCAGGAATAGCTCATGAATGCTACCGCCTCCCCATCAACACCGGATACTTCCTCAGCGCTGAGGCGAGGACTATCTCTTCGCCACATCCTTTTTATCGCCCTCGGTTCAGCCATCGGAACCGGACTCTTCTACGGTTCTGCCTCAGCCATTTCTCTTGCTGGGCCCTCCGTCCTTTTGGCATATATGATCGGCGGCGCAGCTGTTTTTATGGTCATGCGCGCGATGGGGCAGATGGCTCTAGCACATCCTGTCTCAGGTGCATTCTCTGAATACGCCACTCGATACCTTGGCCCTTGGGCAGGCTTCACCACCGGATGGACCTATGCATTTGAAATGGCACTTGTCGCTATCGCAGACGTGACAGCTTTTGCCGTTTACATGCAGTTTTGGTTTCCATCTTCTCCTGCATGGGTATGGATTGGCGTAGTTCTATTGCTCATCATGGCCATTAACCTTGTCCAGATTAAAGCTTTCGGAGAAAGTGAGTTCTGGTTTACCACCATCAAAGTCGGCGCAATTATTGCGATGATTGCCGGTGGTATTGTGCTAATGCTCGTCGGCACCCAATCCGTTGCCGGAAACACCGCCTCCATTACAAATCTTTGGAGTCACGGGGGATTCTTCCCTCACGGCATTGCCGGTTTTGTCGCTTGCTTCACCGTTGTGATGTTCGCCTTCGGTGGTATTGAAACAATTGGTATTGCTGCTGGAGAAGCAGAAAATCCTCAAGTTTCTATTCCGAAAGCCGTCAATACCACGCCTGTGCGTATTCTTCTTTTCTACGTTTTAGCGCTAACTGTCATTATGTCTTTGATTCCTTGGAACCAGATTCAAGGGCAGAGTTCACCTTTCGTACAAATTTTTAGCGCATTAGGTATTCCAGCAGCAGCTCATATTCTTAACTTTGTTGTGCTCACAGCGGCTGTTTCTGCTATCAACGCTGATGTTTATGGTGCTGGTCGTATGCTGTATGGTCTTGCCCAACAAAAAATGGCACCTCAGACGTTTACTCGTACCGCGAAAAATGGGGTTCCCTACATGACTGTTGTATGCACAGGTTTAGTCCTTATCGTGGGTGTTTTCGTTAACGTCTTCTTTGAAAATGCGTTCTTAGTGGTTGCTTCTCTTGCAACTTTTGCAACGGTCATGGTGTGGGTCATGATTCTCCTATCTCATATCGCTTTTGCGCGAAAGAGCCAGCATAACGTTTCTTCGCGTGGCTCTTATGTGGCATTGGCATTCATGGCCTTTATTGTGCTGCAATTTGCATTCTTTGCAGATACCCGTTTAGCACTGGTTGTTGGTTCTATTTGGTGTGTATTCCTTGGCGTATTTTATGTAACTTTTGTCAAAAAGAATCAAGGAAGTTCGCTCCTGTAGTTCTCCTAGCGTTTTCTTTCAGGTAGAGTAAGAGAGATATGAGACTGCAGTCCGTGGTTGTCTCATAGTGTTCTTATTACTTCTCGGCTCTTAGCGTTGCTAAATCTGAGGCGTAATATAACGAATCCCCGACAACAAAAATGTTGTTCGGGCCGTACACGGCACTAACTCTAGGAGTTATAACAGTGGCGCTAGATCCCGCAGTTAAACAGGAAATTATCAAGGAATACGCAACTCACGAAGGTGACACCGGTTCACCCGAGGTGCAGATTGCAGTTTTGACTCGTCGTATCACCGACTTGACCGAACACTTGAAATTCCACAAACACGATCACCACTCTCGTCGTGGCTTGATGATCCTCGTTGGTCGTCGCCGCAACATGCTTGGCTACCTCAAGAGTGTTGACATCGAACGTTACCGTGCTCTTATCGAGCGTCTCGGTATCCGCCGATAAACAATAAACTTTGGGAGGGCGAAACCGGTGTAACATACTCTAACGGCTACGGCGATAAGAGTATGAAACGTCGGTGACGCCCTCTTTCGGCTTTAGAGAGTTTCCTAAACCTCTCAAAAGCCGTCACCTACTAAAAACAAAAAAATAAGAACCGATACTCACTCAGAGGATTGACCGGTCCTCGGTTGCGGTTTGCGGAGCACCACATCAACTCGTGCGTGTGCCGAAAACTTCCATCGAAGATCGATCTTGTCTGAGAGAGATATCGGCAGAGAAGAAATGGAGGAACCTTGGAAGGTCCCGAAATTAAATTTGCAGAAGCTATTATCGACAACGGAAAATTCGGTACTCGTACCGTCCGTTTTGAAACTGGACGTCTCGCAAAACAAGCAGCAGGTTCAGCTCTCGTCACCATCGACGAAGACACCACCTTGCTTTCCGCTACCGCTATTAGCAAGTCTCCACGCGAAGGCTTTGACTTCTTCCCGCTGACCGTAGACGTCGAAGAACGCATGTACGCAGCAGGAAAGATTCCTGGCTCATTCTTCCGCCGTGAAGGACGCCCCACCACCGAAGCAATCCTTGCAGCACGCCTCATCGACCGCCCACTTCGTCCAGCCTTTACCAAAGGTATCCGCAACGAAGTTCAAGTAGTCGTTACCGTTCTGACCATTGACCCTGACGAAATCTACAACACCGTAGCAATCAACGCAGCATCATGCTCCACCACTCTATCGGGCGCTCCATTTAGTGGTCCTATCGGTGGTGTGCGTATCGCCCTCATCGACGGACAATGGGTGTGCTTCCCGAAACATTCACAGCTGGAAAACGCCGTTTTCGATATGGCTGTTGCTGGTCGTATCGTCACCAAAGCTGATGGAACAGAAGACGTTGCCATCATGATGGTTGAAGCAGAAGCAACCGACAATTCTTGGACACTCATTAAAGATAACGGTCAGCAAGCACCCACCGAAGAGGTTGTTGCACAAGGCCTCGAAGCAGCAAAACCCTTCATCAAAGCGCTATGCGAAGCTCAGCTAGCCCTTAAGAATGAAGCAGGTAAAGAGCCTCTTGATCTACCAACTTTCGGTTCACACGACGAAGACGTAGACAACGCTGTCAAGAACTTTGCAGCAGACAAGCTCGTTGAAGTGTACTCCATCGCTGGTAAACAAGAACGCGAACAGGCTGCTACAGAACTACAAACTGCGCTACTTGAAGCACTCACCGCTGAAGGACAAGAGTTCGAAGGCCGTGAAGACGAAGTAGAAGCAGCTTTTGCCGCTTTGACAAAGCACACCGTACGTCAGCGTATTCTTACCGAACAGGTACGTATTGATGGACGTGGTCTCACCGATATCCGCCAGCTGACCGCCGAAGTTGAAGTTCTTCCTCGCGTACACGGCTCAGCAATCTTCGAACGCGGAGAAACCCAGATTATGGGTGTCACCACGTTGAACATGCTCAAGATGGAACAGCAGCTTGACTCTCTACACCCTGTCAAAGCAAAACGCTACATCCACCACTACAACTTCCCCCCATACTCCACCGGCGAAACCGGTCGTGTTGGCTCACCGAAACGACGCGAAATCGGACACGGTGCTCTAGCAGAACGTGCCCTTACACCAGTGCTGCCTTCTCGTGAAGAATTCCCTTACGCAATCCGTCAGGTTTCTGAAGCTCTTGGCTCCAACGGCTCCACATCTATGGGTTCTGTATGTGCTTCAACCCTTTCACTACTCAACGCAGGTGTACCGCTACGTGCACCTGTTGCAGGTATTGCTATGGGACTTGTCTCCGATGAGGTTGACGGAGAAACCCGCTACGCAGCATTGACCGACATCCTTGGCGCAGAAGATGCTCTAGGCGATATGGACTTCAAAGTTGCCGGAACCAGCGAGTTCGTCACCGCAATTCAGCTCGATACCAAACTCGACGGCATCCCCGCATCTGTTCTTGCCGCAGCGCTAACTCAAGCTCGTGAAGCACGCCTTCACATCCTCGAAGTTCTCAACGCAGCTATCGACGCCCCCGACGAGATGAGCGACTACGCTCCTCGCGTGATTTCGGTACAAGTTCCTGTCTCAAAGATTGGTGAAGTCATTGGTCCTAAGGGCAAGATGATTAACCAGATTCAAGAAGATACCGGAACCGATATCTCCATCGAAGATGACGGAACCGTCTACATCGGCGCAGTGGACGGGCCTTCAGCAGAAGCTGCTCGTGCGGCAGTGAATGCTATCGCGAACCCACAGGTTCCCGAAGTCGGCGAACGCTACCTCGGAACCGTCGTCAAGACCACAACTTTTGGGGCGTTTATCTCTTTGACTCCCGGTAAAGACGGTCTGTTGCACATTTCTGAACTTCGTAAGCTCAACGACGGCAAACGAGTCAACGATGTTGAAGATGTTGTCTCAGTGGGACAGAAGATTCAGGTTGAAATCGCCAAAATCGATGATCGTGGCAAGCTATCTCTTGCTCCTGTCGTCGCCGGCGAAGAAAACACCGACGAAGAAGAAAACGACAACGAATAATCTCGTAGGTCGTTTCTGAAAAGACGCTACATCTGTAGCGTATTGTTTCAGTAGCCTGCATAAGTGTCTTATGTACTTGTGCAGGCTACTCTTTTATAAGTTTTTAACCTTTCTAGAACAACGCCCAAAAATATACCCCCCATCTAACGGTAAAAGCTGAGCGGGCTGAATAACAGACTTAAAACACACACATTTAGGGGAATAATGGCTATATTGCTTCCAACTTCATGGAACGAACTTCGTGATGAACTAGACTACGAAAACGGAAAAATCATCGAACAAGGAGAAGGCGGCCACGAAGTCCGTCGTTCTGTTCTACCTGGTGGTATTCGAGTCATCACCGAAAAAATGCCAGCATTACAAAGTGTCTCTTTAGGTTTTTGGGTAGGTGTCGGCTCACGAGATGAACAAGCTGGAATGTACGGTTCCACCCACTTCCTCGAACACCTCCTCTTCAAAGGAACCGCTCAACGAACAGCTCTAGATATCGCCGAAGCCTTTGACAGCGTCGGCGGAGACTCCAACGCCTTCACCGCAAAAGAACAGACCTGCTACTATGCTCGAGTTCTGACAAAAGATATGCCCCTCGCCATAGACGTCATGGCAGATATGCTGGCGCACTCTTTACTGGATGAAGAACTTTTAGAAAAAGAACGCCAAGTGATTCTTGAAGAACTTGCTATGGGCCAAGACGACCCTGTAGACGTAGCATTCGAAAGTTTCACAGAACAACTCCTTGGCACACACCCATTAGGGCGACCCGTGGGCGGTACGGTAACCGAAATTGAAGATGTACCTCGCCAATCTGTGTGGGAACACTACCGCCACTACTACACCCCTGAACAGCTAGTTATTACCGCCGCTGGTGGGTTAGAACACCGCGAGGTCGTCCAACAGGTTCTCGAAGCATTCTCTCGGTACGGCTGGGAACTACCCGAGAACACTGCTCCTATTGAACGACGCGCTCAAGGAATCAGTCATATCGCTGATGGAATAAACCACAAAATTATTGATAAAGGTTGCGAACAAACACACATCTTATTGGGCGTTCACGGCATTATCTCTCAAGACGATAGACGCTATGCACTGAACGTTTTAAACTCAGCTTTTGGGGGAGGGATGTCCTCACGTCTTTTCCAAGAAGTTCGTGAAAAACGTGGACTAGCATATTCGACCTCTGCCTTCTCGAACTCATACTCTGATGCCGGAATTTTTGGTATGTACGCAGGATGTTTACCCGATAAAGCTGAACAGGTACAAGAAATCCTCCGAACAGAATTCGATAAGCTAGCTCAAGACGGCCTACACCCAGAAGAGCTGAAAAAAGTAATTGGGCAGATGCAAGGCTCTATGTTGCTTGGTTATGAAAGTCCTGAATCACGTATGACTCGTTTAGGGGTTATCGAATTAGGTTCAGGTATCTATCGAACGTTAGAAGAAAGCAGCCAGAAATTATGTGAGGTCACTTTAGAGCAGGTACAAGAGCTAGCACAATTTCTCGCCCAACAAGAGATGACAACAACAATCGTCCGATAGAACACTCCAGATTCGTGTGCCTATCCGACACACGACAAGACCTTTACCATGCGGGGGAAGTGGCTGGCTGAACAGGTTCTGCCAGCTCTTCCTCCGCCGTATCTTGGCGCTCTAAATCTTTTTCCGCCTGAGCTACTGCTGTAGCAATAGTTTGGGCATAAACCTTTTGACCGATAGCTTGAGGATGCACCCCATCCGAGACAAGATACTCTGGATGACGTTCAGCAGCCTTCGCCCAATCCGCAACAACAATATTCTTCGGATATTTTGCGGCAGCTTCTTTAATGATCTTATTAGAATCTTGAACCCACGTCAGATGCGCAGGAGCAGCACCCGTGACAAGAACAATTTTTCGTTGACCATGATCCGAAATATCTTTAACGAGCTGGTCAATCTCCTCCATCGAATACGTAGAATTAGTTGTTACCGAAAGTACGACAACAGAACCTAATTGTCCATGCTCGTTCAGACGAGAAATCACGGGGAAAGCTTTGACGATAGTGCGAGAGACTTCTCCGTCAATAATCGCTTCAGGCAACGCCTCGTGAAGGGCCTCTGCCGAAGCTAAAGACACTGAATCCCCAATAACCGTTACCGAAGGATTCTCTTCCTTCCTCGTCGCTTGTTTAGAGGAGCTTTCTTTCTCCGTAGCAGCCACAGAATCAGCGTCGGGTGCAGGCGTGGGCTTTGGGGCGGCGATATGTTCTTCATGCGCCTTTTGCGCTTGTGCTCCAGCTGCCACAATATCTTCTGCAGAGGTTGTCTTGGGTGCGGTAATGACTGCCGCTGTGGTAGCAGCAGTACACAGAAGAACCGCACCTAAAGCCACAAAAGAAGGTACTTTTTGTGCGCCAGAGAAAGCACCCCACACGGAGGAAGCACATGCCAGAAAACCGTGTTGGCGGATAGGCTCCTCAACGTACATATATGACAAGCCCGAAATGATTAAAGTCAAAAAGAGAACAAAGAACTCAACCCAAAATTTCTGATGGACACCAAAAGTGTAGTGTGCAAGAACATAGAGCGGCCAATGCCAGAGGTAAATACCGTAAGAACGTCGCCCAATCCACACTAAAGGAGCCCACGAAAGAACCTGACGTAGAACATCTGAAGCAGGATTATGCACGTCAGGTAAGAGAGCCTGAATCACCGCCAACGCTAGGAAACCAGCAAAGAACAATCCACCAGGCATAAAAAATATTTGGGTCTGTTCTAAAAGCGTTGCATAAAGTGCTAAACCAAAAAGGGCTAACCAACCGGCACCTGAACGTAAAGCACCCTGCCAATGCTCCCCATAACCGACCAGCTGATATAAACGAGAATCAGCTGGAGGATACATGCTCCACGGAATCATCAGCGCTAAAAGAACACCCAACATCAAAGGAAAAAGATGCGTATCCGTACCATAGTAGATACGGTTTGGAGAAACCTCGAAAACGTTGAGAACAACACATAATAGAACCGATAGCAACCCCAAAATAACGGGGATAAGCGCACGACGACTCCACCGCGAAACAAACATGAAAACAATAACAAGCACTACCGGCCACAGAATATAAAACTGCTCTTCAACCGCTAAAGACCAGAAATTAGTGAGCAACTCAGGGGAAGTCTGTGTGAAATAATCATTGCCAGAAAAAATATAGAGCCAGTTAGAAGAAAAAGTGAACGCACCAAAAATTTGACGCCCCAGATTCACCTGCGCATCATGGCCAATGATGAGCGTAAGCGTACCAACAACAATGATGAGCAGAACAATCGCTGGAATGAGTCGACGAGCACGACGAACCCAAAAATCAATGATGTTCATCTTGCCGGTGTAGGCACCTTCACGCAAAAGCAAAGCAGTAATGAGGTAACCGGAGATGACGAAAAAAATATCGACACCAATCATGCCCCCTGGAAGAACTCCCGGCCATAAGTGATAGACCACCACACACAATACGGCTAACGCTCGTAAACCATCTAAACCAGGTAGACGATACTTCCGTTGGCCTTCTGCAGGGTCAACACTGGAATAAAAGACATGCTCTTGATTCAACTGTTACCTCTAATTACCTACTGAGTTACTTCACGAGAAACGAAGTAACTGTATAAGTTTATGGCACAGTTGAGAATATATCCGCAATTTTTCTGCGCTACATTTAGAGTGTTATACAGACGCCGAAGAGAATAACGACCCTCTTACCTGCATCAAAACACACCTCAAGGAGAAAACGTGAGCATGAGCACCCCCTGGAAAGTTGCCATCGCCGGAGCCTACGGAAAAATGGGACAAGAAGCCGTACGAGCCGTAGAAAACGCACCTGACATGGAACTCGTCGCTCAACTTGGCTCTCACGATCCTCTAGAAAAGATGATTGAAGCGCAAGCACAAATTCTGGTAGATCTCACCGTCCCCAATAGCACCGAACAAAACGTCCATTTTGCTATTGAACACGGAATCCATGCCGTCGTTGGAACCACCGGATGGGATGAAGAAAAACTCAACCGGCTTACAGAAAAACTGACACAAAATCCAACAACCGGAGTGCTTATCGCCCCGAACTTCGCCATCGGAGCCATTCTCGCCACAGAATTTGCAGCACGGGCAGCCCAATACTTTGAATCAGTAGAAATTATTGAACTTCACCACCCACAAAAATTTGATGCACCATCTGGTACGGCCGTACACACCGCACATAAAATAGCTCAAGCACGCAAAACAGCAAATCTGCCAGTATCTCCTGACGCTACTGTCACAGACACCGGAAACTCTCGTGGAGCACTCATCGACGACGTCAGAGTACACGCTGTACGCTTGCGAGGGCTCACTGCAAGCCAAGAGATACTTCTCGGAGACGAAGGGCAACAGCTGACCATCCGCCACGACTCCTTTGACCGTTCCTCGTTCATGCCTGGGATATTACTGGGCATCCGAAAAGTCAGCTCTCACCCTGGCTTAACACACGGACTCGACCATTACCTCGAACTGAACTAAAAACCATGAACTCGCTACGAAACTTCACAGCGAGCGCATGTGTGCTCTTAGTCCTCACCATCTTCATACTGCCCTTAGAAAATCACACGAAACTTTCTCTAATCGCGGTTTTAGCCTGTAGCGCTCTATTCCTCTTCTGGGAGGTAACCGGACGAACCAAAGCCTTTGCATGGGCTATCATTATCGCGCTCACTCTTTACCTACTGATGAGCATGAGATATGCTCTGGCTTTATTCCAAGCAGGAACACCCACCGGTTATCTGATGGGCGCTGGCATGATAGGCCTACCAATACTAGGGGGGTGGGCCATGATACGAGAAATACTCTTTGGTATACGTGTTGAAAAACTTGAACAACAACTCCACCTCGACGACACCTCCAACTCGTATCGTGAACTGCTCCAACAATTAGATGACGGACAAGCCCAAGAGCTCTTTAATAGCGTAGAAGATCGTATTAAACACGAACCCCACAGCTGGAAGAACTGGTTTGTTCTTGGACGCATCTATGAAGTACTCAAAGACCGTAAACGGGCCAGAAAATCTATACGTATAGCGCTCGCCTTATCTGAAGGTAAAACACCCGCATCGTTAGAGGTGTAGAGGTGTTAGCGGAGATGATGAGTCGGCAAAATACAAAAACTGAGCAAAAGAGGGTAGTCTAAAGAATATGTCTGAGTCCTTAAACCACACTAAAGGTACGTTTGTTGAGCCGATTTTTGGCAGAATGCTCACCGCTATGGTGACTCCTTTTTCTGCTGACGGCTCTGTTGATGAAGAAAAAACAGCCCAACTGGCACAATACCTTGTTGATCATGGTCACGATGGGTTAGTTGTTTGTGGCACAACAGGCGAGTACTCCACCATGACAGACGAAGAAAATGAGCGGGTTTTCCGTATCGTCAAAGATGCGGTGGGGCAGCGTACCACGATTATTGCTGGTGTTGGTTCTAATGATACTGCCCATACTTTGCATTTGGCTCAGCGTGCTGAAGCAGTTGGTGTTGACGGTCTTTTAGTGGTGACACCGTATTACAATAAACCGACTCAGTCTGGTTTGCTCGGGCATTTTACAGCTATTGCAGATGCTGTACATACTCCTGTAATGCTTTACGATATTCCTGGGCGTGCGGGTATCCCTATCGCTCCAGCTACTTACCAGAAGCTTGCTCAACACGAAAATATTGTTGCTGTCAAAGACGCTAAGGCTGACTTTTCTGCGGCAACAGAAGTGATGGCAACAACCGATTTACAGTTTTATTCTGGTGACGACGGGCTCACCTTGCCATGGTTGGCTATGGGAGCTGTCGGACTGATCGGCGTGACAACTCATATTGCACCGCAATTATTCCGAACATTGATTGATGCCGTCGTCGCTGAAGATTTATCTCGAGCGCAACAGTTGCATCGAGAGCTCACTCCTATTGTTACGGCAACGATGTCGTGCGTTCCAGGGTGTGTAGCTGCCAAAAAGATTCTTACATGGCAAGGACTTTTGGATTCTCCAACGGTTCGCTTGCCACACGTGGAGCCGACGCAAACAGAGGAGACCCTCATGCGTTCTTATCTAGAGCAATCGTCGATAGCTTCCACTCTTATTCGCTAAAAACTCGGATGAAGCGGGTTCATGAACTCTTCTAGTTTGTGGACTCGCTTTTGCCATGACATATATTGAAGGACATAATATTGGCAGTATTTGATACAGAACTTCGCCAACCTAAAAAGTTGAAAAAAGACACTCTACGTGTTGTTCCTCTTGGCGGGCTAGGCGAAGTCGGACGTAACATGACCGTATACGAGATTAACGGCCAGCTTCTCATCGTGGACTGTGGTGTGCTCTTCCCTGAAGAATCACAGCCTGGTGTCGACCTCATTCTGCCCGATTTGAACTACATCAAAGACCGTCTTGACGACATCGCGGCAGTTGTCCTCACCCACGGACATGAAGACCATATCGGTGCGGTACCGTATCTATTGCGCCGTCGCCCTGATATTCCGTTGATTGGTTCTCAGCTAACTTTAGCGTTGGTTGAAGCGAAGCTTGCTGAACACCGCATCAAACCCTATACCCTCACTGTTGTTGAGGGGCAGACCGAAAAAATTGGTCCTTTTGAATGCGAATTTGTGGCTGTTAACCACTCCATTCCAGACGCTTTAGCAGTATTCATTCGTACAGCTGCCGGTAAAGTACTTCATACTGGCGACTTTAAAATGGATCAGCTACCTCTAGACGGTAGGCTCACTGACCTTCGCCATTTTGCGCGTTTAGGAGAAGAAGGCATTGACCTCTTCTTACCAGATTCAACCAACGCTGAAGTTCCTGGTTTCACCCCGACTGAAAAGAACATTGGTAAGGTTCTTTCTCAGGTTTTCCGTGACGCTACCCAGCGTATTATTGTGGCGTCTTTCTCCTCTCACGTGCACCGCGTTCAACAGGTACTTGAAGCTGCCCATGAGCGTGGCCGAAAAGTCGTATTGGTTGGACGTTCAATGGTCCGTAATATGACCATCGCCGAGAAATTGGGATACTTGAAAGTTCCTCCAAATACTTTGGTTGATTTGAAGAAAATTGACCAATACCGTCCTGATGAAATCGTCATGATGTGTACCGGTTCTCAGGGAGAGCCTATGGCAGCTTTATCTCGTATGGCTAATGGGGATCATAAGATTCAGGTTGAACAAGGTGACACTATTGTTCTTGCTTCTTCTTTGATTCCCGGTAATGAGACGAGCGTTTATCGCGTTATTAACTCTTTGTTGAAGCTCGGTGCTGAGGTTATTCATAAGGGCAACGCAAAAGTTCACGTTTCTGGGCATGCGGCTGCTGGAGAGCTGCTGTACTGCTATAACATTCTCAAACCTAAGAACGTTATGCCTGTTCACGGTGAAGTTCGACACCTTATTGCAAATGGTAATTTGGCAATTGAGACGGGTGTTCCTGAAGAAAACGTCTTATTGTGTGAAGGCGGCACTGTTGTTGACTTGGCAGATGGTGTAGCTCAAATCGTCGGTCAAGTACGCTGCGACTACGTTTATGTTGATGGCCGTTCGGTGGGAGAAATTACCGAAGAAGACCTCAAAGACCGCTTGGTCTTGAGTGAAGAAGGCTTTGTCTCTGTTGTTGCTGTGATTGATCGTGAAGCAAAACGCGTGGTCTTCGGGCCAGACATTCACGCTCGAGGAGTCGCTGAAGACGATTCTGTCTTTGAAGATATTGCTCCTAAGATTACCGCTGCTCTTGAAGACGCGTTGCATCTTGCTCCCGAGAAGGTTCATACGACGCATCAACTACAGCAGATTGTCCGCCGTACGATTGGTTCGTGGGTTGCTCGTCGTCTGCGACGTAAACCCATGATTTTGCCAACGGTTTTGGACACTCCTTCGGCAAAGACTTCAACAACTGAATAAGTTAAAGATAAGGTTTAACTTATTAGTTTTTATTCGTTATGATTCAAGCGGGTGAAACGACCTTTGGGAAGGTTTCACCCGCTTGAACCCACTGAAAACTTACGGGATGTATGGCACGCAGAACAGCATCAGCTCAGAAATCGAACACGAAGCGTTCTTCAACACGCACGCAAACTCGAAAGAAGAGCACTACTTCGCGCTCTTCGGCACGTTCAACAGCAAAAGTTGAGCGTCCTTCATGGTTCTCTCGTACCATTCTTGGTACGTGGAATGGTTTTGCGCACCTGATAGGTGGGGCTATTCGACGTATGGGCGAACTCCGCACTGATATTGCACCAGAAGACCGTCGTGACGGAGGCGCTTTAGTCGTTCTGTTAATGGGTCTTATTACTGCCGGTGTTGAATGGTGGGCATGGGGCACCGTTGTTTTACCCTCTTGGGTTGAAACTCCTCTGCATGGGTGGCATGTGCTTGTAGGGGGAGTATGGGGGCAAGGCGCTCTACTCATTCCCTTCTTTGCGGTCTTCTTCGCCGTTCGTATTTTCCGCCATCCGTTAGAGGTTCGTTCGAATAACCGTATTGCTGCTGGGCTGACGATTATGCTCGTTGCAGCGTCGATGGTTGCCGCGAAACTGAATGATTTTCCAACCTTTGCTCAAGGTTTTGAGGGAGTGTGGAACGGCGGTGGCGTTGTTGGGCTGGTGGTTTCTGCTCCTGCGGTACGTCTTGTTGGCGGTATTAACATTCTTGAATGGGTTCTTTGTGGATTTGTCTTTGCCTTAGGTCTGTTGATTGCGACAAAGACTCCACTGCGCCATGTTGGCCCTCGTCTCGTGCATATTATGGGGATTCTCTTAGGAGAGCCTCCTGCTAAAATGCCTAAAAAGCATGAACCTGAAGATAAGGTTGAATCACAGGTTCCGGTGTACCACGACCGTAGTTACCTCTACGAGAACGAAACAACAGCTTCAGAGCCCTCTTCTTCACGTGGCTTACTCGCTTGGTTAGGCTTTGGCAAAAATGCCCACCGAGACACCTCACTGGATCGTTACGACGGAGATGAAGCCTTCGAAACTGCTCTGCTCACTGAAGAACTAGAACCGCACGAACAACTCTCTTCAGAATCTGCTGCACCACCACAAAAAGGTCGTTTTAAACGCCGTTCAGCACGAACCGAGCCTGACACACAAAACTTAGAGACGCTCGCCTCTGCCCAAAAACTTCACAAAAAAACACCTACTATTTCTCAACCCACACCAAAACTCTTTGACCAAGACCAGTGGGCGACAAAAGAAACGAGCACTCTTGACGCTCCTGCTCAGCGTTTAGCGCAAGCTCAACAAGCTGCTATCGTTCATGGGCGACGAGAAGAACCTCAAGAACATGAAAAAATCTTCTCAACGCCTGAAGAACCTGCAACTTCTTACATTGAGCCGTCCTTTGACGCACCAGAACCTGCTGTTGCTAATATAGAGCCACCTAACACGCCAGTAGAGCTAACACCTCCACCGGCTGAAAAAACCGCAACACCAAAGCCCGCAACACCAAAGCCCGAAGTGGCCGAAAAACCTGCAATAAAGTCACCGCTAACAAACAACACTCTTAAACCAGCGGTGCAAGAGGCTCGCCCGCAACAGGTCGTACCGCTATCCACCGGCACTTACGCCCTGCCCGAAGAATCCATGCTGGTGGCAGGACCTCCTGCCAAAGAAAGCTCCGAGGTCAACGCTCAAGTCGTAGAATCTTTGACGAACGTCCTTGAACAATTCAACGTTGACGCAGAAGTGACTGGATTCTCTCGAGGACCTACCGTTACTCGCTATGAAATCGAACTAGGTGCTGGCACTAAAGTTGAACGTGTTACTGCACTATCCAAGAACATTGCTTATGCCGTGGCATCTGCAGACGTACGCATTCTTTCCCCTATCCCCGGTAAATCCGCAATTGGTATCGAAATTCCTAATACCGACCGCGAAACCGTAGCTTTAGGTGACGTACTACGTTCGAGCCAAGCACACCATAACGACCACCCCATGATTATGGGTGTGGGTAAAGACGTTGAAGGTGGATTCGTTCTAGCTAACCTTGCAAAAATGCCGCATATGCTTGTTGCTGGTGCTACCGGTGCCGGTAAATCCTCGTTTGTCAACTCAATGATTACCTCCATCTTGATGAGGGCAACACCAGACCAAGTACGTTTGGTCATGGTCGATCCTAAACGCGTAGAACTGACCGCATATGAGGGTATCCCACATCTGATTACACCCATCATTACGAACCCTAAGAAAGCTGCTGAAGCTTTGCAATGGGTTGTTCGTGAGATGGACGCTCGCTATGACGACTTAGCACACTACGGTTATAAGCATATTGATGACTTTAACAAAGCGGTCGAAGCTGGAAAGATTCAACCTGACCCAGGTAGCAAACGCACTATCAAAACATACCCGTATCTTTTGGTCATCGTCGATGAGCTTGCTGACTTAATGATGGTTGCTCCACGCGACGTTGAAGAAGCCATCGTTCGCATTACTCAGCTTGCGCGTGCTGCTGGTATCCACCTTGTCCTAGCAACACAGCGTCCTTCTGTTGACGTCGTCACCGGTCTGATTAAAGCGAACGTTCCTTCTCGTATGGCGTTTTCGACGTCTTCAGTCACCGACTCTCGAGTGGTCTTGGATCAGCCCGGTGCTGAGAAACTCATTGGGCAAGGTGACGCTCTATTCTTGCCGATGGGTGCTTCAAAACCGATGCGTGTACAGGGCGCTTGGGTGAGTGAATCAGAAATTCATCAGATTGTTGAACACGTCAAGACTCAGATGCCGGTGAACTACCGTGAAGATGTTCTACAATCGGCGCCGAAGAAACATATAGATGACGACATTGGCGACGACCTTGACGTTCTCTTGCGTGCTGCCGAGCTGATTGTGACCACACAATTTGGTTCTACCTCAATGTTGCAACGCAAACTGCGTGTAGGCTTTGCTAAAGCAGGACGTCTGATGGACCTCCTAGAATCTCGCGAAATCGTTGGCCCCTCAGAAGGCTCGAAAGCACGTGATGTCCTTGTTCCACCTGAAGAATTACCCGCTGTGCTTGCACGTTTACGAGGTGAAGATGTGCCAGAGCCATCTGCTGGTTCACAAAATACAGGTGCTGATGAGTACCTGAACGTTGATGAGCCGTCATCGGATGATGACTCAAGCGAAGATGCGTGGAGTTTAACCGGTCGGTAAAAATGACGACAGAATAGAGGAAGGTTCTATCATGGGCAGAAAAAAACAGCAGACGCTATGGAACGTGCCTAATATTCTCACCATGTTGAGAATTGCAATGGTGCCTTTATTTATGGTGCTGTTGCTGGCGTCAGGCCCATATGGGCATTCCTCATCGTCGGCACGCTGGTGGGCAGTTGCTATTTTTGCGCTCGCTATGCTAACGGATTGGCTTGATGGGTATATTGCTCGTTCTCAGAACCTCATCACAAATTTTGGAAAAATTGCAGATCCCATTGCTGACAAATTGTTGACCGGTGCCGCCTTTATCGGATTCTCACTATTGGGCGAGCTGTGGTGGTGGGTGACAGTCGTTATTCTCCTGCGTGAATGGGGAATTACGCTCATGCGTTTCTTTGTGATTCGTTATGGCGTGATGGCCGCTGGCAAGGGTGGAAAACTTAAGACTGTCTTGCAAACTATTGCCGTGATTCTTATGCTTCTTCCGTTAGGTCTATTAGGTTTCTGGGCTTTATTGCCGGGGTATGTGGTATTAGCTGCGGCAACAGTTTTGACGGTAACTACTGGCGTTGAATACGTGCGTCATGCTTTAGAACTGCGTCGTACTGCTCGTAGAAGAAGGTTCTTATGACTTCTCAGACACTTGCGGAACAAGTGGTATTCTATGCGCGACAACGACAGATTCTTATCGCTACTGCCGAGTCTTTGACCGGTGGAATGGTATCGCAACAGTTGTGTTCTGTTGCGGGGGCTTCTTCGGTGTATCGCGGTGGTATCGTTTCGTATGCAACAGATTTGAAGGCAAAACTTTTAGGTGTAGACGAGCAACTTCTAAAACGTGAAGGTGCTGTTCACCCTGAGGTGGCTCAGAGTATGGCTTTTGGTGCTGCTCAAGTGTGTGGGGCTGATTATGCTCTTGCTACGACGGGTGTTGCTGGACCTGAACCGTTGGATGGTCAACCCGTTGGTCGAGTATTTTTGGGTCTTTGTACTCCTGAGGGTAATTTTGCTCAGGGGAAGATGTATCAAGGTACACGTGATGAGATTCGTAAAAGTGCTTGTCAAGATGCTTTAGAACTCTTGTTGGGCTATGTGAAATGATTCAGCAAAAGATGTTTAGCTGAATTTTCAGTAAAACTACAGAAAACTTTGAGATAAAAGGGGAATGAAATAGCCTCTTTGTGCTGTTATATATAATGCATCTTTCAAGAACTTGATGATTCAAAAGTTCTTTGTGAATCAAGATAGTAGATGAGTGCTTGAAGATTCATCATGCGTTAGGCTATAGAAAATATAGCTTCGAAGATTCGAAGCCAGAAATATCAGGAGTTAGGTATAAAAATGACCAAGCAACCCGTATCCGTGAACGGTGTCGTCCGTTGGAAGGATGTGGGTCAGTCCACCAACACTGCACCCACTCAACACGAGCCAAAAGTACTTCTTTTGCGTCAAGCTATTGGTGAGGTGCTTCGCGATGTTCGTCAGCGTCAAGGACGTACGCTTCGTGAAGTTTCGCATAGTGCCCGTGTTTCTCTGGGATATCTTAGCGAGGTGGAGCGTGGGCAGAAGGAAGCTTCTTCTGAGCTTCTTGGTTCTATCTGTCAGGCATTAGATATTCCGTTATCACAGATGTTACGTGAGGTTTCTGACCGCATTTCTGGAGAAGAGCGATTCAGTGTTCCCGATACTGTTCCTACAGAATTTTCAGAGCAGTTTAATCGTGAGTATGGTATTGCTGCAACATCTTCTAAAGATATCCCTGCTGAATGTGCCACAACACGCTAAAGTGTAGCGGTTCATAGAATATGAAGTACGGTTGCTTACTACGGTGGGCAACCGTACTTTATCTGTGAGGACGTCATGCGTTTAAGTGAATTTTGGAGATTGATGGATGATGAGTTTGGTGCTCATTATTCTCGAGTGCTTGCCAAAGATGTTGTGTTGGGTGCTTGTGGTGATGTGACTGCTATCGAAGCGCTAGAGCAAGGTGTTGAGGTGCGTCGAGTATGGGAAGCTGTGTGCGATGTGCAGGATGTTCCTGAGTCTCGTCGTTTGGGGCGAGATATACCACCGCGAAAAAATTAGTAATTTTGTTCTATTTTATTTTCTGTGTTAGTAGAAAATGTGTTCGACAGAGGGTATGCTCTGTATTCGGAGCTTGAAGATATAACGCACGGTATCTTATCCACAGTTTTGTACTTCTCTGTTTTTCAGCGCTAACGCTTGTAGAGTGGTAACTAACAATAACAATAGTCATTCGGACGTGCCGAAGTGAGGTAACACAATATGGCAGCTAAATCTCGAAATACTCAGCAGGTAAGCCGAGTATCTGATGAAGGTCGCGAAAAAGCTTTAGAGACTGTTCTTGCCCAAATCGACAAGAACTACGGTAAAGGCGCTGTGATGCGCCTTGGCGACAAAGAAGCCGTTAAAGTGGAGACTGTCTCAACCGGCGCCTTGTCTCTGGACGCTGCTTTGGGTATTGGCGGATTGCCTCGTGGTCGTGTCATCGAGATTTATGGTCCTGAATCTTCTGGTAAAACAACGGTAGCTTTACACGCCGTTGCTGATGTTCAAAAACGTGGCGGTATCGCTGCATTTATTGACGCTGAGCATGCACTTGACCCAATCTATGCTGCAAAACTTGGTGTCGATACAGATGCCTTGCTTGTTTCTCAGCCTGATACTGGCGAACAAGCTCTAGAAATTATGGACATGCTCGTTGGCTCTGGTTCCGTGGACATTATCGTCGTAGACTCTGTTGCTGCTTTGGTTCCGCGCGCTGAGATTGAAGGCGAAATGGGGGATTCCCACGTTGGTCTACAGGCTCGTTTGATGTCTCAGGCGTTGCGTAAAATTACGGGTCGTTTGGCACAGACCGGTACTACCGCAATTTTCATCAACCAGCTACGCGAAAAAATCGGTGTGTTCTTTGGTTCTCCAGAAACAACAACCGGTGGTAAAGCTCTTAAATTCTATGCTTCCGTTCGTATCGACATTCGTCGTATCGAGACGCTAAAAGACGGTGCGCAGCCTATCGGTAACCGTACTCGAGCTAAAATCGTTAAAAATAAGATGGCTCCACCTTTCAAACAAGCTGAATTCGACATCCTATACGGCGAGGGCATCTCCGTTGAAGGTGGCATTATCGATATGGGCGTTGACAACGGCATCGTTAAAAAATCTGGCGCTTGGTTTACTTACGAGGGTGAACAGCTTGGGCAAGGTAAAGAAAACGTTCGTAAGTTCTTGAAAGACAATCCGGAGCTCACCGAAGAAATTAAATATAAGACCTTAGTTAAACTCGGCATCATCGAAGACGATACGCAGATTGGGGAGAGTGAAATTCAGGAGAGTGACCCTCTCAATAGCTCTTCAGACGGGCTCTAATATTTCTTAGATAGTGGGGTAAGGAGCGTATGCTTCTTACCCCACTATTTATTCGTGAACCATTGACGTTTCATGTTGAGCTATATTGCCTAGCATCAAAGTTGAGGAGAAGAACATGGAATCTTTTGACGAAGAGAACTATCCTTCATGGCACCCTGCAGCATGGGGCGCTGCAGAAGAAGACCTACTTAAAAGTTCTCAGGACTTCTCTGGCTCATCTTCAGCGGGGCAAAACCCTTGGGGTGATCAAAATGCCTCTGAGAGCAAAGATCTCAGCGAAGAACAGAAAGCCCGCGAGTTTACGCACGCAAAAAATATTGTGTACCAGCAACTAGCGGCTTCTGCTAAGTCACGTTTTCAGCTTGAGAAAAAACTATCCGATAAAGGAATCTCTGCAGAAATTGCAGAAGATATTTTGCAACGTTGTGAAGCTGTTGGACTTGTTGACGATGAAGAATACGCCCAGATGTATGTGCGTACAACAGCAACGCTGAAGAAATTATCTCGTGCAGCACTACGACGAGAACTACAAACTAAAGGGATTCGTGAAGAATATATTGAGCAGGCGTTAGCTCAACGTAGCGACACTGACGAATACGAAGATGCTGTGAGCCTTGTGCAAAAGAAATTACGTCCGTCAATGAATTTCAGCGACTATCGAGAAAAAGAGAAAATTATGCGTCGTCTTGTCTCCATGCTAGGACGTAAAGGATACTCTTCTTCTCTGGCATTTTCTGTAGTGCGTTCGGAAGTAGAGCGTATGGTACGCGAACAAGAGCATCTGTCGTATGAGTGAGTATTTGGGTAGGTATGCAGGGGGCACTATAACTAAACGGGGCTGATTGGTTGCTTTGGTATGAGTGACCAAAAACCCGTAAAATCTACTCTTAGTGACAGCCTGACAGTATATTTCATCGAGTAGGGTTAAAGAGTGACTTTGAATCTTCCTGAACAACAGACTTCTTCAACTACGTGTGCAACAACCTCTAAGCCTTCACGAACCTATGAAGTTCGTACTTTCGGCTGCCAGATGAACGTCCACGATTCTGAACGCATGAGCGGATTGCTCGAAGCTAATGGCTATGTACCCGCCAGTTCAGAACAAACACCAGATCTCATCGTCTTTAACACCTGCGCTGTACGTGAGAATGCTGACAACAAGCTGTACGGTAACCTTGGTCAGCTTGCTCCTGTCAAACGAGCCCATGAAGGAATGCAAATTGCTGTTGGCGGATGTCTTGCACAAAAAGATCAAGACACCATCATCAAAAAAGCGCCGTGGGTAGACGTCGTTTTCGGAACACACAATATCGGTTCACTACCAACATTGTTAGAACGCGCGCGACATAACCACCAAGCCCAAGCAGAACTTCTTGAATCTCTCGAAGTTTTTCCCTCCACGCTACCTACCAAACGCGATAACGTGTATTCTGGGTGGGTTTCTATCTCTGTAGGTTGTAACAACACCTGCACTTTCTGTATCGTGCCAAGCCTACGCGGTAAAGAGAATGACCGCCGCCCAGGAGAAGTCCTCGCAGAAGTTCAAGCACTTGTCGACGACGGAGCTATCGAAGTGACCTTGCTTGGTCAAAATGTGAACTCGTACGGGGTAGACTTTGGCGACCGTCAGGCCTTTTCAAAACTTCTACGTGCCTGCGGAAATATTGAAGGGCTTGAACGAGTCCGATTCACCTCACCGCACCCTGCAATGTTTACCGACGACGTCATCGACGCAATGGCTGAGACGCCAAACGTTATGCCCGTGCTACATATGCCTTTGCAATCTGGCTCAGATAAGGTGCTTAAAGATATGCGTCGCTCATATCGGTCTAAGAAGTTCCTCGGCATCTTAGATAAAGTTCGTGCACGTATTCCTGAGGCCGTCATCACCACAGATATTATTGTCGGGTTCCCTGGAGAAACTGAAGAAGACTTCCAAGAGACACTAAAAGTTGTTGAACAAGCACGTTTCTCTTCTGCTTTTACCTTCCAATATTCGATTCGTCCTGGTACTCCCGCTGCAACTATGGAGAATCAAGTACCTAAAGAAATTGTTCAAGAACGCTATGAGCGTCTCATTGCTTTACAAGACCGTATCGCTGGTGAAGAAAACCGTAAACAGCTAGGTAAAACGGTAGAGCTGATGGTGGTTGCAGAATCCGGACGTAAAGCAGAACAAACTCATCGTCTTGCAGGACGTGCTCGAGATCAGCGTCTGGTGCACTTCTCTGTTCCTGCCGGTTGTGAGCAGCCTCGACCCGGAGACCTCGTCACTTTACCCATTACGGAAGCCGGTTCTTTCCACCTTATTTCAGACCCTAGCGCTGAAGAGTATTCTTTACGTCGTTCACGTGCCGGTGACGCTTGGGATAGAGCACAAGCTGATTCTTGCGGTACAACTGGCACTACTCAAGTTCCTGGGACACCGGTGAACTTGGGGTTCCCCACTTTTCGTTCCTAGCCGTTAAAGGTACTGTGTGATAGCCATGTTTGCTTCTCAAATGCAAGAAGAACACAATTTACCCGTTATTGCTGTTGTCGGCCCAACGGGTGCAGGGAAAACGGACTTTGCGATTGAGTTAGCTCAACATCTTGGTGGAGAGTGTATTAATGCTGATTCGATGCAGTTCTATCGTGGGATGGACATCGGTACGGCTAAAGTCACAGTAGAAGAGATGCGGGGGATTCCTCACCATCTTCTGGATATTCTCGACATTCGTGATGAAGCGTCTGTAGCTATTTTCCAGCAGCAGGCAAGAGAACTCTTCGACCAGATTCGTTCACGTGGAAAATATCCCATTATGGTGGGCGGCTCTGGGCTTTATGTTCGTGCAGCATTGGATATTTTAGATTTTCCTCCCACTGATGCTCAGATGCGTCAACGCCTAGAGCGAGAGCTTATTGAACAGGGGCGTGGCGTTCTTCTCCAACGTTTACAAGAAGTTGATCCTGTATCTGCTGCTCGTGTGCGTGACGATAGACGTCTTGTGCGCGCTTTGGAAGTCTGGGAAATATCAGGGCGACCGTTCTCGTCCTTTATGCCAGAACGTGAGTATTATCAGCCTGCTGTACAAGTCGGGATTAATTGTGACCGTGCTCAGTTGCATCAGCGTTTAGAAGCTCGGGTTGAGAAGATGGTTCAACGCGGTCTTGTGGATGAAGTCCGAACACTAGAATCTTTAGGCCTTCGAGAGGGAAAAACGTCATCTCGTGCGATTGGGTATCGGGAGTTCTTACGTCTTATCGAGGCGGAAAGTTCTGCGTCAAAGAGCTATTCTTTGGAACAGGCTATGATGGATACGACGACTGCGACCCGTCAGTTTGCACGCCGTCAAATCACATGGTTTAACGCTGATCCTCGAGTCACGTGGCTTGATGGCGATACCTGCGAAAAACTCGCTCAGACGCAACAGCTTCTGGCAGAATACTGATAAACATTTTGATATCACAAGCAACGATAACGCGTGTTCTCATCGACGGCGAAAGGCAATGAGTATGACAGAAAATATGTGGGGAGATTTGACCGGTGTTCCACTCACCAAAGGACATGGAACCGGCAACGACTTTATTTTCGTCACTGACCCTGAAAAACAATTAAAACTACCAGAAGAACTCATTGCCCGTGTCTGCGATCGTCACTTTGGTATTGGTGCTGACGGTTTTATTCGTGCTGTTAAAGCGCAGATGATGGAATCTGACGCACCTGAAGACCGCTGGTTTATGGATTATCGTAATGCTGACGGAACCATCGCTGAGATGTGTGGTAATGGTGTTCGAGCTTTCGTAGAATATTTGGTTTCTGAAGACTTGTTGACACTTGAAGAAGGCGATCGGGTTCGTATCAGCACCCGTGCAGGGGTGAAGACTGTCGGCAAAACAGACAACGGATATGCCATTGATATGGGGCCATGGAGTTTCATCGATGGAGATGTCGCCCGTGAAAGTGGCGTAGACTCGCAGGTGAGCGTCCGAGGGCTTAAGACACCTCGTTCGGCGCTCTCCATTTCTATGGGGAACCCTCATACTGTTGTTGCTCTGGGCACTGATGGAAAACTTGATGGGCTGAGCCTTGATGCTGCTCCGAAAGTGAGCCCGACACCTGCCCACGGTACGAACGTTGAGTTTGTTGTTCCTGAAGAAATTGAGGATACAGAAGCTGAAACAGGGTTAGCGCATGTGGGCGCTATTCGGATGCGCGTTTATGAGCGTGGTGTGGGAGAGACTCTCTCCTGCGGAACCGGCGCTTGTGCAGCAGCTGCGGCAACCCGCTTCTGGGCTGGAGATGACGCCCCCGATGAATGGCTCGTGTACGTTCCTGGGGGAACTTTAGCTGTCACCTTTGTAACGGGCCCTGACGACCTCGAACATGTGGTGCTAGCAGGTTCGGCTAGTATGGTTGGAAAAGTCGTTCTTGTATAGTCGTGATGATGTGAAGTTCTATGTTTTGAGAACCTCACATCATCTTTTTATGCGTTGCGAATTAAGCGTTGCGAACAACTTCAAGGATTCGGAACCCCTTAGAGGTACTGTAGCGTGATACTTGAAAAGTTCCCTGTGGCTGTTCTTCTAATTCGTGTGCTAACCATTTTTGTAAAGAATCTGCCCCGAGGTTCTTTTGAACCACGAGATATGCGCATCCGCCCACGTTTAACCGTGGAATCCATGTACGTAATATGTTGTGTAGGACATCTTTTCCTACACGGATAGGTGGATTAGACCAGATGGTGTCAAACCGTAAATCTTGAGGTACTTCCTCTGGAGAGTAGACCGTCACATTGGTCAGCCCTAGCTTTTGCGCGTTGGTACGGGTGAGCTGCGCAGAACGTTCGTTAACCTCAACACCGGTGACCTGAGCTTGAGGGTTTTTTAATGCCAATGTCAGGGTAATAGGGCCCCACCCTGTGCCGATATCAAGAAAAGAGGTGCCTTCTGGCTCGGGTACATTTTCAAGGAGTATTGCGGTGCCTTTGTCGATACCGCTGGGACTAAAAATACCTGATGCGCTTTGTACTCGTACTCGTTGGTTTGCTAGAGTGACGTCAATTTCACGAGGGGAGAAATCGCTATTGGGTGTAGCGGAAAAATAATGTTCGGCAACCATAGCTCACTACTTTACGGGAAAACAGAAGCTGGCGCTTGAACCTTCTTCCTCTGAGCTCGAAGAAATATCGTGGCTTCATACTGAATAAGGGCTGTAGAATGAGAGCAGATTGACGAAAGGTACTATGAATACTTCTGAATTTAATGAGCAGAATCCTCAGAAACTCCCTAGCGACGAACTGTTGAGGGAAACAGTAGACCGTGTTCTTGGGCGTTCTGCATCTTCTCGTTCTGGGGCGCGTGTTTTGGACGAACAAGCACGCGAAATATCTGCCGTGGATGTTGAACATTCACACTATGATGGCGCTCAAGAAGATCTTGCTGAGCGTCGAGCCTTGCGACGTGTTGCGGGTCTATCAACAGAACTTGAAGACGTTACAGAGGTTGAGTACCGTCAGCTTCGTCTAGAACGTGTGGTTCTTGCCGGATTATGGACAGAAGGTACCGTTGCCGATGCAGAAAATTCTTTGCGTGAGCTTGCTGCCTTGGCGCAGACAGCGGGTTCAGAAGTCTTGGACGGCATTATTCAACGTCGTTTAAAACCAGATCCGGGTACTTTTCTCGGTTCAGGTAAAGCACTTGAACTTAAAGATATTGTGCAGGCGACTGGTGCTGATACTGTTATTGTTGATTCAGAGTTGGCTCCTTCTCAGCGTCGTGCGTTAGAGGATATTGTGAAGGTCAAAGTCATTGACCGTACTGCTTTGATTCTTGATATTTTTGCTCAACACGCAAAGTCCCGTGAGGGTAAAGCTCAAGTTGAGTTGGCTCAGCTTGAATATATGCTTCCTCGTTTGCGTGGTTGGGGTGAGTCTCTGTCTCGTCAGGCAGGTGGACGTGCTGCTTCTGGTGAGGGTATTGGTTCTCGTGGTCCTGGCGAAACTAAAATTGAGATGGACCGTCGTCGTCTTCGCGCTCGCATGGCAAAGCTACGTCGTGAGATTGCGGCGATGGCGCCCTCTCGCCAGACCAAGCGTTTGAACCGTCAGCGTCATGACGTTCCTTCTGTGGCGATTGCTGGCTATACCAACGCTGGTAAGTCTTCTTTGTTGAACCGTTTGACTGATGCTGGTGTCCTCGTTGAGAATGCTTTATTCGCGACTCTTGACCCTACGGTACGTAAAGCCCAGACACCTGATGGTGTGGGGTACACGCTTTCTGACACGGTAGGTTTTGTGCGTTCTTTACCTACTCAGCTGGTAGAGGCTTTCCGTTCTACGCTTGAAGAAATTGCTGATGCTGATGTGATTGTGCACGTGGTCGATGGGTCTCACCCTGATCCTGAGGGGCAGATTAAGGCGGTTCGTGAAGTTTTACACGAAGTGGATGCACACGAGATTCCTGAGATTATTGTTCTGAACAAGGCAGATGCCGCTGACCCGATGGTACTTGAACGTGTGCAACAACGTGAGCGAGATACTGTGGTGGTGTCTGCTCGTACGGGGCAGGGGATAGCGGAGCTTCAAGAGGTTATTGCGAAGCGTATTCCACGCCCTTCGGTTCAGCTGAATCTGCTTATCCCATATACGCATGGTGAGGTCGTTTCTCGTTTGCACCAGTGGGATGCAGAGATTCTATCAACAGCTTTTGTTTCTGATGGGACATATATTCAAGTGCTGGTTCGTGAACAACTTTCCTCTGAACTAGCAGAATATGCTTTAGACGACGAATTGATGGAAGTCTTACGACCAGAGATTGAACAAGCTCGTCAGGATGGTGCTGTTGAGGTTTCTTCTCGATGAGTTCTTGTGAAGAACCGGTGAGCGCTCCTACTGGAGAAGAGCTTGAGACGTTGCCTGGAGCGAAGCCTGCTCTTGAACTACTCGATCATGTGATTGCTTCTAGCGGGGGAGAACAGCGTGCTGGGCAACGGAAAATGCTCGCTCATGTGGCTCAGTCCTTTGAACTGAAACGTCATCTGCTGGTCCAAGCTGGTACGGGAACGGGAAAGTCTTTGGGCTATCTGATTCCTGCTGTTCATTATGCTCAATTTTCGGATAAGCCTATTGTGGTTGCGACGGCGACTTTGGCGTTGCAAACACAGATTATCAATCGTGATTTACCGCGACTTTTAGAAACCCTTTCGAATGTTCCTGAGGGGCAAACTGATGTTGCTGTTCTCAAGGGCCGTAATAATTATGTGTGTGTTCATAAGCTTGAGGGCGGTTACCCTGAGGATGAACAAGAGGACACTCTTTTCGCTGCAGATGTGGCCAGTGGTTCTGTTGGCCGTCTTGGTCAGGAAGTGTTGCGTCTTCGTCAGTGGGCTCAGACAACTGATACTGGTGACAGGGACGATATCAAACCCGGTGTCTCTGATCGTGCTTGGCGTCAAGTCTCTGTATCTGCTGCTGAATGTTTGGGTAAACGCTGTCCTTTGGTGGAGTCTTGCTTTAGTGAGCTTGCACGTGAGAAGGCCGCTCAATCAGACATTATTATTACGAATCATGCTCTTTTAGCGATTAATGCTTTTGAAGGTATTGGTGTTTTGCCGGAGCATGAGGTTGTTGTTATTGATGAGGCACATGAGCTGGCAGACCGTGTGACGGGTGCTGTGACGGGATCTCTTTCTGCCGGAATGGTATATTCGGCTGCTCGTTTGGTGCGTAAACACACGAAAGCTAGTTCTGATCCTTTAGAGCATGCTGGTAGCGCTTTAGAAACGTCTTTACGTGGTGTTGCTGCAGAGCTTTTACCTCGTGGCTTGACGGAGAGTATTGCTCATTCTGTGGAGCTGGTGCGTGAAGCTGCACGTGTAGCATTATCTGATACGAAAAGTGATTCTAAAGATAGCGATGCTCCTCGTCAGCTAGCTCGTAGCGCGCTGTCTGAGTTATTAGAGATAGCGGAACGGTTATTGGGCGCTGATGAGCATCATGAGGTGGTGTGGTTATCTCGTCCACAATCGTGGGAAGCTGGGCGTGGTTATGCTCCTGCCTCTGATGATGACCCCGCAACGTTATATATTGCTCCCTTATCGGTTGCGATGCAGATGCGTGATGGGCTTTTTGATGGGCGAACTGTGGTATTGACTTCTGCAACATTAAAGTTGGGGGAGTCCTTTGATATGGTTGCTCATTCTTTGGGGTTAAGTGGTGCCGGTGCTCCTCGTTGGGAGGGGCTAGATGTTGGTTCTCCTTTTGATTACCCTAAGCAAGGTCTGTTGTATGTTGCTGCTGATATTGCTAAACCATCTCAGGGGATTTCTACTGCTCAATTAGAGCGTATGCGTGAGCTGGTAGAGGCTTCTAACGGTGGTGCTTTGGGGCTTTTTTCTTCAAGGCGTGCGGCTGAAGAAGCTGCGGAGTATCTTCGTGAACATACTGATGTTTCTGTTCTGGTGCAGGGGGAGTCTTCGCTTGGCTCTTTGGTGAAGGAATTTTCTGAGGATAAAGATTCGTGTCTTTTTGGGACGATGAGTTTGTGGCAGGGTGTTGATGTGCCGGGGGATTCTTGCCGTTTGGTGCTGATTGACCGTATTCCGTTCCCTCGCCCTAACGATCCTTTGATGCAGGCTCGTACTCGGGCTGTTGCTTCTCGTGGTGGTAACGGTTTTATGAGTGTTTCTGCGTCATATGCGGCTGTTCGTATGGCTCAGGGTGTGGGGCGTTTGATTCGTTCTAGTGATGATCGTGGTGTGGTTGCTGTTCTTGATTCTCGGTTGGCTACTCAACGGTATTCTGGATATTTGATGAGTGCTTTGCCTCCTTTTTGGAAGACTACAAGAACTGATGTTGTATGTGGCGCTTTGCATCGCTTGCATGCACAAGTGAGTTAGCGCACAAAAATATTGGGTGTGTTCCTGTGAGAGGCAGGAATACACCCAATATTTTTTATGTGGTTTTGGTATTAGAGACTTCGTAATACTGATACGACTTTGCCCATGATGGTGGCGTTGTCGCCGAGTATGGGTTCGTATCGGGTGTTTTGTGGTAGTAGCCAGGTGTGTCCGTCGCGTTGGCGGAAAGTTTTGACGGTTGCCTCGTCTTCGAGGAGTGCTGCAACGATATCTCCATTATTTGCGGTGTGTTGTGCACGGACGACAACCCAGTCTCCGTCACAGATTGCTGCATCAATCATGGAGTCTCCTTTGACATGGAGCATGAATAAGTCTCCGTTGCCAACAATTTGGCGTGGCAATGTCATGACGTCTTCGACGGATTGTTCTGCGGTGATGGGACCGCCTGCGGCGATTCTTCCGACTAGGGGTACTACCGCAAAATCTTCGCTGTTGTGTTGAGGTGTTGGTAACTGAACGATGACCGATTCGGTGCTTTTTTCTTCAGTTGTTTCTTGTTCTTCTGCGAGTATTTCGATGGCTCGTGGGCGCTTGGGGTCTCGTCGGATGTAGCCTAATTTTTCTAGTTGTGAGAGCTGGTGTGTCACTGATGATAAGGATGCGAGACCTACGATATCTCCAATTTCTCGCATTGAAGGGGGGTAACCGTGGGTGTCTATAGCTTCAGAGATGGCAGTCAAGATGTGTTGTTGACGCGAACTGAGAGGTTTTCTGCCAGATTGTGGCGCAATAGTAGCGCTGGAGTATGTGTTATCGCTCACGGCGTTCCTTTGTCCATATTGAGGGGCTTGTCTAATGATGTTCTGGCGTAGCACCCCTAGCCATTGCTGAGATAGGGGATTTTAAAAGTCGTTAAACACTACCTGCCAATAAACAGTGTTAGGACAAGAGTATGGCACGTATCGAAAAAGTTCAAACATTTGTTCTAGTTTTTCTCGACTATATTCGAATTTTCTGATAGAACATATGTACTATATAGAACATAGTTTCGATTTATTCAGGGTGAATATTCGATATATAGCTCTATTGCTATCAGGAGGAAATATGTCAAACGTTCTGTATCTTCAGAGTTCAGCGTCTACACGTACCGCAGGTGCTTCACATCCAAATGCGCAGAACGCCTCAGATATTTACTGGGGTAAGTATCGTATTTCCTTCTTGTTGGGTATCGCTCTTTGCTTCATAGCAATATTGACCTTATTGACTTCTCTCTACCTCGCAAATACCGCTCATGCTTCAACGATGCAAGAATTACAACAGGTGACGGAGCAAGTTACGGTTGGATACGGGGATACTTTATGGAGTATTGCCGAAGAACATTCTGCCGGTATGGACGTTCGTGACGTTTTGCTTCACATTATGCACATTAATGATTTATCATCAACATCCCTAGATGTTGGGCAAAAACTTGAAGTGCCTCTTTACTCATTATGAGAAGTATAAGAGAAGAATATGCGAGGGGTATCTGTTCTCGTTAGACTGTAAGAGTGAATGAAGCATTAGACCCCCTTTCAGTATTACCTATTCGTGACGACTTACGAGGGCGCTCCCCATATGGTGCTCCCATGATTGACGTTCCCATTACCCTTAACGTCAACGAAAATACGCACCCTATGCCTCAAGAAGTGATTGACGCAATCAGCTCAGAAATTGCGACAGTGGCGCAAACCCTTAACCGTTACCCCGATAGAGAGTTTACGACTCTTCGCGAAGAACTTGCCCAGTATCTAGGGCACGGTCTTAAACCTGAGAATATCTGGGCTGCTAATGGCTCTAACGAAGTGCTACAACAACTCTTTCAAGTGTTTGGCGGGCCTGGGCGAAGCGTCATGAGCTTTGTTCCCACCTATTCGATGTACCCTCTCTTAGCTGATGGGACAAATACTCGCTTCATCGCTGGGCAACGTGGCTCCGACTTCTCTCTTGGCCTCGAATCTGCCGTAGCTCAAATTCAAGAACATCGACCAAATATCGTGGTTTTGTGTTCTCCTAACAACCCCACGGGAACAGGGCTTGGGCTAGATGTTATCGAAGCTGTCTATGATGCGATGCAAGAACATGATGGCATTACCATCGTGGACGAAGCATACGCTGAATTCGCTCAAGATACCTCTGCGCACGCGCTAACACTTCTTCCGGGGCGCCCTCGACTAGTCGTAAGCCGTACTATGAGTAAAGCTTTTGCCTTTGCCGGTGCCCGACTAGGATACTTCGCTGCAGACCCCGCAATTGCTGATGCGGTACGACTTGTACGTTTGCCATACCATCTTTCTAGTGTCACTCAGGCTGTTGCAATAGCCGCCTTGCGCCACCGAGAAGGACTGCTCGCTAACGTGCAAGATATTAGAAACCAACGTGACCGTATCGTAAAAACTCTCAAAGAATATGGGCTACAGCCAGCCGTATCAGATTCTAATTTTATCTTTTTTGCTGGACTACGTAACGAAAAAGAAGCTTGGCAATGGCTCCTTGACGACGGCATCTTAGTCCGTGATAACGGCATCGCAGGACATCTGCGAGTGACTGCCGGAACAGCATCAGAAACAACAGCTTTCCTTGAAAGTCTTAAGAAGTATTTGGAACATTCTGGAGAACTACCCGCATCTTGCTAACATCATCGTGAGATGATTCTGGTAGTAGAACATTTCTCCTGAACTATCACTAAAACTAAGGTATCTGTCACCTAGTAGCGATAGATACCTGACGTGTACATCATATAAACCAAGAATATATAGGTAACCAATGCCAGCAAGCACTACAGGAATTGGCCCCCGCACCGCCAGACTAGAACGCACAACGAGCGAGTCCTCTGTCTTCGTTGAAATAAACTTAGACGGTGAAGGACGTTCTGACATCGACACTAGCGTGCCTTTTTACGACCATATGCTCACAGCTCTTGCGAAACATTCCCTGATTGATATGACGATCAAATGCAGTGGCGATACCCATATCGACGTGCACCATACGGTAGAAGATACCGGCATCGTCATCGGCGAAGTCTTACGCGAGGCTCTTGGTGATAAAGCTGGTATCCGTCGTTTTGGGCAAGCAACAGTTCCTTTGGACGAAGCATTAGCACAATGTGTTGTTGATATTTCAGGACGCCCCTATCTTGTGCACACGGGAGAGCCAGCAGGCTACGAATTTCACCTCATCGGAGGGCACTTCACCGGTTCGATGGTTCGCCACGTTCTTGAAGCTATCGCTTACCACGCAGGAATCTGCTTGCATATGACGGTGCTAGGAGGGCGAGACCCCCACCATATTGCAGAGGCACAGTTCAAAGCACTTGCACGTGCGTTGCGTCAAGCGGTTGAACCTGACCCTCGTCATTCTGGTATTCCTTCCACGAAGGGGGCGCTCTAACCATGGGCGTAAGCGTTCAATCCTCTCAGGACAAACCCGTTGTCGTCGTTTTAGATTATGGTGCTGGCAACGTTCGTTCTGCTGTGCGTGCTTTAGAGCAAGCCGGAGCTGACGTAATTCTTTCTCGCCAAGAATCCGATGTGCTTGGCGCAGACGGTTTGGTTGTGCCAGGAGTCGGAGCCTTCGACGCGGTAATGACGAGTCTGAAAAAAATTGATGCTCCTCGTCTAATTGGCCGGCGTATTGCTGGTGGACGCCCTGTACTAGGCATTTGCGTCGGATTGCAGATTTTCTTTGAACAAGGTAACGAACACGGGGTGCTTTCTCAAGGTATGGGAGAGTGGCCAGGTACGGTTGAAAAACTACGTGCTGAAGTTATTCCACATATGGGGTGGAATACTGTCTCTGCCCCCGAAGGGTCAGTGCTCTTTGACGGAATCGAAAACGAACGCTTCTACTTTGTGCATTCCTATGCTGTACAAGAATGGTCTTTTGACCAGAATAATGAAGCGATGTTGCCCCCACAGGTGACGTGGTCTACTCACGGCGTGCCCTTTGTTGCAGCTGTCGAAAATGGTCCGCTGAGCGCAACACAATTTCATCCAGAAAAGTCTTCTCACGCCGGTATTCGCCTCTTGCGGAACTGGATTAATTCTTTGCCTCGCACGGGGCGCCTTAACTCCTCAGAAGGGAAGGAGCAATGAGCCCTTTTCTCTCTGGAAGCTTGTTGATGTTAGTGGGAGCTTTTTGCCTTGGTGGCACAATTTCTCTACGACAGCAAAAAGTTCCTCTTGTCGTTCAGGTCGCGATGCTGTGTGTGGCTTTACTGTTCATCGGCTATGGGGGATACGTCCTCTTTGCCTACAACTAAACTTTTACTTTTAAGGAATATGCGATGACAAATCTTTTAGAACTTCTTCCCGCCGTGGACGTTGCAAATGGTCAAGCAGTACGCTTGGTGCAGGGCGAAGCCGGCTCAGAAACTGGGTATGGTGATCCTGTTGAGGCAGCTCTTGCATGGCAGGATGCCGGCGCACAGTGGCTCCACCTTGTTGATTTAGACGCAGCATTTGGTCGTGGACATAACCTTGAGGTGCTCACCTCTGTTGCTAAACACCTCGATATTAATATTGAAATGTCGGGCGGTATTCGTGATGATGAGTCTCTAGAGCGCGCACTGTCTTTGAACCCTGCTCGCATTAATCTGGGTACTGCAGCTCTCGAAAATCCTCAATGGACTCGAAAAGTTATCGCAGAACACGGTGAGAAAATTGCTGTGGGGCTCGACGTGCGTGGAACAACTTTAGCTGCTCGCGGCTGGACTAAAGATGGCGGTAACCTGTGGGACGTACTAGAACGTTTAGAAGCTGACGGTTGCGCTCGTTATGTGCTCACCGACGTAACCAAAGACGGCACTTTGACTGGACCAAATCTTGAGCTTCTTAAAGAGGTCGCGCAAAGAACCGATAAGCCGGTGGTTGCCTCTGGCGGTATCTCTACCCTTGAAGATATTCGCGCATTACGGGAATTAGTTCCTTATGGTGTTGAGGGTGCCATTATGGGTAAGGCTCTTTATGCCGGAAAGTTCACTTTAGAACAAGCCTTGGACGTTGCTGGCTATCCAGCGCAGAACGTTGCACCATAATGAGCAATCATCATTCTTCGAAGCCTCCTGCATCGCGTTCTTTGCCCGCTCATATTCAAGCTCAGCTCAATAGTGCTGGGGGTGAGACTGATACGGGTGGGCAGCCTTGGAAGGGGCGAAATTTAGGTGAAGGAACGAGTCATCGTCATCAATTTTCTGAGGATGATGGTGCGCGTGATGCTGTTATTGCTGAGGTTTTTGAGAAGTTCGTTTCTGGTTCTTGTCGGGAAGAAGATGTTGTTCGTGCTCTAAGCCAATGTCGAGTGTTTGTTCCCGTGGTTGCTGAGGTATCTCATTCGGTTGTTACTGATGAAGGTCTCGTTGCCGATAAAGAAGCAGATATGGCGTTAGTAAGTATCCAAGCGCCCGATGGGAGAAAAGCTCTTCCCGTCTTTACCGATGTGAAAGCTTTGCAACGATGGCATCCTGATGCGCGTCCTGTTGCGGCTTCGATGAGAAAGACTGCTCTTTCTGCGGTAGAAGATGGACAGCAGTTGTTGGTTGTTGATCCGAGTGAGCCGATAACATTTGTGGTGCGCCGTCCTGCATTATGGGCATTGGCTAAGGGTGAGCCTTGGATTCCCTCATATGCTGATGCGCGCGTAGAAGAAGCGTTGAATGCGTTGATTCCAGAGGGTAGCGGTATTGTCCGTGTCCGTGCTGTAGCTGGTGACGGTGTTGCCTCTCAGACGGCTGAGGGGCAACGTCTTTCTGGTGGCGGTGCTGGGCCAGAGCTGAAGATGATGGTGGAGCTGGTTCCTGGCCTGACTCAATCAGAGCTAAATATTGTGTTGGAAGAGTTTCAACGGCGTTTGGCGTCGGATGAGTTGGTTGGGCAGCAGGTAGACTCTGTGCAGTTAGTTTTATCCATGGCGTATTCGTCATAAAGAGTTCATCGTTTTTTCGGTAGAGATGAGGATATATGTCTGAGCGGTATTCGTTCGATGAGGAGCAGAAAAAAGTTCAGGAGCAGGTGCGTGATATTGCGGAGGTGCCTGCTGTAGAGATTATGACAACGGCTGCGGTGCATTTGATGAGTGCGGCTGCTGTGAAATGTGGTTTAGCTGAGGGTGAGGACGCTCAAGACCTTAAGGATTTGGACGAGGCTCGTAAGCTGATTACGGCTCTTGCTGGGTTGGTGACGGCGGCGGCTCCCGAAATTGGTTCTCAGCATGCAGCTCCGTTGCGTGACGGTTTGCGAACTTTGCAGTTGGCTTTTCGTGAAGCGTCGATGATTCCTGATGCACCGGGACAAGGACCAGGGGAGAAGTTCACTGGTCCTGTAATGTGACCTATCTTGTGAGCATCTTTGTGTTTTGCGTTGAAATGCATGCGTAAAGCCGATAGACTATACACAGTTTGCAAGCGGAGGCTACTCCCACCTGCTTCAGCCACATTCATCCATGTGATTAGGTTGACGGGTTATTCCAAGTGTTCATAAGAGTGAATACTTGAGAAGTACACCTTCGTTTGCTGTGCATCGAAGGTGTTTTTTACATCTTCTATGTACTGATTATTATTCACGGGGAAACCCACTGAGCTAACAGGAGCTACTCATTAGCGATCCACGCATTAATGAACGTATTCGTGTCCCAGAGGTCCGCCTCGTTGGGCCAGGCGGCGAGCAGGTAGGCATTGTTCGTGTTGAAGATGCTTTGCGTCTTGCACAAGAATCTGATTTGGACCTCGTAGAGGTTGCACCATCAGCGAAACCGCCTGTATGTAAGCTCATGGACTTCGGCAAGTACAAGTACGAAGCCGCAGTTAAAGCACGTGAATCCCGAAAGAAGCAAGTTAACGCTTCTTTGAAGGAAATCCGTTTCCGTCTCAAAATTGATACTCATGACTATGAAACTAAAGTGGGACACGCGCGTCGTTTCCTATCTGGTGGTGACAAAGTCAAAGCGATGATTCAATTCCGTGGTCGTGAACAGCAGCGCCCCGAGATGGGTGTGCGGTTGCTAGAGCGCATGGCAGACGATTTGGTCGAGGTTGGTTCTGTAGAGTCAACCCCCCGAATTGACGGTCGTAACATGGTAATGGTTCTTTCTCCGCTTCGTGGTAAAGCTGAAGCACGTAAAGAAGCACAACAACGCTCAGGCGGACGCAAGGGTCGCGAACGTGTCGACACTACTCAGGCTACTCCTGTGAAGAACTCTTTGGCAGATGCAATGCCAGCAGAGCTCAAGGCACAGGCGCAAGCTGAAGCGGAATAGAATAACAAAGTAGAAACGGCGCGGATAGCCATCTAGCAGTGTTATTTGAACGTTGCAGGTGTCTTTCCGATTGTCATGTTTTCTCAGTTTCCGTAGAAAACATGAACCTACCTTGTACATGCGAAGAAATTCGCTCAAGAGTTCTTTTGGATACCCTCCAAAAGCAGAACGTAAGGAGAACGGCAGCTATGCCGAAGCAGAAGACCCACTCTGGTGCTAAAAAGCGCTTCAAGCTCACCGGTACCGGCAAGGTTAAGCGCCAGCAGGCCAACCGTCGCCACTACCTCGAGCACAAGTCCTCTCGCCTCACCCGCCGTCTGGCTTCTGACCAGATTGTTACCGGCGGTCAGGCTAAGGTCATCAAAAAGATGTTGGGTAAATAAGCCCTCTCATCTTTGAGAAACTTGTGCCTCAACGGGCAATAACTTTTTAGACTCGCTCCTTGACTGGCATCAGCTAGCAAGGACAATAAGACGAAGGAGACACACGTGGCACGTGTGAAACGCGCGATTAACGCGCATAAGAAGCGCCGAGTAATTCTTGAACGCGCATCCGGTTATCGCGGACAGCGTTCACGCCTTTACCGTAAGGCAAAAGAACAAGTCATCCATTCATTGGTTTACAGCTACGACCACCGTCGTAAAAAGAAGGGTGACTTCCGCCGCCTATGGATTCAGCGTATCAACGCTGCAGCTCGTGCTGAAGGCCTCACCTACAACCGTTTCATTCAGGGCTTGAAAGCTGCTGAGGTTGAAGTTGATCGTCGTATGTTGGCTGAACTAGCAGTCAACGAACCGGCAGCTTTCTCTGCACTTGTAGAGATTGCTAAGAACAACTTGCCTGAGGACACTTCTGCACCTAAAGGTGAATAATTCTTAAAAGAATACGATTGTGCCGTTCTCTACTACATGTAGAGAACGGCACAATCGTATTCTGGGCTTTTACACGGTAAAAGATACAGAAAAATATATATCCGGTAGAGTGGAGACCGTGGATTTTAAAAAACGTTTAAGTACCCCCGTTGTCATGGAAAACCCTCAGGCTGACCGTGTTAAAGATATTGCAACACTAGCAACACGTCGTGGGCGCAATAAGAAAAAACAATTTCTCGTAGAAGGCCCACAAGCCGTGCGTGAAGCCCTCACCTCACATCTTCATACCCCACTTCTTGACGCCGTATACGTCACAGAACGTGCCTTCGACCGTCACCGTGATATTGCTGAACTACTCGAAAAAGTACATGGCACGCCAACACCAGAACAAGGACGTAAAGTCTTCATGCGTATGGTGACTGAAGAAGTACTTGAAGCCATGTCAGACGCCGTCACCCCACAAGGCATGATTGCGGTAGCGTTCATTCAAGAACCTGACCTATCACGTATCTTCTTCGCTGAAGGAAAGATACCGCAATTGGTGGCTGTACTTGCACGCTTGCAAGATCCCGGTAACGCCGGCACCATCATTCGTGCCGCCGATGCCGCCGGCGCAGATTTAATCGTGACCACCACCGACACCGTAGATATTTATAACCCCAAGACGGTACGTTCTACTGCTGGGTCACTTTTTCACCTTCCTGTGATAAGTAACCTTGCGCTCACAGAGTTTCTTGATACTGCACGTCGTTACGGTATGGGTATTCTTGCTGCAGATGGTTATGGTGCGCTGGACCTTGACGAATTATCGGATATTGCGGCAGCTAAACGATGGGCAGTTCCTCACGACGAAAGCTCATACGATCTGTCACAACCGACAGCATGGCTTTTTGGTAATGAGGCTCAAGGGCTAAGTACCGATGAGAAAACTCTAGCTGATGAGCGCGTTGCAGTTCCGGTTCATGGTTCTGCAGAGTCTCTCAACGTTAGTGTGGCAGCTGCCCTGTGTCTCTATGCTTCAGCTCGAGCGCAACACGGAACGAAAAAATGACCCAGATTTTTCCTCTCCAAGTTGTTGGTGGGGCTATCGTAGATTCTCTTGAGAAACCTACTCGACTTCTGATTGGGCAACGTCATGCTCCCAAAGAACTTGCTGGTTTATGGGAGTTTCCTGGCGGAAAAGTTGAGGCAGGTGAGAGTTGTGAACAAGCCTTAGCACGGGAACTCGACGAAGAACTTTCGATACACGTCACTCTTGGCCAAGAAATTACAGGACCTCACCGGCAAGGTTGGGCGCTATCGGAGCATGCTGCTATGCGTGTATGGTTCTGTACCATCTCGTCAGGAGAAGTCCACATGATTGAAGGACACCAACAAATACAATGGGTCGATATCAACCACAATCTATTATCTATTGACTGGATACCGGCAGATTACCCAATTGTTCAACAACTGATTAAGATGACAACAAGCTCTTACCTGAGTGAACCGTGTACAGAGAACGCTGAAGGTACACTAAACTAGGATGAAGACGAGAATAGAAGGCGCATACCGCGCTGTACACTATGCAACGAGATGAGTTATTAATGACTGATTCATTATCTGAAAGCACCAATCTGCCAGAGTCTTACCATATTCTGGCGAACCTTCAAGAAGTTCTTGAAGCAGATTCTGCGCAGGGATTAGAGCGAGTGAAGGATGCTTTTTCCCAAGAACTTTCACGCGCATTAGCTGCCGTTGAAGAATCTTCAAGTACTTTTGACGAGCTAAAACAAACACGTTTAGCGTTCCTTGGTGATAAGGGAAGTTTCACTCTTGCGAATAAGCAGATGCGTCACCTCTCTAAAGAGCACAAAGCTGAGATTGGCAAACTCATGGGGCAGGCGCGTGGACGTCTGACTCAAGCCATTGAAGCGCGTAATGCTGAGCTTGAACAAGAACATGCGGCTCGTATTCTCGTTGAGGAAGCTGTAGATGTTACTGCTGTTTCTGCACGTCGTGCACTAGGCGGACGTCACCCTATTAACATTTTGCAAGATCGTCTCACCGATATTTTTGTGGCTATGGGATGGGAAGTTGCTGACGGTCCTGAAGTTGAATCAGAATGGTACAACTTCGACTCCTTGAACTTCCCGCCAGATCACCCCGCTCGAGAACTACAAGATACATTTTTCGTCGAACCTGTACAGGCGCATTTGATGCTACGCACTCACACTTCACCAGTGCAGATGCGTTCCTTGCTCACTCGTGAGCTCCCGGTATATGTTGTCTGCCCCGGTCAGGTGTATCGTACTGACGAACTCGACGCAACTCATACACCAGTATTCCACCAGATTGAAGGTCTTGCCGTAGATAAAGGGCTCACCATGGCAGACCTTAAAGGCACTCTCGAACACATGGCTCGAGAAATGTTTGGTGATGACGCAAAAATTCGTTTACGCCCCAATTACTTCCCATTCACAGAGCCTTCTGCCGAACTAGACCTTTGGCACCCTGGTGCTAAGGGCGGTCCTCGTTGGATTGAATGGGGCGGTTGTGGCATGGTTAACCCGCAGGTGCTCCGAGCAGCAGGTATTGACCCAGAAGAATACTCCGGATTTGCTTTTGGTATGGGTATTGAAAGAACTTTGATGTTCCGCAACGGAGTAGAAGATATGCGCGACATTATCGAAGGCGACGTTCGCTTTTCACAGCAGTTTGGAATGGAGATTTAAAAGATGCGGATACCTCTTTCATGGTTGCGTGAATACGCACCAGTCCCTGAAGACGCACGTTCCGAAGACGTTATGGAAATCTTGGTGAAGGTTGGCTTAGAAGAAGAAGACGTTCACCGCCCTACGGATGAAATTTCAGGGCCGATTGTTGTCGGACAAGTTCTCTCTCAAGAACCAGAAACTCACTCTAACGGCAAAACCGTGAACTGGTGTCAGGTGCGTGTTGTCCCTGAGGGACAGACACAAACCCTCACCGGTAAAGGGATTGAAGAATCTGGTATTCAGGGAATTATCTGTGGCGCCCATAATTTTAGCGTAGGCGATAAAGTAGTCGTGACGCTCCCCGGCGCTGTACTACCTGGCGGTTTTGCTATTACCGCACGTAAAACATACGGTCACAAATCAGCTGGTATGCTTGCATCCGCTCGTGAACTGGGCTTAGGAGAAGACACCGGCGGGATCATCGTCTTATCTGATTTGGGTCTAGACCCCGAAATTGGTACTGACGCAATGGAATTGCTGGGCCTATACGATGAAGCAGCAGAAGTTAACGTCACCCCGGACCGTGGATATGCTTTCTCTATCCGAGGTATCGCACGCGAATACTGCCATGCTGTTGGAGAACCCTTCAACGACTTTGTCGTAGAACTAGCAGAACGTGCACCAGCAACACACCAAGCAGAAGCAGCAGTTTCTCTGAACGATGATGCACCTATCCACGGAAAACTTGGATGTACCCGTTTCGTGACGCGTAAAGTAACGGGTGTTTTGGCAGACACTCCCACCCCACCATGGCTAGCTTCTCGTTTACGTTTAGCAGGAATCCGTTCGGTATCTCTTCCTGTAGACATCTCGAACTATGTCATGTTAGAGACAGGGCAGCCACTCCATTTTTATGATGCACAGAAACTTTCTGGATCGTTGTCTGTACGTCGCGCCCACGAAGGTGAAACCCTTCGTACTCTTGATGAGAAAGAACGTACTTTACACCCTGAAGATCTTGTCATTTGTGATGATTCTGGTGCTATTGCTCTTGCCGGTGTGATGGGGGGAGCAAGTACTGAGGTGACGACTGAAACTACTGAGATTCTGATTGAGTCTGCACGTTTTGACGAGGTTTCTATTGCTCGTTCTTCACGCCGTCATAAGCTTTCTTCAGATGCTTCTAAACGTTTTGAACGTGGTGTAGATTCTGCGTTACAGGCAGCTGCCGCTCAGCGTGCTGTTGAACTATTGGTGGAGCTTGCTGGGGCAACTATCGTTTCAGAGTCTAGCGACGTGAACCGTACAGAAAAACCTCAAGCGATTTCTCTTCCGATGGATTACACTCCATCCCGTATTGGTGTTGCATACACTCAGGATGAGATTGTTGGCACTCTAGAGTCTATTGGCGCTCAGGTCACGGCTGGTCGTGACACTTATGAGGTGATTCCTCCTACCTGGCGACCTGACCTAACGGATAAAGAGGACCTCACAGAAGAAGTTGCTCGTCTTATCGGGTATGACAAGATTCCTTCAACTGTTCCGGTTGCCCCTCCTGGTCGTGGATACACTGTTGAACAGATGACTCGTCGTCGTGTTCTTGATGCGCTTGCATCGAGTGGTTTGACGGAGGTCTATGCGTATCCATTTGTTTCTTCTCAAGCAAATAATTTGTGGGCGCAGCCTGTTGCTGGTGAGGACGTCGCGTCTATTCAACTTGCTAACCCTATTTCAGAGGCTCAAGGGCTTTTGCGTCGTTCTTTGCTTCCAGGGTTGGTAGAGGTTCTCAAACGTAACCTTTCTCGTGGGTTCCGTAATCTTGCTCTTTACGAGACAGGCCATATTTTTGTTCCTTCAACACAGCATGGTTCTGAGAGCATCCCCGGTTTGGGGCAGCGTCCTTCTGACGAGGTTATTGCTGATTTGAATGCGGGTATTCCTCATCAACCACGGTATATTTCTGGTATTTTCAGCGGTTATGAACATGAACAGATGCCTGGTGCTTCTGCTCGTGCTTATGATTGGCGTGATGCGATAGATGCTGTGGGTTTGATTGCTGATGTTGCCGGTGCCGAGTTTAAGATGGCTCAAGGCACTCATCAGGCTTTCCACCCCGGTCGTACTGCTGTGTTCTCTGATTCTTCTGGTGCTGTGATTGGTTACGCTGGAGAGTTACACCCACAGCTGCTCAAAGATCATGATCTTCCTGAACGTACCTGCGCTTTTGAGATTAACTTCTCTGCGTTACTTGAGGATAAAGCTGAGGTTGTTGAGGCTTATAGTATTTTTGGTTACCCAGCAGCTACTCAAGATGTGGCGTTGTTAATCGATGCGGATGTTCCTGCTGCTGATGTGGCTCTTGCACTTTCTGAGGGTGCGGGTGAGCTGCTAGAAGATTTACGAATCTTTGACGATTATCGCGGTGAGGGCATTCCAGAAGGTAAGAAGTCTGTGGCGTTTGCTCTGCGTTTTAGGGCTTCTGACCGTACCTTGACAGCTGAAGAAGCTAGTGCTTCTCGTGAGGCTGCTGTGGCTGTGGCGGTGGAACGTTTTGGTGCTGTTCCTCGTGTGTAGTGAGTAGCGTGTTCTTCGTCTATAGACGGTAGCTCTTGATGGTGCTGATGTTGGCTTGTGCTGGCATCAGCACCATTTTTTCAGGAGTTTGTGAGGTTCGTCGTGGAGAATGGAAGAATCCGAAATCTCTGAGGAAATCGGGGGACTCTAGTTGTTATCTAACGGGGCTTTTTATGAAGTACACGTACAATGGTGTCTTATCCTCAGTGAAAGAAAAATTATCTAAAACATCGGGAGATACTATCGTGACTGAAGAACCCGACAACGATTCGTTCTTCGGCTTTGATAAGGCTGAAGATTATGATGATGAGGTTGTTGACCACCGTAGCCGTTGGCTGACCGTCGGAATTATTATCATTGCGATTATTTCTTCGGTATTTTTGGGCATTCAAGGGGCTCGTTCGTTGTCTGCGGCGTCTTCGCATGCTGGTTATGAAGACCGCACGTGGGTTTTGACTGGGGCCTATAAGGATTTGACTCCTGATTTAAAGACTAAAGATAATGTTGCGATTTATACCGGTAAGTTGCCGGTGGATCAGCAGCTTGATAATAAGTTGTTTATTTCTGAGCTGGGGGATCCCGTAACCGTTCATGCTGGTGAGATGATTGAGTTCCGTGGCTCTGAGGCTGGTCGTGTTCGAGCTGATTTTCCTCAGGAAGTAGACGCTTTATTGGCTACGACAGAAGGTAACTCGATTGAGGTGATTCGTACTGGTGCTAAGGGTACGTTGAAGCCTATTACTGCTGAGGTAGTGTTTTCAGAGCGGCTTAGTGGTTGGGCATATATTATCGGCGCTTTTGTAATTTTTGCTGGTGGTATTTTTGCGTCGGTGAAGATTAATCGTCGTCGTTCTATCGTGGAAGATGACGAGTATTAGTCTTGTTGTGAGAGCTTTGTGACTTCATGATAAGGAAGCCTTTTGTGATGGTGTTTGACCATCGTGAAGGGCTTCTTTTATTGTTTGATGGTATCCGTTAAAGAGTATGTTTATGCTTATTTGGTGGTTATCTTTGAGTAGTTTTCGCTCAATTTATGGGGTTTATCCGTGTATTTTTCCTATAAGTGTATAAATATCGCAAAAATACTCATATAATCGGTGTGTGCTGTAGAAGATGTACAGCAAGTCTAGTTTTCTTATTGTTCAGATGTTGGGGGACTAGGCTAACTAGCAGGTTGCTTTGCTGAGAAAGAGAATGAATAGAATGTCTATCCCCTCGACGAAAACGGCTCGTCAAGCTCGAATTGTTGATTTACTGCAAAAACATCATGTTCGTTCCCAAGCTGAGTTAGCGCAATTACTCGTCGACGATGGTGTCAAAGTAACGCAAGCGACCTTGTCACGTGATCTTGTTGAGATCGGTGCTGAGCGTGTGCGTGATGAGAAGTCCGGATTGATTTATGCTGTTCCGCATCATCCTGTTCGTCGTTCATCGGCTGAAGGTGTTGATGCGCGCATGATTTCTTTGTTTAGGGAACTTCTCATCACTGCTGAAGCCTCGGCGAATTTGGTGATTCTTCGGACTCCTCCTGGGGCTGCACAATTTATGGCTTCTGCTATTGACCAAGCGAGTATTGAGCCTATTCTCGGGACGATTGCGGGGGACGATACGGTGATGGTTATTACTCGTGACCCGCTTGGTGGAGAGCAGATGGCTCAGAAGTTTTTGGAGTGGGCAGCTTAGCCTTGTTTCTGGTGTTCTTCGATGAGTTGTTGCATTTCTTTTAGCTGGAAGAACTGAGCCACTTCGAGGGGATGCTGCACTCCGATGGTGAGGTCTGCGCCAGCGTTGAGAAGTCGTTGTGCGATATCTTGGCTATTTTTGAAGACGGCACACAATAATGCGGTTTGCCCTCTGTCGTTGAGGCGGTTGACGTCTGCTTGGTGTGTGAGGAGTAGTTCTACGACGTCGAGTTGTTGGTGGTAGCTTGCAAGAATAAGCAAGGTGTCGCCTTGGGCGTTGGTGAGATTGGCTGGGATACCTTGGTTGAGTAGTGGTTCTAGCTCTTCGGTGTTTCCTTCTCGTGCAAGGTCAAAGACTCTGTTCAGTAGGTCAATTTCTGCGGGGGTTAGGTCTGTCATGAAAATCTCCTGTGTTATTGTGAGTAACTCATAATAACAGATTTGTTGTGAGGAATAAAGAAAACCTTGACACGATGAAACCTTACGCAATCTTCGCAGAGAAGAGGACGCTGTCGCTGCTTTAACAAGGTGCTGGCGTGCACTAATATGAGAACGTATGCAACCCCTGAATGAATAGAACGCATTGTGACAACCTTCAACGAAACCCCCTGTAATGTAGCTAGCCTTCTCCTCTCTTGTGCTCACCTCGAGCGTGATGCATTGTTCTACCAAGATACTGTTCTGAGCTACCGACAATTACAAGTAATGGTGTCTCAAGCTCAACTAGAGCTACGAGAACTTGGAGTGGGGTATCAAACACCGGTGGCTCTTTCCCTGCCTAATATCGTGGCGATGCCGGTGTATTACTATGCAATCGTTTCATTGGGGGCAATTTGCGTTCCATTGAACCCGCTGCTTTCCGAACGTGAAGTGCGGTATCACCTAGAAGACTCTGGTGCGCAGCTATTCATTGCATGGGAGGGGTCGCGTGTGATGATGGAGAATATCTCTTTTGAGGGGGTCCAACAGCGCATTGTAGGTGCTGAAACTTTTGCAACTCCCTTGGATGTGGAGGCTTTAGAAGAATTTGCTATTGAACCGGTTAGTGTTCATGCTCAAGATCCTGCTGTTATTCTCTATACTTCTGGTACAACAGGGCAACCCAAAGGTGCTGTTCTGACTCATCAAAATCTTTTATCCAATGCGATGACGGTGGCAGAATTTTTTGACTACACCCCAGAAGACGTCTTTTTTGGAGGGCTGCCGCTTTTTCATTCCTTCGGGCAAACTGTGTCGATGAACGCGGTCTTCGCTGCGGGTGCTTCGGTTGCCTTATTGCCACGCTTTACTCCTGAGGCGGCTATTGAATTATGCGTTGAAGCTGATGTCAGCATTATTGCTGCCGTCCCGTCGATGTATGCTGCAATGTCGGCCTCTTTAGAGGGACAAAAATCTTCAGTGCTCATGGGTAAGATTCGTTACGGAATTTCTGGTGGGTCTCCTTTGTTGGCCTCAATTCATGAGGACTTCTATAAGTTGGTTGGCTGTCACATTCTTGAAGGCTACGGTTTGTCTGAGGCTTCTCCGGTTGTTTCCTTTAATCAGCCTTCTCGCCCTCCTGTTGTTGGCTCTGTGGGGACTGCTTTAACGGGTATTCGTGTGCAGGTGCGTGACAGTAACGGAGAAGTGCTTCCTGCTGGTGCGCCAGGGCAGTTGTGGGTTAACGGGCCTAATGTAATGTTGGAGTACTGGAATAATCCTGAGGCAACTTCTCAATCATTATCTGATGGATGGTTGGCAACGGGGGATATTGCAACAATTGATGAGCAGGGAAATATTTTTATTGTTGATCGGCTCAAAGACATGATTTTGCGTCATGGATATTCTGTATATCCGCGAGAGATTGAGGATGTTATTGCGACGCATCCTCAGGTGCGTATGGTGGCTGTTGTGGGGCGAAAAGATATGCGTGTGGGGGAGGAGATTTATGCTTTTGTTCTTCCTCGTCAGCAGTGTTCTCCATCGCAAGAGGAAGCTCTTTGTTTGGAGGTTGAACACTTGTGTGTTCAGCAGCTTGCGGACTATAAGCGCCCTCGTCATTATCGGGTTGTTGATACGTTACCCTTGGGTGCGACTGGAAAAATTCTCAAGCGTGACTTGAGTCAATAGCGTATTATGTGACTTTTTGAGAAATATTATCCATAGGTTTGCATATTTATAGATAATTATTCATACTTGTTGATAACGAACAAACCCACCCCACTATCAACAAGACAAAAGGAATACCCCCATGAAAGAGCGCGTCGTCCTCGCATACTCCGGCGGACTAGACACATCCGTAGCCATCGGTTGGATTGCAGAAGCCACCGGAGCAGAAGTCATCGCCGTAGCAGTAGACGTAGGACAAGGCGGAGAAGACCTCGAAACCATCCGCCAACGAGCACTAGACTGCGGAGCCATCGAAGCCTACATCGCAGACGCACGCGAAGAATTCGCCACAGACTACTGCATGCCAGCACTAGCAGCAAACGCCCTCTATATGGACGCATACCCGCTCGTCTCCGCACTATCGCGCCCCGTCATCGTCAAACACCTCGTACAAGCCGCCCAAAAATTCAATGCAACCACCGTCGCTCACGGATGCACCGGAAAAGGCAATGACCAAGTCCGCTTCGAAGTAGGCATTCAAACCCTCGGACCAGAACTCACCTGCATAGCACCAGTACGAGACCTAGCGCTGACCCGAGAAAAAGCAATCAACTACGCAGAACATAACAACCTACCCATCGTCACCACCAAGAAAAATCCCTTCTCCATCGACCAAAACGTCTGGGGACGAGCCGTAGAAACAGGATTCCTCGAAGACATCTGGAATGCGCCGACCAAAGACGTCTACGACTACACCGACGACCCCACCTTCTCACCAGCACCAGACACCCTCACCATCACCTTCGAACAAGGAATCCCCGTCGCTATCGACAACAAACCCGTCACACCGCTAGAAGCCATCACCGAAATGAACCGCCGAGCTGGCGCACAAGGCGTTGGAAGAATCGACATCGTCGAAGACCGCCTCGTCGGCATCAAATCCCGAGAAATCTACGAAGCGCCCGGGGCCATGGCACTCATCGCAGCTCACCGAGAACTCGAAAACGTCACCATTGAACGTGAACAAGCACGCTTCAAAAAAATTGTTGGCCAACGCTGGAGTGAACTCGTCTACGACGGACAATGGTTCTCACCCCTAAAAAAATCTCTCGACGCTTTCATCCAAGACACCCAACAAATGGTCAACGGAGAGATCCGCATGGACCTACACGCCGGACGAGCAGTCGTCACCGGACGACGCTCCACAAGCTCCCTCTACGACTTCAACCTCGCCACCTACGATGAAGGTGACTCCTTCAACCAAGCACACGCACGCGGATTCATCGAAATCTTCGGACTCTCCTCAAAAGTTGCCTCCGCACGCGACCAGCGCCTCAACCCCTAAACCACATACACGACCACCCTCTACCAAGGCTCAAACCATGTCTTCAGACCAAAAACACGGCACCAACTCCGGTTCACTCTGGGGCGGACGGTTCACCTCAGGACCAGCAGAAGCCCTAGCAGCACTCTCCAAATCAACTCATTTTGACTGGCGACTAGCACCCTACGACATCGCTGGCTCCCGAGCACACGCCCGCGTCCTGCACCGAGCACACCTACTCAACGACGCCGAACTAGAACAGATGCTCACCGCCCTAGACACACTAGAACAAGACGTCCGTCACGGAACCTACACCCCAGCAGAAGACCACGAAGACGTTCATGGCTCTCTCGAGCAAGGACTCCTCGAACGGGCAGGAGAACAACTCGGCGGAAAGCTCCGTGCCGGGCGCTCCCGCAACGACCAAATCGCAACCCTCGGCAAAATGTACCTACGTGATAGTGCAACCTCGCTCTCCGCCCACCTCCTGAACGTTATCGACGCACTACTCCACCAAGGAGAACAACACCCCTACGTCCCCATGCCCGGACGAACCCACCTACAACATGCACAACCTATCCTCCTATCCCACCACCTCTACGCCCACGCTTGGGCACTCAGCCGAAACCTCGAACGCCTCCAAGACTGGGACCGTAGAGCTGCCATCTCACCCTACGGATCAGGTGCGCTCGCAGGCTCCTCTCTAGAACTCGACCCAGAATCTATTGCACAAGAATTAGGGTTCAGCTCTGCAAGCTATAACTCTCTTGACGCAACAGCTTCACGTGACGTCTATGCAGAGTTCCTCTGGATTACATCGATGATTGCCATCGACATATCCCGCCTCTGTGAAGAAATCATTCTTTGGTCAACTCAAGAATTTTCCTTCGTGACCCTCGACGACTCCTTCTCTACCGGCTCATCGATTATGCCCCAGAAGAAAAACCCAGATATCGCCGAGCTTGCTCGTGGCAAAACAGGTCGTATCATTGGCGACCTCACCGGACTCCTCGCCACCCTCAAAGCTTTACCACTTGCCTACAACCGAGATTTACAAGAAGATAAAGAACCTCTCTTCGACGCCATCGATCAGCTCCATCTTCTCTTACCTGCTATTGCCGGCATGGTTACCACGTTGAGCTTTAACACTAAACGTATGAGTGAGCTTGCACCCCAAGGTTTTGCCCTAGCTACCGACATCGCTGAATGGCTTGTACGTGAAGGAGTGCCCTTCCGAGAAGCACACGAAATAACCGGAGAAGTAGTTCAACGCTGTGAAAAGAACCAATGCGAGTTATGGGAACTTAGCGAAGACGACTACCTGAACATCTCCGCTCACCTACATGCTGGTGTACGTGAAATACTCACGTTAGAAGGTTCCCTCAACTCCCGAAAAACTCAAGGTGGAACAGCACCAGAGGCTGTTGCAGAGCAACGTGAAAAACTTCTCGAGGTACTCGCTTCGCACCGAACCTTTGCGACGCGAAAACATCTCGTAGAGCCATGGAAGATTACCTAAAAATATGTATGCTGTCATCCTTCGCAAAGGTATTTTAAAAACTACACAGTATCACTAAGATTTTTGGCGTATAATCTCCTACGGACTTTCTACTGTTATAAACGCCGTTACCGTACGGCACGTAAGGTTTACATCACTCATGCATCAGAATGTATCTGCCGATATGCCCATCGACGAGTTAATTCCCGCCGCATGCGCACAAATACCGGACTACCCTAAAGAAGGTATCCTCTTCTACGACGTCACAACACTTTTTGCTCATCCAGAGGTGTTTAAACGTTCCATTGACGAACTCGTTTATCGTTTTAAAGGAACCTTCGACATCGTGGCAGGTGTTGAAGCCCGCGGATTCCTCATGGCATCCGCCATCGCCTACGCTGCAGGCACCGGAGTGATGACCGTACGCAAAGCCGGAAAACTACCTCGAGATACCTTCACCAAAGAATACGAACTCGAATACGGTTCCGCAGCCATTGAAATCCACCGAGACGATATCCCCGCAGGAACACGCGTACTCATCGTCGACGACCTCCTCGCAACAGGCGGCACTCTCGCCGCTGCCGCATTCTTAATGGAACAAGCCCAACTCAAAGTTGCTGGTATCGGCGTCCTTCTTGAACTCGACGGGCTCGGTGGACGCGAAGCCATCGGAAATTACACCATCGAAGCGCTCAGCACCGTGACTGAATAATAGATGACTCACCAAAACCACTAGCGGGGGAATAAGTTGTGTAAAACAGCGACACACAACTTATTCCTCCTTCTATTTCCACTAGAGTAGTAGCTCAACAAAACGGTTTAAACACCGCAACGGCACCACAAATCGTCGAGCATCCTCAATTTAAAGATGCTTTGCCACCTCTGAACGAAAGAAAGAATACGCATGACCGAGAACCTCAACGCACCTTCAACGTCTACGGCTCAACAGAGGAACGACGAAACCTATATGCAAGCACTAAATCTCGAACGTGCCTACGTCAAAAAGCTGTATCAACGTTTAGACCATATGCGTGCCGAAACAGAACAAAAAATCTCCGATGTACACCGCAACCAAGAAGCCGGTAACCATCAGAACCGTTCAGAACGAGACGCCTACGCCATGCACTACGAAGACCGTCTTGCCCAGCTCAACGCAGTAGATCACCGTTTAGTATTCGGCCGTCTAGACTTTGACGACGACAAAACCCACTACATTGGCCGTATCGGCATTGTCTCTGAAGATTACCAGAGACTTCTCACCGACTGGCGTGCCCCAGAAGCCGGCACCTTCTATCAAGCTACCGCTTTCGACAGGAACGGGGTACGTCGCCGCCGACACCTCACCCTTGAACACCGTGAAGTAACCGCCATTGAGGACGATATCCTTGACTCCTCCCTCCTTGATGATGAGAGCACTCTGCACGGTGAAGGTGCACTATTGGCAGCTTTGAACCGCAAACGCACTGGACGCATGGGCGATATTGTTGCGACCATCCAATCAGAACAAGACCGCATCATTCGTGCAGATTTATCGGGGGTGCGAGTCGTTCAAGGTGGCCCCGGTACCGGTAAAACAGCAGTCGCCTTGCATCGTGCCGCATATTTGCTGTACACCTTCCGCGAACGCCTCAACAACGCTGGTGTACTCGTTATTGGTCCAAGCGCTTCTTTCATGTGGTACATCGACCGTGTGCTTCCTTCCCTCGGCGAGACCGGCGTAGTGATGTCCTCTTTGGCAACGCTATTTCCTGGAGTGCGTGCTGTTGCCGAAAAGGACTCTAAAATTCATCAGCTCAAAGGCGACTTACGTATGGTTGAAGCTATCAAACGTGCCGTACGCGACCGTCAGAAAACCCTTGATAAAACGGAATTTTTAACTGTCGGCTCAAATCAGCTAAAGCTCACTCCTCGTATGGTTCGTGTAGCACGTGACCGTGCCCGTTCTACGGGGAAACCTCATAATGAGGCTCGTGAAACCTTCGTCAAAATTTTGATACGTGAGCTGACTCAACAGCTTCAAGAACAACTTGATTCTTCTTCTGGGCAGAGCCTTGAACGTCCTTACCTGGAAGAAGACGTTCGTTCTTCTACGGACGTACGTAAAGCCTTGAATCTTGCATGGATGCCTCTATCTGCTGAGACTTTGGTGCGCTCGCTTTTTGCTAAACCTCATTATCGTGATTCTGCGTTATCTGAATTTACTGCTGATGAGCGTAAATTGTTGGCACGGAGATGGGATGCTCCTTTAACTGAAGCTGATGTGCCTCTTTTAGATGAAGCTGCTGAGCTTCTGGGAGATTTTGAGAAAGTTGTTGGTGCTTCGGCTGCTGCTCGTGCACGTTTAGAGTATCTTTCTAATCTTGAGAATGCGAAGAAGACTCTTGAAAATGTTCATGCTCAGCTTACCGATTATGGTGTTGAGGGTGTTATTACTGCTGAACAATTGGCTGATTCTTATGCTGTGGCTCCTGAACGTATGAGCGCTGCTCAGGCTGCGTATGCTGATCGTACATGGGCGTATGGACACATTGTGGTGGATGAGGCTCAGGAGCTGACTCCAATGCAGTGGCGAGTATTGTTCCGCCGTTGTCCCATGAAGTCTATGACGATTGTTGGGGATATTGCTCAGGCTTCTTCTGCGGAGAGTGCTTCTTCATGGGAACAGGCGTTAGAACCTTTTGTGGGGGATCGTATGACGTTGGAGACGTTAACGGTGAACTATCGTACTCCTGCGCAGATTGCTCAAGCTGCTGTTGCTGTTGCTCAAGCTGCTGGGCGTCAGGTGGATGCTCCTCGTGCAGTTCGTCAGGGGCAGTGGGCTCCTATTTTGCATCGTGTTTCTTCTGATTCTTTGTACCAGACAATAGTGGATTGTGTGACCGATGAGGTTAATAACGGTGGCGGTCTAATCGGCGTGATTGTTACGGACGAACATTATGCTCAGGTGGTTCAGGCTGTGGCAGAGCATCATCGTGAGCGTTTTGGTACGTCTATGACAGTTGTAGAACGTCAGATTCTGGTTCTGACACCGTGGGAGTCTAAAGGTTTGGAGTTCGATGTGGTGATTGTGGTGGAGCCACAAGCTATTATTCGGGCTTCGCAGGGCGCTATTGGTGATTTGTATGTTGCGATGACTCGTCCGACTCAGCGTTTGTATATGGTCGGTGCTGAGGAGTTCCCTGCTGGTTTAGAGTAGATGTCATGTACCGTTGAGTGTGCTTGTGATAGTTTGAGCATGTTTTGGAGTGTTTTGTCGATACACTAGAGACGGTATCTTGAGTTTTTGGATAATAGGTTTGTTGAGAGAACCGTAAGAAGGAGTAAGTATGTCTGTGAGCGTGTTAGAACAGCAACGTAATGATGATTCTTTTGAGAATATCTGGCAGGAGCTTAAATGGCGTGGTTTAGTACATGTGAGCACTGATGAGCAAGCGTTAGAGAAGGCCCTTTCAGAACAGACTCTTACTTTTTATACGGGTTATGATCCAACTGCTGCATCTTTGCATCTGGGCCATTTGGTGCAGTTGTTGTTGATGCGTCGTCTGCAGCTTGCTGGACATAAACCATTGGGCTTGGTCGGTGGCGCAACGGGGCTCATTGGTGATCCTCGCCAGACTTCTGAGCGTGTTTTGAACTCTCGTGATGTTGTCTCTGAATGGGTGAGTAAGCTTCGCACTCAAATTGAGCGTTTCTTAGATTTTGAGGGCGAGAATGCTGCTCAGATGGTCAATAATCTTGAGTGGACTTCTGAGCTTTCTGCTATTGATTTTTTGCGTGAGATTGGTAAGAACTTCCGTGTCGGCACGATGGTGAAGAAAGAGATCGTTGCCAAACGTCTGAACTCTGATGAGGGTATTTCTTATACGGAGTTCTCGTATCAGGTGCTTCAGGGTAATGACTTCCTTGAGCTAAATCGTCGTTATGGGTGCACTTTGCAAACTGGTGGTTCTGATCAGTGGGGCAATTTGACTTCTGGTACGGAGCTGATTCGTAAGACGGAGGGCAAGAGCGTGCATGCTATTGGTACTCCGTTGATTACGAATTCTGATGGTACAAAGTTTGGTAAGTCTGAGGGTAACGCGATTTGGCTAGACGCTCAGATGTGCTCTCCATATGCGTTCTACCAGTTCTGGTTGAATACTGCTGACGCTGATGTTTTGGATCGTTTGAAAGTCTTTACGTTTAAGACTCGTGAGGAGATTGAACAACTGGGTGCTGCTGTTGAGCAGGAACCTCATAAGCGTTTGGCGCAGAAGACTCTGGCATTTGATGTGACGTCGTTAGTTCATGGTGTTGAAGCAACTCAGAAAGTTATTGCTGCGTCTGAGGCTCTTTTTGGGAAGGGTTCTTTCTCTGACTTAGATGAGGATACTCTTGTTGCTGCTACTGCTGAGCTTCCTCGTGCCTGTGTGAACGTTGATGGTCTAGATATGGTTAACGTTTTATGTGAGAGTGGCTTGTCTGAGTCTAAATCTGCTGCGCGGCGTACCCTTAAAGAGGGTGGCGCTTCGATTAATAACGTGAAGGTTCAAGGCGAAGACGCTGCGATTTCTCTTGATGATTTGTTGTTTGGTCGGTACGCGCTGATTCGCCGTGGTAAGAAGAATATGGCGGTTATTGAGGTAACTCGTTAGGTTCTTGATATACAGTCAGGCCCTCCTCTAGTTTTCTAGGGGAGGGCCTCACTGATGTATGGGGCTATGATTTTTTCTTGGTGTTCTGGTAAACGACATCGAGGATATAGAAGAAAACAGTTGGAATCATCGCAATAAACGGTAGCGCAATGAAAACTGCTCCGGTAAAGGTATTCTGTGGAATTTTAGCAAAGGTCATATCGACGTCTTGTGAGAAGAGCGTTATGCCGATGAGGAAACAGACGAATGGCCAGATGATTTTACTGGGGGAGAGTCGGCTGATACGACTGATGATGGTGTTCGTCGTTTTCTTTGTTCTTTTTCTTTGGAATGCTTGTACCGCTTGTAGTGCTGTGATGATTCCAAGGATAATCAGAAAGATGCCGAGGTAGTAGTTTTGGTAGATGATGTAGTATTTTGCGTTGAAGTTTCCGATGCATAGGGCAAGACCAAAGAGTAGAAATGCGATAGCTACAGATGTCTTTTGCCACGGGTTTGTTCTTTGCCACGGGTTGTGTTTGTTTTGGTTCATCGTGGGCTACCCCTTCTTTGTGCTTGTCCCTTAATCTACTATGGTTTTTATAAATTTTTAAGGTCTATGGTGTAATCCTGTTGAAGAATTCTTCTTCGCTGAGAACTTGTATTGGTGAGCCTGCTTCTTTGAGGGCAGTGGCTTTAAGCAGTTTTCGTGATGCATTGGAGTTTGCTTTTTCGTGCTGGGGGCTGGGTATTCCGACGATGAGTAATGTTGTTTTCTTCGTGAGGCTTTTTTCTGCTGTTGCTCCGAGAACGGTGATAAGTTCTTGCACTGCACTACGTTGGCCGTGTTTGAGTGTTCCTGTTATAGCAATGCGTTCTCCTTCTAAACAGGGGGTTTGTCCATATCTTTCGATGAGTTCTTGAGCTGAGAGCTGTTCTGCATAGAGGCCTGGGCGTTGTAGACTTCCGCTTCTATTATTTTGTGTTGGAGGGCAGAGCTCTTGGATTTGTTCATATGGGTAGTCTTCCTGCATGCGAACAAATATTTTGGCGCAGGCTATAGCATCTGAAATAGCTTGGTGGTGTGTGAATTCTTCGTTGGGGAAATAATAGTAGTAGACGTTATCGAGGCTTTTACGTTCTATCTCGGATGCAAGAATTTTGCGGGCTAGGCGTAGGGTGCAGAATCGTCGGTTCTCGATTGGTTTTTGTTGGTATAGACGATTGAGGTCAGAGAGTACATATCCGTCGAAGGCCATGTTGTGTGCAACGATAGGATACTCTCCAATGAACTGAGCAACTTCTTTTGCGATATCTGACCATTCTGGTGCGTCTTCAATGTCTTTTTCGGTGATTCCGTGAACCCAGCTGTTAATAGGGTTGAAGTATCGTACTTCGGGGTGAGGCTTGATGAGGGTGTAGTAGGTGTCGATGACTTCTCCGTTGGTCGTAAATTTGACCATACCGATGGAGCATGCTGATTTACGTTGTTCGTTGGCAGTTTCAAAGTCGATGGCAATGAAGGTGTTCATAACATTTCTGGGCTTTCTGTGATGCTTTAGTGCTGTTGTATGAGTAGGTTCCTAGAATCGATTTTATCTTTTTAGAGTGACGGTGATTGCTGTTTTGTATCACAATTTTATTTTCTTACTTCTAAATATCGCTCTTGACTAGTGGTTTTGTTCTTTTTAGGGGAATCTTTTTCTGAAAATGTGACCGGCATCTACGTTTTTCAAGTTGCAGA
>NZ_JBLXYA010000008.1:0-114455 GCF_048512865.1 Rothia sp. P13129
AAAAACAATTGTTTTTTTGTGCCACCCCTCCTTTAACGGTCTCCCTCAAGAAAAGCTGAGAGAATTATCAGTGCTCTCGTTCTTTATCTTCTGTACACGATATTCTTATATAACGACTTGCACTAAAACTATGGTGCAGATATAAGGCCATATCACCTAAAAATATACGACGAATAGGTAGGACCGAAGAGTGCTTAACAAAACAGCAGAAAATGCTTCGTACCTTCAGCTGGTAGATGTTAACCAAATTAAAGACTTCAAAACCTATCTCGCCCGCGCAAAATCTTTAGATACACAAGCTTCAGTACGGCTCATTACTCGTGGCATGTCTGTCGGCGCCTATGTCTGTGCGTTGTCACCTGAAACACTCATCGATACCACCCCTACCATCCTTGGGCTCAGAGCACTTAACATCGCCTCTGCCCAGACACTTGACACAACAGTAGAAATCAGCGCTGTGCTAGATCGTCTTGCTCGTATCGACCAACAGAAAAATTATCTTTTTATACCGCCTGTGGTCACAACAGCATCATGGAGTGGGCAACTACCGCCCTTTAGTCAGTGGGAAAGAATTGGACACATCACAGTAGGAGAGCTTAAAAAAATAGCTCTTGACGGAATGAACGCGGTAGATAGTGCCCTTCCCAATAACCCTGGGCATGCTGTTTTGGCCACCGTTCGTTCCCGTATCTGGTCATCTCCTATGCCATGGGAAGCAACACCACATCCACAACATCATTACACCCCAGAGAACTACACGCTTCCTAGCGGCATTGCGTTTGCCGCAGAGGTGCTAGGCTTTTTGCCACCGGTGGCGCATATGCCAGTCTATATTTACTATTCTCAGGGGTGGATTAGATTATCTTGCCCCATGGGACACGTATTATGTAAAAAATCTTCAGCTACAGAATAACTTTTTATCTCCTTGCTGCCGGACTAAAACAACAAGCAGGTAGCGACTTTTAAACTGGTATACACATACAGAGAGATAAATACCTCTATGTGCGGTTTTGCATAGCGTGGGCTGCACGTTCTAAATAGTCAAGCATCACTGTTTCGTGAAGAGGAGATAGCCCAAGCGTCTTGACCGACTCCCGCATATACTGCAACCAAGTGTCTCGTTCTTTGGCTCCAATAGCAAAAGGGAAATGCCTCATTCTTAAACGTGGATGACCCCGTTCTTGCTGATAGGTGCTAGGACCACCCCAATACTGTTCTAAAAACATCCGAAGACGCCTTTCCGCTGGAGCAAGGTCCTCTTCCGGATACATAGCGCGAAACTCGGGGTCTGAGGCAACTCTTTGATAAAACTCTGAACAAAGCTTTTCAAAAGTTGGGGCGCCTCCAACTTGATCATAAAAAGACTGTTGTTCTGCTGGATGATTAAGGGAACTCACGTTCACTAGCCTACCAAGAGAAAAAGAGAGGTTGAAACATCAAAAGACCCCTCAACGAATATAGGAGTAAAACAACTTCTATTCGCTAAGGGGCTTTTCTTGACCCAACGTTTTATCAATAAAACATTGGAATTTATGAACGAACGTCTGCTTCTTGAGCCTTCAACGCACGCACCATAGAATCTCGACATTCAGCAACTTGCCGGTACAAGGAACCGGCATCTTCTGGTAACGATGCTAAATACTGTTCGGTACGTTCCAATAACTGTGCAGAATAATTCTGGGGGAATAGCCCGCCGATAATTTGCTGAGAAATCTCATGGCTACGAGAACGCCAAACCTGCTCAATCGCATCAAAATATCGTTCAACATAGGGTTCCATGAGCTGTTCGTCTGCACCGGTAAAGAATCCTGCAATAGCAGAGCGCTGAACAATATTCGAGAGCTCACCGGTTTCTACGATGTCATGCCACATCTTAGCTTTAGCTTCAGCTGTAGGAATGGACGCTTCAGCAGTAGCAGCAGCCTGCTGACCATTTGATGTGCGGTCTTGTTCGAGAGCTTGCGCAATTTCTTCTGCGCTGTATCGCCCACCGGCAGCTAGAGATTGAATAAAAGACCATCGCAAGTCCGTGTCTACGACGATACCTTCAAGAACAGTTGAACCATTCATTAATGATTGAACGCAATCAAGCTGTTGATCAGATTTTGCAAGACGCGCAAAAGCACGTACAAGCTGTAGCTGCTGATCAGAATAAGGCTGAGCTGCTTGAGTGATATCCCATAGACGATCTGCAACACGGATACGAAGCTCTTGTGCCTGAGAACGAGAGACATAGAAGGAGAGAGTATGCTCAAGATTGAGCAACTGCACACGCATCGATGTCGAGTTTGTCTCAGCACCAATATTATTGAGAACGAGCTCAACAAACTGGTGTGCGGGCATTTGCGCATCACGGGTAGTATCCCACAATGAGCCCCATACAACGCTACGAGCCGTGGGGGAGTCGATATCACCAAGATGGTCAATAGCTGTTTGCAAAGAGCGTTCGTCTAGACGAATCTTTGCATAAGCTAAATCTTCATCATTTAGAAGAATCAAATCAGGTCGTTCAACGCCGGAGGCTTCAGCCACGTCTGTAAGTTCACCATTAACGTCTAACTCAATACGCTTGGTACGTGTTAGTTTTCCTTCACTCAAAGAATAGAACCCGACGACAAGGCGATGCGGACGTAACGTCTCATATCCTTCCGCATAGCTTTGACGAATCTTCAACGATGAGATGTTACCGTTTTCATCTTCTTCAACTTCGCTAGTTAGCGTATTAACACCAGCGGTTTCTAACCATAGTGCAGACCATGAGCGAACGTCACGTCCGGAGGTAGCCTCTAACTCAACGAGTAAATCATCGAGGACAGTATTACCCCAAGAATGTTTTGCAAAATATTGGGTGAGTGCGGACATAAAGTTCTCTTGTCCAACCCATGCAACAAGTTGACGTAAAACAGAAGCACCTTTGGCGTAGGTGATACCGTCGAAGTTCACTTGCACATCGTTGAGGTCACGAATAGGCGCAACAATGGGGTGTGTTGATGAAAGCTGGTCTTGACGGTATGCCCAAGTTTTTCCTGATGCGGCGAAGGTTGCCCACGCTTGAGAGGAGAAACGAGTATTTTCCGCCGCTGCGAGAGTGCACATAAACTCAGCGAATGATTCGTTGAGCCAGAGGTCGTTCCACCATTTCATGGTGACGAGGTCGCCAAACCACATGTGCGCTAGCTCGTGAAGAATCGTAATGGCACGGCGCTCGACAAGAGCTTCAGTGGGTTTTGAACGGAAGATGTAGTTTTCTAAGAAGGTGACTGCACCAGCATTTTCCATGGCACCAGCATTGAACTCTGGTACAAATAGTTGGTCGTATTTCTCGAAAGGATATGGGGTGTTAAACATCTTTTCGTAGAATTCGAATCCTTGACGTGTCAAGGTGAAAATCTCTTCAGCGTCTAGGTATGGCATGAGAGATTTGCGGGCAAAGGCACCTAAGGCGATGGTACGTCCCTCAGCATTAACTAAAGAGCTTGTGACCTTCTCATAGGGGCCGGCAATGATTGCGGTGATATATGAGGAGATACGGGGAGTGGGCTTGAAATTCCACAGCATGCTATCTGCTTGTTTTTGAACAGATGTTTCGGGCTGGTTTGAGATAACTGTCCAATGCTCCGGTGCTTTAACGGAGAACGTAAAGGACGCCTTGAGGTCTGGCTGTTCAAAGACGGGGTAGACTCTGCGAGAATCTGGAACCTCAAACTGGGAATAGAGATAAACTTCTTGGTCAGCTGGGTCAACGAAACGGTGCAGACCTTCGCCGGTGTTGGTGTAGAGGAAATCTGCATCAATGATGAGGGTGTTCTTCTCTGCGAGTTCTGGTAGCTGAATACGCACTCCATCAGCGAGGTCTACTGGAAGTTCAACACCATTGAGGTTGATGGAACGGACAGTGTCGGTAATGGCATCAATAAAGGTTGAGGTGCCAGCTACTGCATCAAAGGTGATGGTTGCGTGGGTGCTGAAAATTCTTTCGCCTTGCGTCAAATCCAGTGTGATGGTGTAAGAATCAACGTGAGTTACGACGTTTGCACGTTCAGTTGCCTCAGCGCGTGTAAGGTTCATTCCCGGCATATAGCCCTCTCTTTTTCTAAAAATACGGGTGCAACGCAGACGCGTAGAATGCGTTACTCCTCAATCGTTACTAGAATCATTAGATAAGACCTAGCAGAACTATGAGCAAGTAGCTCTTCTCTCAAAGTCTAATGCCCTAGTTCACAAAGATGAAATAGGCGCTACCTGAATAACCACTGCACATAGCAGAAGAACTCCCCGTCTCTGCTGGCGTTATTGCTTTCAAGGAGCTTTATTATGCGCGTACATATTGCTACTGACCATGCTGGTTTAGAGATGAGTCAGTATTTTGTTCAGAAGTTAACTGAGAATGGGTACGAGGTGATTGATCATGGTCCCCGTGAATATGACCCATTAGATGATTACCCCAGCTTCTGTATTAATGCTGCTCTTGGCGTCCGGAAAGATAGGGAAGAGGGGCTAGACTCTCTTGGCATTGTTCTGGGAGGTTCGGGAAATGGTGAGCAGATGGCTGCAAATAAAGTAACTGGTATCCGTGCTGCTTTGGCGTGGAATCACGATACTGCTGCCTTGGCGCGTGAACATAATAATGCTCATGTGGTGGCTATTGGTGGCCGTCAACATAGCCTTGAAGAAGCGTGGGAAATTATTCGTGTTTTTCTCACGACTGTTTGGACTGGTGAAGAACGTCATCAGCGACGCATTCATCAGATGGCAGAGTACGAGGCAACTGGTGCTATTACTGGCCAAGAGATTAACTCTTAAAAGTTTTTTGAGAAGCCAATACGATAGTTATGCCAGAAGGTCACTCTATCCATCGTCTTGCTCATCAATTTACGGAGCTATTTTCAGGAAAAACTGTTTCTGTCACCAGCCCTCAGGGGCGTTTTAGTGATGGTGCTCAGCTCCTTGACGGGCAGACTATTATCGATGCATATGCTCATGGGAAACATCTTTTTGTGGGGTTTGACCATGAGCTGACTCTTAACGTTCATTTGGGGATTTATGGTGCTTGGACTTTTGGTGGTGAACATTTTATTGGTTCTACTGCCATTGGTGCCCCTCGTAAAGCTCACGAAAGAGAGCAGAGCGGACAGCATGTAGTAGCTACTGCTCCGCCTAAGGTGGCTCCAACTACGCGAGCGAGGATTATCGCTGACACATGTTGGGCTGATTTAGTTGGTGCAATGACTTGCCGTGTGCTAACACCTGCGCAAGTGCAAAAAGTGCGAGGCGACCTAGGGGAGGACCCCCTTTCTGTGGAGGGATCTGCAGAAAGGTTCTATCGTTCTCTGTGTCGTACGACTCGTCCCATTGCTGTTGTCTTAATGGACCAAAAGATTATTTCTGGTGTTGGAAATATTTTTAGAGCAGAATCATTATTCAGGTTAGGTATTGACCCGATGCGTCCGGCGCGGGAAGTCTCTGAAGAAGAAGCTGTGCAGCTGTGGGATGATCTTTGCGAACTATTGCATATTGGTGTTCGTTTGGGGAAGATTGTGACAACTCGTGGTGAGCATCGTGTTGGTATTTCTTTAGAAGATGCTTGGCCTGATGCTGCGTATTATGTGTATCAACGTCAGGGGCAGCCTTGTCTTTTATGCTCTTCTCATATTCTGATGAAAGAACTTGCTGGGCGTAAGTTATATTGGTGTCCTCAATGTCAGCAATAATCTTTGCGCATACGGTGAGCTGAACTTAATTTTTATAAAGCGTACGGCGCTATCTACACTTCTCTACGAATTGGGATTGTTAGGTAGCGCCGTATTGTTGTATCTGAGGGTATAAAAAAATCTCCCAGACTGTACTGTCTGGGAGATTTTCTATATTTGGAGGGGATGACGGGAATCGAACCCGCGTAATCAGTTTGGAAGACTGAGGCTTTACCATTAAGCTACATCCCCGTGGGACTCAATCAAGTAAACACTAGTTTTGGTGCCGTGTCAACTCGAAAAAGAGAATTTTTTTGATTTTTCTGCCAAAAGGGGTTTTTTAGGGGTTCTTGGAAAAATTTTTGAGATTTTTTCTCGTGTTATAAAAAACAGTTTTCACTAGGTTAAATGTTATTTTTTCAACGGTTGTAACGCTGTTTTTTGAGTTGAAAATTGCTCAAAAAATATTTTTCGAGTAGCGAGGATGAAAAAACTGTTATACACTGGATAACGCCTTGTGCTGAACGGGGTGTGGCGTAGCTTGGCTAACGCGCCTGCTTTGGGAGCAGGAGATCGCAGGTTCGAATCCTGTCACCCCGACATGAGTTAGCAGAACCCGTCGAAGTATTCTTTCGACGGGTTTTGCTTTATCATAAGAACCATTACAAGAATCTGCGAGTTAACAACGCTTGCGGATAACCGACTAAATATTCAGGAGATCAGCGGACGTGAAAACTGCCGTCGAGAAGATCAACCCGACCCTCGCAAAAATTGAGGTCGAGGTTCCTTTCGCAGAGTTCAAGACTTACCTTGACCGTACCTACAAGTCTCTGGCTCAGCAGATCCAGGTTCCCGGCTTCCGCAAAGGTAAAACTCCTCGTGCGCTTATTGAACAGCGCGCCGGATTCGACTTTGTTGTAGAGAACGCTCTCAACGAAGGACTCAACGAGTTCTACCAGAAAGCACTCGCTGAGAACGGTCTTATTCCTCTTGCGCAACCAGAACTGGAAATCCTTAGCAAGCCAGAAGAATCTGCGCGTGAAAATGATGTAAAACTTTCCATTCAGGTTACTGTTCGCCCTGAAATTGAACTTCCTGACTACTCTGGTTTGAGTGTAGAAGTTGAAGAAGCAACTGTTTCTGCAGAAGATGAACAGAAAGCTCTTGACGACCTTCGTGCACGCTTTGGAACCCTTAAAGCTGTTGACCGTCCCGCCGCAGATAAAGACTTCGTGACGATCAACCTCACTGCTTCTATCGATGGTGAAGAAGTAGACGCTGCAAACGACCTCTCTTACCAGGTTGGTGCGGGTACTATGCTTGAAGGTCTAGACGAAGCTCTCACTGCACTTTCTGCTGGCGAAGACGCAACTTTCGAAACCAAGCTTGCTGGCGGAGAACACGCTGGCAAAGACGCTGTTGTTAAGGTTGAACTTACCGCAGTCAAGGAACGCGAACTTCCAGAAGCTGATGATGAGTTCGCTCAGCTAGCTTCAGAGTTCGACACCATTGAAGAGCTCAAAGAAGATCTCAAAAAGCAGGCTCTCGAGTCTAAAGTTGCAGAACAAGGCGCGCAAGCTCGCGACAAAGTTCTTGCTCAGCTCGTAGAAATGACCGAAGTTCCTGTTCCTGAGAAAGTTATCGAAGATCAGCTAGAACAGCACTTCAAGTCCGCTGGTACTGAAGCTGACCACGATAACGAAGAGCACCGCGAAGAAATCCGCAAGAATGCAACCGAAGCTTTCAAGAACGAAATGGTTCTCGATGCTATTGCTGAAGCTGAAGAAATTGGTGTTGAACAGTCTGAAATTATTGACTACATCATTACCATGTCTTCTCAGTACGGTATGGATCCAAACCAGTTCGCTCAGATGTTAGAAGGCTCTGGACAGGCTGGTCTCATGGTCGGCGAAGTACGCCGTTCTAAGGCTCTTGCTTCTGTTCTTGAAAAGGCAGAGGTTAAAGACGCTAAGGGCAACATTGTTGACTTGTCTTCCTACCTAGGAACTGCAAAAGACGCAGAATAAATTTTCTGATATGACGGTGGGGCACACTCCTTGGGGAGTGTGCCCCACCGTCATATTATCTGAACGTTATGACCGAAACATCGCCATTAAATAGTGCAGGGGTGACACGAGGTGTTTCGTTGAACGTGAACTCACACCCGAAGCGATGAAAAGTTCGCTAGTCTTCTAAGTAACCGATATTTTCAATGAACCGACCCCCGTTCGGTATCAGCGAGTAAGGAAAAAGAACTTATGTCTGATATTTTGCCTCTACCATCGTTCTCTGCTGGAGTTACTTCACACGCAGAAACTCCCGCTGGGGGACAAGACGATTATGTATATAACCGTCTGCTCAAAGAACGTATTATCTGGCTTGGATCTGAAGTTCGCGACTCCAACGCAAACCGTATCTGCTCCCAGATGCTTCTACTCTCTGCAGAAGATCCTGAAGCTGATATCTACCTATACATCAACTCACCTGGTGGCTCAGTCACTGCAGGTATGGCAATCTATGACACGATGCAACTTATCCCTAATGATGTTGTAACCGTCGTAACCGGTATGGCTGCATCCATGGGACAGTTCCTCCTCACCGCAGGAGCGCCAGGGAAACGCTACGCAACTCCTAACGCCCGAATCCTCATGCATCAGCCTTCTGGCGGTTTAGGCGGTACCGCTTCTGATATTCGTATCCAAGCAGAACTCATCTTAGATATGAAAAAACGTCTATCGCAGATTACCGCAGAACGTACCGGACAAACCTTGGAAACTATCCTCAAAGATAACGACCGAGACAACTGGTTTACTGCAGAAGAAGGCCTTGCCTACGGCTTCTTTGACCACATCGCTACCAGTGCAGGAACACAGGTCTCAGCACAAAAATAATTGTGTATTGACAAAGTTTGAGGAGAATAATAATGAACTATAACCCCACATCAATGCCTGCTTACGGAATGCCTACTAACCGTTACGTACTACCAAATTTTGAAGAACGCACCCCCTACGGGTACAAGCGTCAAGACCCCTACGCTAAACTCTTCGAAGACCGTATTATCTTCCTTGGAACTCAAGTAGATGACGCCTCAGCAGATGACATTATGGCGCAGCTACTCGTGCTCGAATCTCAAGATCCAGATCGTGACATCACCCTATACATCAACTCACCGGGTGGTTCTTTCACCGCGATGACAGCAATTTATGACACTATGCAGTACATTCGTCCTGAGGTTCAAACCGTTTGCCTCGGTCAAGCAGCTTCTGCTGCAGCTGTGCTCTTAGCAGCGGGAACGCCCGGTAAACGTTTGGCTCTTCCCAACGCCCGTGTGCTAATTCATCAGCCAGCGTTGGGTGGACAACAAGGCGGGCAGGCTTCCGATATCGAAATTCATGCTAATGAAGTGATGCGTATGCGCCAATGGCTTGCAAACACCCTAGCGCTACACTGCGATAAAGATCCTGAAGAAGTAGATCGTTCCATCGAACGAGATAACATTATGACAGCACAAGCTGCTCTTGAATATGGCCTTGTCGACCAAGTGCTTGAATCACGTAAAGCGGTAAAACCAAAATTTAACACTGCAGAAGACTATAGCTAAAAATCGTGGTAGCCCCTTGAACACTCCTGTCAAGATGAGTGTTCAAGGGGCTCACTTGTATATTTACGATAAAAAGAAAACAAATAGTATAGTCTTATCTCAAACACCTCAAATGCCGTTATGATAGAAGTCAAAACTCTGTAACACAACCGTAGTTAAGACTTAAAACTGTGTGTAATTTGGACTCTGAGAGAATCAAGGTAGCCTAGAGACTGACAGAATCCGACGGAAAGGAATAGCAGCGTGGCGAGAATCGGCGAGGCAACCAACCTTCTCAAATGCTCCTTCTGTGGCAAAAACCAAAAACAAGTCCGTAAACTCATCATGGGGCCAAACATCTACATCTGTGATGAATGTATCGAACTGTGTAACGAAATACTTGAAGAAGAACTAGCAGAAACTCGTAAAAACAACGAACCTCTAGAGTTGCCTACACCACGAGAGATCTTTGCACACCTTCAAGAATACGTCGTCGGACAAGAAGCCGCGAAAAGAGTTCTCTCCGTTGCTGTCTACAACCATTACAAACGTATTCGCATGATGGAAAACCCCATCACCGAGGCGAGCGCACTCCTTGCCGCTGACGGGGAAGATGTTGATATTGCGAAATCTAACATCCTTCTCGTGGGGTCTACGGGTTCTGGAAAAACTTATCTCGCTCAGACTCTTGCTAAAAAACTGAACGTTCCTTTTGCCGTGGCTGATGCTACCTCTTTGACTGAAGCTGGATATGTTGGTGAAGACGTTGAGAATATTCTGCTTAAACTTATCCAAGCTGCGGATGGAGACATCAAAAAAGCTCAAAAAGGCATTGTCTACATTGACGAAATCGATAAAATCTCACGAAAAGCTGATAACCCGTCAATTACTCGAGACGTTTCAGGCGAAGGCGTACAGCAAGCGTTACTGAAAATTCTTGAAGGAACGGTAGCGGCGGTCTCTCCACAAGGAGGGCGCAAACACCCTCAACAAGATTTTATGCATATCGATACAACGAATATCTTGTTTATCGTTGCGGGTGCGTTTGCCGGTCTTGAAGAGATTGTGAGCGGGCGTGTTGGACGAAAAGGTATTGGTTTTGGTGCACGCATTGATAATGCTGGGCAGGACACTGATATCCTTCAAAAACTGATGCCAGAGGATCTGCTCAAATTTGGTTTGATTCCTGAGTTTATTGGTCGTTTACCGGTTCTTGCTACATTGAATACCTTGAGCGAAGAAGACCTCACAAGAATCCTTACCGAACCCAAAAATGCTTTGGTGAAGCAATATAAGCGGATGTTTTCTATGGATGGTGTAGAGCTTGTCTTTGAAGACTCCGCTTTGTCAGCTATTGCGAGACTTGCTATTGAACGTGAGACCGGTGCGCGTGGGTTACGAGCAATTATGGAAGAGATTTTACTTCCTGTCATGTTTGATATCCCATCACGTCAAGACGTATCTATTGTTATCGTCGACGCGGAGGTCGTTCAGGGGCATAAAGATCCCATTATGGTACTGGATGCAGGGGATAATTCTCAGAAATCGGCCTAAACGTTAAAGAACCTTTCTCTGAAAACACGAAGAAGATAGTATAGGGACTTAAAACCTTATCTCTCAATATTAAGGAGCCATGATGGCAGATAAAGCATCCGTAGAATTTTGGTTTGATCCAACTTGCCCTTGGTGTTGGATTACCTCACGCTGGATTAAAGAAGTTGAGAAAGTTCGTGATATTGACGTCGTGTGGAATCCTTTCTCACTATCCGTATTGAACGAGGGGCGTGACCTGCCTGAAAAATATCGTGAACATATGGAACAGGTCTGGGGTCCAGCTCGTGTTGTTACTGCGGTAGCTGAAAACTATTCACAAAAAGAAGTTGATGCACTATACACCGCTTTAGGTGAACAAATCCATCACCAACAGAACCATGGCGGTACCCGCTACGAAGAAGCTATTGTTGCTGCTTTAGCCGTGGTCGGTTTACCTGAAGAATATGCGCAGTACGCCCATCAGGACGAATACGATGAGCAGATGCGTTCTTCTACTCGTCGTGGTTTAGAACAAGCTGGGGGAGACGATATTGGTGTTCCGCTAATGAGCATTAACGGTGTCACCTTCTTTGGCCCTGTCATTAGTCCCGCCCCAACGGGAGAAGAAGCTGGAAAGCTCTTTGACGCTGCTCTCGGTTTAGCTTCCTATCCCGGTTTCTTTGAGCTGAAACGGCCCCGTACTGTTGGGCCAATCTTTAACCACCAATAAAAAGACCCTTAAAAGATAGAGGGGTTGGGACACAAAAGATATTGTGCCCCAACCCCTCACTTTTTGTCCTAACGGCGAGATTTCTGCCGAGTCATGTTGAAGGTATAGTTCACTGCACCGTCAGAAGTGAACTCTAAGAGTGCATACACTTGAGAGGCCATGAGCACATAGATGGTATAGGTAGTGCTAATATCTTGCTCCGTACCAAATACAAGGCTAAGTGCATTAGATATAAAAGAAAAAGACAATAACGCTAACAGAATTTTACGTGCTAGCTGGCTTCCGCGAATCGTCCACACCACGAGAAAAATTTGAATAATCGTGATGACTAGGACAACAACAATAACAACCGGTGCAATGTACATCTGCCAGAACCTTTGAACATCTACTTCAAAGGAATCTTTTGGGTTAACCAGAACACCTAAATGCGTAACGCTCAAGAACGCTTGTAGAAGAATCACTAAAGATGTAAAAGCAGAAGCAAGCCACACACTCAACGGCGCTTGTTCTACTAATTCCCAAGGCCTACGACGATGCATGCGCTCATGTCGTTGGGCGTTGTGACGTTCATCTTGACGATTGCATACCGACGTCAAATCGAGGATAGGTAAATCCCCATCGGTAAGAATGGTGTCTCCGCCACCGTTACGGGAATGATACCCAGAAGAGAAATCCTCGATCAGATCAGAGCGTGCCTTCTGATTACAGTACAACACTGTTTCAACGACATAGTCACGTTCTTTATCTGTCTCAGCGTCAATCTTATGAGTAATTTGAAAAGTGAATAGGGAGAGTCCTACTGCTCTGTCAAAAGTTGCTGCAGCAAGCCAATCAACGGGTTCGCCACCTGGCAATTTCCACCCTTCAGGTGCTTTCCAAAAACGAACATGGTGACGTTTGCTAGGGGAGCCATCTACCTCTTGCTGATAGGCAAAATTCTCAGAACGATGAAATAAATAAAGAGGTGAAACCGGAGCCGTTGGGTAAGGACGCTTCCTGAGCGTATTGACGATAATACGCCATGAGGATGCCAACGTAACGGGGTCTGCCTTGACCCATCCTGCTTTTTTCATCGCAGTATGAATCTCTTCTGCTGTTCCACGGAGTCCGATATTGACAGGGTCTCCGAGAAGACCATCACCTGTGCGGGTGCGTCCAATAAAATAGTCGGGAACATATAGGTCTGTCATGATGCGATGAAAACGAGGCAACGTGAGATAAGCAGAGAAGAACCAAAAACCAAAGGCGATGAGAATACCCCACCAGCTGTGATACCACGAATCAATCAGCGCTACCACCGCAAGCCAGATAGAGGCGATTCCAGCAAATACAAAATAAAGTTTATCGGCCCACCCTTCCAGAACTCGCTTTCCCATATTCATCATAAAATAGCGTTGTTTGCTGACGTTATTGGGATCTCCACGATATTTGGGGTACTGCGCATCAAAAGGGCGGGGAGAAGAATCCGACATAAGAAAATCCAAAATTTTGAAAAGAACTAAGAAAACAAAGATGGGGAGAACACCACCTGCTAAAACGCAGTGTTCTCCCCATCTTCTCGTTAACCGGATAGGTGCGGTAACGTGAGAGACATTTTATGCTTCGGTCTCTTCTGTAAGAAGCTCAACTTCTGAGACAGAGAGCTCAACGTCGGCGACAACAAATTGAAGCTCTCGCACATTTCCAGCAGCCTTAAGATCTTCGACACCAGCTTTAACCTGTTCTAGAACTTCTTGCGATGCAGAAATAGTTGCGGTAGCCACTTCGGTACGCTGTTTAACTTGAGCTTCAGACTTTGCCTTGCGTAAACCACCTAAGGCTAGACCTACGGTAGGCAGAACCTGAACATCTGCGTTCTCGAGTACCGCCTTATACCCCTCAGAGGTTGGCCATGAAGCACGGTGAACTGAACCTGAACGCCACCAGCTCCACACCTCATCGGTAGCAAATGGCAAGAACGGTGCAAAAAGACGCAAGAGTGCATCGAGAGTTGTTGCCAAAGCCGCTAGGACAGATGCTTGTTCTTCTTCACCGCGAGAACCATAGGCGCGGTCTTTAATGAGTTCTACGAAATCATCGGTGAAAGACCAGAAGAACGTCTCACAAAGCTGAAGAGCGCGAGCATACTCATACTTTTCAAAAGCAAGAGTGGCTTCTTCTACGACCTGTGCAAGTTTTGCCAGAAGAGAACGGTCCAAAGCGTTGGTCAGAACACTTGTTTGTTCTGCAGTAGTCAATACAGAATCTTGTGTAGCGCCAAGTCCGAGCACAAACTTTGAAGCGTTCAACAGTTTAATAGCAAGACGACGACCGATTTTCATTTGTCCTTCGTCATAGGCGGTATCTGCACCAAGACGAGCCGAAGCAGCCCAATAACGCACCGCATCAGAACCATACTTTTCGAGGACTTCATTGGGGACAACAACATTGCCCTTAGACTTAGACATCTTCTTACGGTCTGGGTCAAGAATCCACCCTGATAGAGCAGTATTTGCCCACGGAACAGAGTTCTCCAAAGAGTGTGAACGTACTACCGTAGAGAACAACCAGGTGCGGATAATGTCATGACCTTGAGGGCGCAAATCCATCGGGAACGTCACCTGATGAAGCTGTTCATCTACTGCCCAACCCGTAGCAATCTGAGGAGTCAATGATGAAGTCGCCCATGTATCCAGTACATCGGGGTCTGCAACGAATCCTCCGGGTACACCACGCTGATTTTCAGTGAATCCAGGGGCAGGCTCTGCGGCAGGATCGACCGGAAGCATCTGCTCATCAGGAATAATGGGCTCGTCGTAGTTTGGTTCGCCATCTTCATCAAGCGTGTACCAGATAGGGAACGGCACACCGAAGAATCGTTGGCGAGAAATCAACCAGTCACCGTTAAGACCTTCAACCCAGTTCTCATACCGTGAACGCATGAACGAGGGGTACCACGTCATCGCACGGCCGCGTTCGAGTAGTTCTTCTCTACGTGATACGTCACGTCCACCATTGCGGATATACCATTGACGGCTTGCCACAATTTCAAGAGGCTTGTCGCCTTTTTCATAGAACTTGACCGGATGGGTAATCTTTCGTGGCTCTCCATCCATTTCTTGAGCTTCAACAAGCATCTCAACAACGGTTTTCTGAGCGGTGAAGACGGTGGCTCCGGCCATACGTTCGTAGTTAGTTCGTCCTTGCTCGTCAGTAATCCACTCGGGGGTGTCACGGCTGAAACGACCATCACGACCAATCAGAGCACGAGTAGGAAGCTGTAGTTCACGCCACCAGGTGACGTCTGTGGTGTCACCAAAAGTACAGACCATCGCAATACCAGCACCTTTATCGGGCTGAGCCAACGGGTGAGCCTTAACCTCCACACTGACGCCAAATAGCGGTGAAGTAACAGTAGTACCGAAAAGTTCTTGGTACCGTTCATCATCAGGGTGAGCTACAAGAGCTACACAGGAAGGCAACAATTCGGGGCGTGTCGTTTCAATCCACACTTTTTCACCATTAGGACGGTGGAAAGAAATACGATGATATGCACCTTCACGTTCTTTATCTTCTAACTCTGCCTGTGCAACTGCCGTGCGGAACGTGACATCCCACATCGTAGGTGCCTCTGCCATATAAGCATCGCCATTTTTGAGGTCGTTGAGAAACGCAAGTTGAGAGACCTTACGTGAGTGAGCATCAATAGTTCGATATGTATGAGACCAATCAACAGAAAGCCCTAATGTGGTGAAAAGCTGCTCAAAGACCTTTTCGTCTTCAGTAGCTAGAGTCTCACATAATTCAATAAAATTTTGGCGCGAAATACGTGGCCAGTCACGCTGATTTTTAGCGGGCTTCTCTGGTGCTACAAACTCTGAGTCATAGGGGATAGCTGGGTCACAAAGAACACCATAATAATTTTGAACACGACGTTCAGTTGGCAGACCATTATCGTCCCAACCCAATGGGTAAAAGACATTTTTCCCACGCATACGCTGGTAACGGGCGATTACGTCAGTCTGGGTATAAGAGAACATGTGCCCTACATGTAAAGAACCCGATGCGGTCGGTGGCGGGGTATCAATAGAATACACTTCTTCACGTGTTGTCTCACGATTGAAAGCATACGTTTTTTCGTTAGCCCAACGTTCAGAAAGTTTCTTTTCGAGACCTTCTAAGCCGGGACGGTCAGGAACATTAATTGTTACGGGCGTGTCTGTGCCCTGGTTATTTTCAGCCATGCTGGTTATTCTCTCATGCTCTGGTTCTGTTCTGGGGGAAATCTGAGGTGATATCGGCAGGTGAACGCCCAGATAGAGAAAATGCTCTGTCATTTTTAAGGAATATCTTCCGCTGCTTAGCCATCTATCGGTAAGTTGGAACCATGGTAGAGACTTATATTCCTCAAAATCCTTTTGACGCCCAAGCCCACACCGGAAAAATTGCTGTCGTCACTGGTGCTTCTTCCGGCATTGGTAGAGCCACCGTCGAACAGATGTGCGCTAGCGGGTGGACTGTATATGCTGTAGCACGTCGTGTCGAACGTCTTGAAGAACTTGCCCAACGCACTGGTGCTATTCCTACACCGATAGATATCACCGACATTAACGCAGTACAAGCTACCAGTGCGCAGGTTCTCGAACAAACTGGAGGCACCTTACACGCCCTCGTCAATATCTCTGGTGGTGCTGTAGGCGTTGATCACGTAGCTGATGGAAAGCCTGATGATTGGGCTTTTATGTATCGACTCAACGTTTTGGGTACTTTGAACATGATTCAAGCCTTCCTACCTGCATTGCGCCAATCTGCAGAAGGAACCATACTGAACCTCACCTCTACTGCTGCTGAAGCTGGATATGAAGGCGGGGGAGGGTATAACGCTGCAAAGTTTGGTCAGCGAGGACTGACCGAAGCGCTCCGTCTAGAAGAAGCAGAACATAATATTCGAGTCATTGAAATTAGCCCAGGGATGGTTCACACGGAAGAGTTCTCAGCGAATCGTCTTGGCTCTGCTGAAGCTGCACAAAAAGTCTATGAAGGAGTTGAACACCCTCTGACTGCAGCAGATGTTGCACAAACTGTCACCTTTGCTGTCAACGTTCCACACCATATCAACCTAGACCGAGTAGTGATGCGCCCAGTAGCTCAAGCTGCACAATATAAAGTAATTCGTCGGCGCCGCTCCTAAAACACCATAAAATGGTGTTCAACGCGCCAGAATAAAATTGTAATTTTGGTGAGTCTGCTCGCCACAAAAAACTCCTTAACCACCACTATCTAGGGTTCGAACATAACTTTGACACAAGATATGGGGTTAAAAGACCTCAAAAACACTGTTTCACTGTGGATAACCTCTCACGGGGTGAACACTACAGAAAACACCCTGTTAGACAGACTCCCAAAACCTGCCTAAAATTGAGGTAGTTGCAAAGACCCGGCCATCACCGGCGAGCAATCCGGAAGAACAGGCCGTACCTGCACCTGTCCACTGTATCGTTGCGACGAGGATAGACTGCGGAATAGATACAGCCTTAGTAGAACCGGACGGGTAAGCCCGTCATAGCAGTCACGAAGCGACTGATAACGCTCGACTGCATTGTCTCCCCAACACTATGCTGCTGGGGAGACAATGCACGTTAAGTAGAATCAGTAAGCAAGGTGGTACCGCGCCATATCAAGACACCTTGAACGGCGTCCTTGCATGACCCATACAACTGACAAAACTCAAGGGATCATTCGTGACCACGAACAACATCTACCCACGCGTTAGCGCATCCGGAGCGCAAAACGTCGAATCATCACCGTCCTTCCCGAAACTTGAAGAATCCATCCTCGAATACTGGAAGAACGACGGAACCTTCGCTGAATCAGTGGCATACCGTGAAGCAGGAGAAAACGGCTCCAACGAATTTGTCTTCTACGATGGACCTCCCTTCGCTAACGGACTACCACACTACGGACACCTACTCACCGGCTACGTTAAAGATCTCGTTGCCCGCTACCAAACCCAACGAGGCCACAAAGTTGAACGCAGATTTGGCTGGGACACCCACGGACTTCCCGCCGAACTTGAAGCAATGAAACAGTTGGGAATGACCGACAAACAAGAAATTCTCGACATGGGAATTGACAGCTTCAACGACGCCGCACGAAGCTCCGTGCTCAAATACACCAATGAATGGCAAAACTACGTCACCCGTCAGGCCCGCTGGGTAGACTTCGAAAACGACTATAAAACCCTCAACATCGAATACATGGAATCGGTGATTTGGGCGTTCAAACAACTCTACGACAAAGGTCTCACCTACCAAGGCTTCCGCGTACTGCCTTACTGCTGGAAAGACGAAACACCCCTCTCCAACCACGAACTCCGCATGGACGACGACGTCTACAAAGACCGCCAAGACCCATCCGTGACTGTAGCGTTCACCATTACCAACGACACCTCACTGGCAAAAAATCCTGCCATCGCACAAGAACTCGCTGGTGTAGAAGCCATGGCATGGACAACCACACCATGGACCCTACCAACGAACCAAGCGCTCGCCGTCGGGCCGGACATCACGTACGTAGTAGTCGCTGGTGCTGGCAACTATGCAGAACGTCGTTTCCTCATCGCCGAAGACCTACTAAACAACTACGCTAAAGACCTCGGCTACGATGAGGCTCAAGAAGTACAAAACGCTATTATCAGCCGTTATCAAGGTCGTGATTTAGAAGGTCTACGATACGCTCCACTATGGGATTACTTTACTGATACCGAAAAGTGGAATACCCACAAAGCCTGGCAAATTCTTGTCGCTGAATACGTCACCACAAGCGACGGTACCGGCCTCGTTCATCAAGCACCTGCCTACGGTGAAGATGACCAAAAAGTCTGTGAAGAATACGGCATCCCCGTTATCCTTTCCATCGACGAAGGCGCAAAATTCTTACCGCTCTTTAGCGAAAAGACTCCAAGCGGTCAGAACGAGCTTGCTGACATTGCTGGCGTACAAATTTTTGATGCAAACCGCACCATCATCAACGCGCTCAAAGCGCAGGGTACTTTACTACGTGAAAAATCTTACGTGCACTCCTACCCACACTGCTGGCGTTGCCGCACACCATTGGTCTACCGTGCCATCACCTCATGGTATGTCAAAGTCACCGACTTTAAAGACCGCATGAGCGAATTAAACCAGCAGATTAACTGGATTCCTGAAAATGTTAAAGACGGACAATTCGGTAAATGGGTAGAGAACGCCCGTGACTGGTCCATCTCCCGAAACCGTTTCTGGGGTTCACCCATTCCTGTCTGGGTCTCTGACGACCCGAACTACCCTCGCATGGATGTGTACGGTTCCTTAGCTGAACTTGAAGCTGACTTTGGGCGTCTACCTTTGAACAAAGATGGCGAACCAGACCTACACCGCCCCTACATCGATGAATTGACTCGACCTAACCCCGATGATCCCACCGGAAAATCGACGATGCGTCGTGTAGAAGATGTCCTTGACGTATGGTTCGATTCTGGTTCTATGCCCTACGCACAGGTGCATTATCCTTTCGAGAATAAAGAATGGTTCGAAAATCATAATCCAGCTGACTTCATCGTAGAATACATCGGACAGACTCGCGGATGGTTCTACACCCTTCACATCCTTGCTACTGCACTCTTTGACCGTCCCGCCTTTACAAACGTCATCTCGCACGGCATTGTACTTGGCTCCGATGGCCAGAAAATGTCGAAGTCTCTACGGAACTATCCTGATGTCTCTGAAGTTCTTGACCGTGATGGTTCTGACGCAATGCGCTGGTTCCTAGTTTCTTCACCTATTTTGCGTGGCGGAAACCTCATCGTGACAGAAGAAGGAATCCGTGAAGGTGTCCGTCAAGTGATGCTTCCGTTATGGAACGTCTATCATTTCTTTGCTCTATATACGAACGCCGCTCACCAAGGTGCCGGATACCAAGCTCAACTACGTTACACCTCTGAGCACGTGATGGACCGTTTTATCCTCGGCAAAACGCGTGAACTCATCACTGCCGTAACTGAAGCCATGGACTCCTACGACGTCAGCGGTGCAACAGAAGCGTTACGTCATTACACAGACACCTTAACCAACTGGTATGTGCGTCGTTCTCGTGAACGTTTCTTTGAAGAAGATACCGTTGCTTTCGACGTGCTCTACACAGCGTTGACGACCGTTGTAAAAGTAGCAGCTCCTTTACTTCCTCTTGTGAGCGAAGAAATTTACCGCGGTCTAACCGGTGAGCGTTCTGTGCACCTTACTGACTGGCCAGATGTTGAATCATTTACTGACGAGAGCGACCTCATTGCTCTGATGGAGACAACTCGTTCGATTTGCTCTGCAGGTTCGTCTCTTCGTAAAACCCATAAACTACGTGTGCGTCAACCTTTGAGCTCTCTTACTGTTGCTGTTGCTCATGGTGCGGCGTTGTCTGGGGTATACGAGAATATTATTGCTGATGAACTTAACCTGAAAAAGGTACAGCTTCTTGATGCTGCCGATGTGAAGCCTGCAGATTTTGGTATTTCACAGCAGCTAAAGGTTAACGCACGCGCGGCTGGACCTCGTCTTGGAAAAAATGTTCAGCAAGCTATCAAAGCGACAAAGACCGGAGACTGGTCTGTTGCCGAAGACGGCACAGTGAGTGTTGCTGGAGGTTCTATTGCTCTGGAACCTCATGAGTACGAACTGCAAACTACCGTTGATGAATCTGCTGGACAGGCTCATCAGGCAGTTTCTGTTCTTCCTGGTGGAGGGTTCTTAGTCCTTGATACTCAGTTGACGGCAGAGCTTGAAGCAGAAGGAATCGCTCGTGACGTGATTCGCGCAATTCAGCAGGCTCGTAAAGACGCTCAGTTGGTTGTCTCTGACCGTATTGAGTTGACGGTCGCTGCACCTGAGCAGATTCGTCAAGCTGTGCAAGGTTTTGAACAGCTCGTTGCTGGTGAGACTCTTGCAACTTCGGTACACTATCAGGACGCTTCAGAACTTTCTATTACTGTGAAGAAGGCCTAATTTTGTCAGAAAACATGGATTCTCAATCCTTGTTGAACACCTCAAACGCCGTAGATACTTCTGCTGAAGATACCTACGGCGTTGAGGGCGTTTATCAAGAGTTACTCTCTCGTGCCCCTGAAAATGCGATGGCACCGAGGCTTAATGCGGTTCAGGACGCTTTAGATATTTTGGGTGCGCCTCATCAGGCGGCTCCCGTTATTCATATCACCGGTACGAACGGTAAAACCTCAACAGCACGTATGATTGAGCGTTTATTGATGGCTCATGATTTACGAACAGGGCGGTACACTAGCCCGCATCTGAGTAAAGTAACAGAGCGTATCAGTATTGATGGGCATCCGGTATCTGATGAGACGTTCGTGTGCATCTGGCAAGAGATTCGTCCTTATCTGGATATAGTGGATGCACAGTTGAGTGCTGCTGGTGAGCCTCGTATCACCTATTTTGAGGCACTTACGATTCTTGCCTTCGCCATTTTTGCTGATGAGCCAGTAGACGTTGTTGTTCTTGAAGTTGGTATTGGTGGAGTGTGGGATGCTACGAATGTTGCGCAAGCTCAAGTTTCTGTTGTAACACCTATCTCCTATGACCATACTGATATTTTGGGGCAAACATTAGCTGAGATTGCTGCTGAAAAATCAGGGATCATCAAAGAGCATGGGATGCTCATTAGCGCTGTGCAAGACCCAGAAGCTGCTCAGGTTCTCTTAGAACGGGCGCAAGCAGTTTCTGCTGGGTATCGTTTTGAGGGTGTTGAATTCGGTGTTCTTGACCGTCGTCCAGGTGTTGGCGGTCAGATGGTCGATATTCGTGGATTAGCGGATACCTATACTGATGTTCCTGTTCCTCTCTTTGGGGAACACCAAAGTCAAAATGCTGCGGTAGCTATCGCTGCGGTTGAAGCATTTTTAGGAGGGGCGGAAAAGCCTCTCAACGTTGAGCTGATTCGACAAGGATGGGAGGAATTAACTTCTCCCGGACGTTTAGAAGTTCTCAAGACTGCTCCGACAATTATTCTTGATGCCGCCCATAACCCTCACGGTATTCGGGCTTCTGCCCACGCTTTTAAAGAATCTTTTGCTGTCGGTTCTTTGGGCATCGTGATTGGTGTTTTGGGGGAGAAGGATGCCGTGGGCATCTTTGAAACAATTCGTGAAGAATACTTTGATTCTGCTGATTTTCAGACGAAGCTATACCTCACTGCATCTGACTCTGCTCGGGCCATTGACGTAGACACTCTTAAAGATATGGCTCTTGATGCTGGGCTTTCAGAGTTCGATCTTCAGACCTATGAGCGTCTTGACGATGCTTTGAGTGCTGCTGTCGATCAGAGCCTAGAACATGAAGAACACGCTTCAGCCATCCTGATTACTGGTTCCATTACGGTCATTGGGCAAGTGCGTTCTTCGTGGTTGCCTGATGGGGAAGGAGCATAATGGTTCGTTTGACGAAGGCTCAGCGTCAGTGGCGCCCAGGGCAGGTGAAGAAACCAAGCTCTATCAAGGTGATGTTTTCTTCTACCGTGCTAACATTGGAGGCTTTTGTAGCGTTCTTTGCAACATTGGCAATTTTTGGATTGAATTTCAATAGCCCTCTCCTCTATAAAATCATGATTTGGGTGTTAGGGCTTGCCTTAATTGGTGCGTTTTTAGCTGCGCCAGCATTTTTGCGTAAACCATGGGGCTATACCTTTGGGTGGGCCTTGCAAGGTTTATTGATTCTTGCTGGTGTGGCGTTACCGTCATTAGTGTTCATCGGGTTGTGCTTTACGGCTGCGTATTGGTATGCGGTACGTACCGGTGAACGTCTTGACCGCGAGAATAAAGAGCGTGAACGTGAACAGCTTGAATGGGAGAAACAACAGAAAAACCTGTAACCCCTGTTACACTAGGTGCAAGATGTTGCTTCACAAGGAAGGTTCCGTTCATGAGCGAACGTACTCTGATTCTGATTAAACCTGACGGTGTCAAACGTCAATTAGTGGGGGAGATTCTTCATCGTATTGAGCGAAAAGGATACACTCTAGCTCAGATGAAAATGATCACGCCCACTGAAAGTCTTTTGGCGCAGCACTATAGTGAACACCTTGAAAAACCGTTTTACCCAGCGCTTTTAGAGTTCATGCTCTCTGGCCCAGTGGTAGCAGCGGTCTTTGAAGGTGAGGACGTCGTAGAAGCTATTCGAACTATCATGGGACCGTCTAACCCCGTCAGTGCCCCTGCCGGAACGATTCGTGGAGATTATGGACGCGCATGGAGCACCTCCGTGCAACAGAACCTCATTCACGGCTCAGACTCCGTAGCATCTGCAGAACGCGAGATTGCTATCTGGTTTAATTCCTAAATCAGTATTGTGCTAACACCTAAGAGCGGGTGGGGAGAACCAAAATTTGGTTCTCCCCACCCGCTCTTGTCTGTCGGTGTTGATCAAGAAGTTTTAGAACATCCCGAGAATGATGTCGGAGAATCGGATAAAGATAATTCCGAAGATGAGAACAAAAACTAAAACAATAGCAAACCATGACCACCCAGCTACCGTCTCACGCAGGTGAAAAGGCGCCGGTATAATTCCCGCAATAATATTTCGTGCAGTAATCTTCCCCATCATAATGATTTGGGTAACCCACACAAACATACAGAAAAGACACAAAGCATTGATTTTGAACGTGGTGTTATACCAGAGCCAAAAAACGAAGACCGTTGCTAACAAATGCCCGATGTTCATTGCTAACCAATACCAGCGACTAAAACGAGCACCAGCCAAAATAGCGGTGCTAATCGTCAGAACAATGGCATAACCTACTAACCCAATAAACGGATTAGGAAACCCAAAAGCCTCAGCATAGGGGGTGCGCATGACCGTACCACAATTGAGCAAGGCATTAACATCACATGAAGAAACATGCGAAGCGTCAATATAAATTTGTAGACGTTCAAAAACAAGCATGCACGAAGACACGAAAGCAATAGCACCAGCAACAAGCACCAAAAAGGCAAGGCGACGGTCAAAACTTGCCTGCTCTGCGTCGCTCATTGTTATGGGGCCGTCGTCGATGAGTTTTTCTTCTGGAGTATAGGTCATGGGATTCTCCACACGGGGTACAAAACGTTAACTATCCTACTGTGTGAAGCTAAGTATTGGCTTTTCTTTTCTCGAAAGAATGCTTTAAGGGCACCGATTTTAGGAAGTATATGAGAGAATGAACATTGGTAGTCTTCTGCCCGCATACAGAAGTAGCTATCCAGTAGGTGGTACCGACACCGCGTTAATCAGATGAGACATAGCGCAATAAAAGTTCAGTGCGTAACGCACAGACTCGGGGAAACTACTGGCTCAGCTCATCGCGTGAAAACCTGCAATATGCCTTCAGACGTGTTCTAAGGTAAAGAAACAACACGCTAGAACTTGTATCAGACAACGAACAATAGCGTTGCTATAGCGTTTGAAACGAGCCGAGCAAGAATAAGCTTTTGTGAGATTTTCTCACCTGAAGCGTAAGAGCTAAATGCGGTTAGTTCCTTATGCAGGAGAACGTACATACTATGAGTGAAAACATCAAACATGATGTTGAGGTGAACGAAACCGAAGCGGATTCACCATCATCACAAACCACCCCAGAAGACAACTCGTTAACACCGGAAACAGAAGAGACTTCAACAGTAGAAGAGACCTCAGAAACTGAAACGGAAAATCACGAGACTGAGGACGAAAACAGCTCAGAACCTGCTAAGACCCCTGAAGAAGATTCTTCTGAAACAGAACCTGAGCCAGAAGAAAAACCTCAGCCTAAAACACAAAAAGAAATTCTCGCAGAAGAACTCAAAAACCTTACCGCTGCAGCTTCAACCTCAAACCTCTTATTCTTCTCACCAAACCTTGAAGAAATCGCTGAAAAAGCTCGTGCAGAACGTGAAGCTCGCCGCGAAGCACTCGAAGCAGAACGCCGTCAACGCCGACTCGCAGAAATCACTCTTGACGATGACGAAGTCACCTCACGTCGCCGTCGCCGCCGTCGCCGCGGAGAACAAGACATCGAAATTGAAGGTGGCACCGAGGGCGATCCAGAAAATACCGTCACCAAGGTACGCACCCCACGCCTATCAGACTCACACACTACAAACCGTGTCACCGGAGTACGTGGCTCTACCCGTCTTGAAGCTAAGAAAATTCGTCGCCGTGAATCACGCCATTCAGGGCGCCGTCAGCGCGGCATCACCGAAGCAGAATTCCTCGCACGCCGTGAATCTGTTGAACGACAGATGATTGTTCGACAAAAAGACGACAGAATCCAAATTGGTGTTCTCGAAGACGGCGTACTAGCAGAGCACTTTGTCTCAAAAACTCAACAAGATTCTCTCATCGGTAACGTCTACCTTGGTAAGGTTCAGAATGTTCTTCCTTCCATGGAAGCAGCCTTCATCGACATCGGACGTGGACGAAACGCAGTGCTCTACGCCGGCGAAGTTAACTGGGATGTCTCCGGATTAGAAGGTACTCCACGAAAAATTGAAAACGCCCTCAAATCAGGCGACTCCGTACTCGTACAAGTTACGAAAGACCCTGTAGGCCATAAGGGCGCTCGCCTAACAAGTCAGGTATCGTTACCAGGACGTTTCTTGGTGTACGTTCCTGGCGGCTCTATGACCGGCATTTCCCGTAAACTACCGGACACCGAACGCGCTCGTCTTAAGAAAATTCTCAAGGATAAACTCCCTGAAGGTGCCGGCGTAATCGTCCGAACTGCAGCGGAGGGAGCTTCTGAAGATGAGCTCACCCACGATATCAACCGTCTACGCGCCCAATGGGAAGACATCAAGAAGCTTGCTGAAGCGCCTAAGACTCTGGCTCCTGAAATGCTGTATCAAGAACCAGACCTCACCATTAAGACTGTTCGTGATGTCTTTAACGAAGACTTCAGCGCCATGGTTGTACAGGGAGACTCCGCATGGGACTCTATTGAAGCGTACTTAACCTACATGGCACCAGACCTTGTGGACCGTCTACAACGCTGGGATAACGAAGAAGACGTTTTTGAGCACTACCGTATTGAAGAACAACTTCATAAAGCTCTCGATCGTAAAGTTTTCTTACCTTCTGGCGGTTCTTTGGTCATTGACCGTACCGAAGCGATGACGGTTGTTGACGTTAACACCGGAAAGTTCATCGGCTCTGGCGGAAACCTCGAAGAAACCGTTACAAAAAATAACCTTGAAGCAGCTGAAGAGATTGTTCGTCAGCTACGTTTGCGTGATATCGGCGGAATCATCGTCATTGACTTCATCGACATGGTTCTAGAATCAAACCGTGAATTGGTTTTGCGTCGTCTGGTAGAGTGCCTTGGCCGTGACCGTACCAAACACCAAGTTGCTGAAGTGACATCTTTGGGTCTGGTTCAGATGACACGTAAACGTATGGGAACTGGGTTACTTGAAGTGTTCTCCGAAGCCTGCGAGAACTGCTCTGGACGTGGACTACTTGTTCATGACCAACCTCTTAAAGGACGTTCTGGCGGTGCTTCAGATTATATCCACCGTTATGAGCGTACTGATCGTGAAGATCGTCGCCGTGCTCGTCATCAGAAATCAGCACGTATTCGTGAATCTCATGCTGAGGCCCCTGCAGAAGAGTCCAACCTCGAACACGATCATCGTGAAGAGTCTCGTCGCGCTGCCGTTGCGTCTATCGCTGCTGCAACGCACGAGCATGAAGCTTCTGAGGACGTTACAGAGTCTAAGAGCTCTCGTAAGCGAAAGCGTCGTAAACCATCACGTCGTGATGTAGACGTGAAGAATGTTGAGCAGGCAGAAGACTCCTCATCAGAGCTAGTACTTACTATTGGTGGTGAAGTTGTTGAACTTCCTCATGCTCATGAGCAGGTAGAGGAACAAGAATCGTCAACTGAAGATTCTTCGTTTACTTTAGAATCTTTAGAACAAATCTTTGATTCTAAAGAAAGACAGAGCTCTGTTTCTGAGGACACTGCTGAACAGGAATATGATGAAAATCTTTCTTCTCGATTCACTCAGAACTCTGAACGTTTAGCGGCGATTCGAGCTGGAGAAGCTCGAGCGAGAGCAGCGCAAAAAGCTGGTCGAGATGTCCAACGTAAAGATGAGCAAGACTCATCTCAGAAAGAGGAGACTCCCGTCAAGCGTCGTCGTTCTCGTCGGGCATCTGCACCGGTCTCGTCTGCTGGTTCTTCGGTAGCGGTGAGCGTTTCTGACATCTCTAAAGAACAAGAAGCCCAGCAGTCTCTCGTAACTGGTGTTGCACAACCTGGACGTCAGCAGAGTATCGAAGAAAAAACTGTTCAGGAAGTAACCACTCCCGAGCAGGCTCCTGAGCATACACCAGCACCTCGTAAACGTCGTTCGCGTCGAGCAGTGAGCACTGGTGTGGGTTCTGAGGTGCAGCGTCAAGAACTTTCAGAAGGACAAGCTGCTAAAAGTATTGTTGCTTCTGTTGCAGAAGTACCAACAACCTCAGAACATGAGGAGCATACGGTCATGCTCGGTGTTGGGGTTTCTGCCGACCAGATTAAACGTGAAGGACGATAATCTCATCGTCTCCGCGGTGTGATAAAAGATGGTGTGTTCTATACAGAGCACACCATCTTTTGTTTTGCTGTAAAGAAGAGTCATAATCGCTGTCTTTGCTGAAAACTCTAGCCGTCAGAGTCTATTTTTCCTAGGCTAGTTTAAGCACTTCTACCATAGGTGCATGAATATCAGGACACGGGGTGCTTTCTATTGAGAGCTGAGAAAAACCCGCAGAACCTGCTCTTGTTAGTACAAGCGAAGGGATGTCGATTTTATGGGCGACACTTTAACACCGCATCAACTTTCTATTCAAACACGCGAATATCCGAGAGTGCTGACCATCGCGGGGTCTGATTCTGGTGGTGGTGCGGGAATCCAAGCCGACTTGAAATCTATTGCAGCGCATGGCGGGTACGGGTTGAGCGCTATTACTGCTTTGACTGCTCAAAACACTCGTGGTGTGCAACAGGCTTTTTTTCCTCCGGCACAGTTCTTATCTCAACAATTAGAGGCACTCAGCTCTGATATCGATATTGACGCTGTCAAAATTGGCATGTTAGGCACTTCTGACGTCATTGCTGCTGTGCGTTCATGGTTGCAAAAATATCGTCCTCCCGTTGTGGTTCTAGACCCTGTTATGGTTGCTACAAGTGGAGATTCTTTAGCTGAAGAAGACTCGGTAGCAGAGCTTTCTTCATTATTTCCTTATGCTGATGTCATCACCCCTAACGCTCATGAGATGGCTGTTCTGCTAGGTGAAGAATCTACTGAACAATGGTCAGTTTTATGTGAGCAGGGGCAGCGTCTAGCTGATTGTTATAAAGTCGCGGTTCTTGTTAAAGGTGGACATTGTTCAGGGGAGAGAACTTCTGATGCGCTGATGATGCCAGGTCATAGTGAACCAGTATGGGTTGGTTCTTCTGAACGTGCACAGGTTCGTACCACACATGGTACGGGGTGTTCTTTTTCTGCTGCTTTAGCGACTGAGCTTGCGCGTACAGGGTGCTGGCAGACTTCTCTAGAACGCGTTAAACGGTGGATTACGGGAGCTATTAACAACGGTCAAAGACTTGAGGTTGGTGGCGGGAACGGGCCGATTGATCATTTTTATCATGTTCATTCTGTGATATCTGAACAAAGTGCACGAGTTAGCGATGTCGATAAATATTTGCTACAGGCTCAAGACCTTGACATGGTGCGTTTGCGTGAGAGCTTCTCTGAATACGCCTGGGAATTGAGTACCTCTATCAGAGAACAGGTTAACAGCTGCCCTTTTGTTGAAGGTCTTGGTGACGGCTCTCTACCTCAGGATGCTTTTATCTATTATTTAGACCAAGATGGTTTATATCTTAAAGAATATTCTCGTGCTCTAGGGCAGGTTAGTATTCGTGCAACGGACACTGAGTCACGGATGTTCTTTGCTCACGGTGCAGTTGAAGCTGTTGAGGTTGAATCTGAGTTGCATCGCCGGTGGGTGAGTCGTTTTAGGGATTCTGCGTATGTTACGGGGATACCCAGTACGACGACAGAGGCCTATACTGGTTTTCTTTTAGCGCGCACCATGGAAAGTTATGGTGTGGGTGCCGCTGCTGTTCTCCCGTGTTATTGGTTATACGCTGAGATTGGAAAAAACCTATACTCTGCCTATCAAGAGTATGCGGGGGAGCACCCCTATGGTGAATGGCTTGAGGCGTATTCTTCAGAAGAGTTTCAAACATCAGCCCATCAGGCTGTGAACTTCGTCAATAAAATAGCTAGAATAGTGTCGGATGGCGAGCTGATTTCCATGAAAAACGCCTTTTTGAGAGCTTGTTGGCTAGAGCTTCGTTTCTTTGAAGAACCAATTTCGGCGTGTCACTTGCCCTTGCGGGGGTAGTTGTCGTAGTCTTGTCTTTCGGTGCTTCTTAAGTTCGTTTTACACGTTCGAGCCTAAGATAGCTACCACTGGTAGGAAACTACTAGATATAGCTCGATGAGCGCGAATCCTTAGAAAGCTCAAGATTCAACGAGAAATCTTCTCAGAGTCTTGTTGCACTACATGTTTTGGTACCAGGATCTGCGCTCTTTCGAAAAATTGTTCAATATAAAGACGTCGAGAGAAGTGAGTTCCCAAGTGGCATACGCGATTGTCCGCGCTGGCGGCCGCCAGGAAAAGGTTTCCGTAGGAGACCTCGTTACCCTTGACCGCGTCGCTGGCGAGCCCGGTAGCACCATTGAGCTACCTGTACTGCTGCTGGTAGATGGGGACAAGGTCACTGCAGATGCAAAGACCCTGGCTTCCGCCAAGGTAACTGCTGAAAAGATTGAAGACCTTCGCGGTCCTAAAATCGTTATTCAGAAGTACAAGAATAAGACCGGTTATAAGAAGCGTCAGGGCTTCCGCGCAGAGCTTACTACCGTTAAAATCACTGCGATTAACGCGTAAGTTCAGAACGTCCCGGATTTTCACATAATCTTTTACCTAAGGTAGGCACAGATGGCACATAAGAAGGGCGCAAGCTCCACCCGCAACGGCCGTGACTCTAACCCCCAGTACCTCGGTGTTAAGCGCTATGGCGGTCAAACCGTCAATGCAGGCGAAATTATCGTCCGCCAGCGTGGCACCCATTTCCACCCCGGCAACAATGTTGGCCGCGGCGGAGATGACACTCTGTTTGCTTTGGCAGCAGGTCAGGTTGAGTTCGGTACCCGTAAGGGCCGTAAAGTTGTCAACATTCTCGAAGTAGCTGAGTAATCTTAACTATTACGGAATGAATAAAAGAGGGCATGCACAGCTTGTGTTTGCCCTCTTTTGCATATAGTAAGCTATTAACCTTTAGAGGTATAGCGTCCAATACCGAGAGACTATTTCCCCAACCGATGAAATATATAAGAAATAGCCGCTCAAAGAAATAAGGAGAATTTTTTCGTGGCAGAATTTGTTGACCGCGTTGTACTGCATGTATCTGGTGGCCATGGTGGCAACGGTTGCGTATCTGTTCGTCGCGAGAAATTCAAACCATTAGGCGGACCGAACGGCGGTAACGGCGGTAACGGCGGAGACGTCATTCTCACCGTTGACGGGCAATCCACCACCTTATTGGAATATCATCACACCCCACACCAGCGTGCCCCTCATGGAGATATTGGACGTGGAGATATGCACCATGGTTTCAACGGGGAAAATCTCGTACTATCAGTACCTGAAGGAACCGTCGTCAAAGATAAAGACGGCAATGTTCTTGCAGACTTATTACATATTGGTGATGAGTTTATTGCTGCCCGTGGAGGACAAGGCGGACTGGGAAATGCTGCCTTAGCATCTGCAAAACGTAAAGCACCAGGCTTCGCTCTATTAGGTATCCCCGGTGAAGAACGCGATATTGTTCTTGAACTGAAATCAATTGCAGATATTGCCCTCGTAGGATTCCCCTCTGCCGGAAAATCTTCTCTGATTGCAGCCATCTCTGCTGCACGTCCTAAAATTGCTGACTACCCTTTCACTACTTTGATTCCCAATTTGGGCGTAGTACAAGCCGGTGACGTGCGGTACACGGTAGCAGACGTTCCCGGTCTTATCGAAGGCGCTTCAGATGGTAAAGGGCTAGGACACCGTTTCCTACGCCATGTTGAACGTTCTTCTGCTCTCGTCCACGTCATTGACTGTGCCACCTTGGAACCGGGGCGTGACCCCATCTCTGACTTCGACATTATTCGCGGTGAACTTGAAAACTATGAAGTTGATCCTACCGCTGGTGTGACAGTTCCTTTGCATGAACGTCCTCAAATTATTGTGCTCAACAAAATTGATGTACCTGAAGCTCGTGAACTAGCTGATTTTGTGCGTCCTGAGTTTGAAGAGCGTGGTTACGAAGTATTTGAGATTTCTACGGCATCACACGAGGGTCTACGTCAGCTTACCTTTGCGATGGCAAAACTCGTACAAGAAGACAGAGACCGCAGAGCTGCAGAAAAAGAACAAGCGGGCGAAGACGTTGCGGTTATTCGTCCTAAAGGATTCCGTCACCGTAAACAGCAAGAATTTATGATTCGTCGTGAAGAACGAAATCTTGAACCTCTCTTCCGCGTCATTGGCAAAAAACCTGAAAAATGGATTCTGCAAACAGATTTCAACAATGATGAAGCTGTCGGATACCTTGCCGACCGTTTTGCCCGTCTTGGCATTGAAGAAGAACTCTTTAAACAAGGTGCCCGCGCAGGGGACGCTGTCGTCATTGGTGAATCGAACGATTCTGTTATCTTCGATTGGGAGCCTACGATGGTTGGTGGTGCAGAACTTCTGACATCTCCTCGTGGAACCGACGTACGTCTTGAAGAAATCGTTCGTCCGACTCGAGCTGAAAAACGTGCTGAGTATAAAGACCGCATGGATGCTAAAGCTGCTGCTCGTGCAGAGCTTGAAGCAGAAAGAGTTGCAGGGGTTTGGACTGAATCCGTGGACGCTAAGAAAAAGAACAACTAGCCGTTGAGTTTTCTTTGCTGTACTCAGGGTCCAATCTCTGAGCGGAGAATTGGCTAAGATTCTATTTTCTCGTTGGTGTTATCTCACATTAAGAGCGAGATAACAGGTAGCATATGAGTGGGCTTTGAGCCTGCACCACACAATCATTACTTTGATGGAAGGAACTTCGAATATGCGTGAGGCACTAATTTTAGCGAGTGAGCACGGCGAACACGCGGAACATCTTGTATACGGCATTCCAACCTATGTGTATTTAGCATTGGCGGTTATCGCTTTTACCGTGATGTTCTTTATCTGCATTTCTTTTAGCGGTCGTGGTATTGTTCGCCCTGAGCACGGACCTAATCATATTGGTAGCGATGAAGTTGAAGCGCTCGCTGATTATCACGCAAAGCATAGTCATTAGAGCTGCATCTTTGGCTCAAGAGATATAAAGGATATAGCTCTGGAGCTGATGAGGCATGATGTTCACGTCAAGGAGTCCTGTGCGTCAGGAAAATACTGGTCAATCAGCCCCAAAAAATATGCTTTCTCGTGTTCCTGGTCGTACCCGATTAGGAGTTATGGGTGGTACTTTCGACCCCATTCATCATGGTCACTTGGTGGCAGCTAGCGAGGTTGCTGCTCGTTTAGATTTAGATGAAGTAATGTTCGTTCCGACGGGGTTACCTCTTCAGAAAAGTAAGCAGCGGACGGTAACCCCTCCCGAGGATCGTTATTTGATGACGGTTATTGCGACCGCTTCTAATCCTACGTTTACGGTGAGCCGGATTGATATAGACCGGGCGGGCCCTACGTACACGATTGATACGCTAACAGAGTTGAAGGAACAACGCCCCGATTGTGATTTGTTCTTTATTACTGGTGCTGATGCTATGAATCAGCTTCTGACCTGGAAAGATTCGGATAAGTTGTGGGACCTCGCGTTTTTTGTGGGGGTAACACGCCCTGGTCACGAACTTGAAAAACCAGAAATTGACCAAGAAAACTATATCTTGATGGAAGTTCCTGCATTGGCGATTTCTTCAACCGATATTAGGGATAGAGCGATGGCGCAAGCACCTATTTGGTATCTGGTTCCTGATGGAGTTGTCCGTTATATCGATAAACATCATTTATATGATGGAAAATCTTTGGATGAGAAGAACATCGCCGAGCGGTAAAGAAGAACCGTACCTGCGTACTATCCCATAAAAAAGGGGCTGTGTCGCCATAAGATTTATATTATTGGTTCCTTTTACAGTTCAGTATTACGTAAGAGAATAAACAAGACACCAACACAAAAGTAGCGGTTGTTCTTTTAAGATGAACATATAATGAGATAAAGATCGTGCCGCACTGTATTAGTTGGTAAAATCTTCAAAAGAATATGATTTATTCGATGCTAATAGTTTGAGGGGAATCAGTGACAGAACATAACGCTGAGGAACAGAAAGATTCATTGGAGGACTCTTACCTCTACGAATCCTTTGTGACCGAAGACGGAATTGAGGTTCCGCCTCCTACTCGCCCCATGGGGCCACGCCGTCTTGCGCGTTATCGTATTGATGCTGCAGCGTATTTGCGTGCTTTACGTGATGGGACTGAACTACCTGAAGAGACTGTCGCATATATGCCAGTTGCCCATGTGGGGTCAGGCGAAGCGTCGATTAGTGATGAGGCTTTGTCTGTTCAACAACGCTTCTCTGCACTAGCTGAACAAGGCGATATTCACTCTCATGATGATTTAAGCGGTGAACAGTTCACTGGTGAGAACGACACACGTGCAGATGTTGGTGTGATAGCTACTGCTCTAGGTGAAGAGGTTTCTTCTTTGCCCTCAGATGGGGAGCAGGCAGAGGCTCCTGACGTTCCTGCGCATGCTGTCTCTGCAAGTGACTATTCTTTTGCTGAAGATGAACTGGTGAGCGCAGAAGAATTTGAAGAGAGCGAAGCGGTCGATACAGCAGAAGCTGAGGCGGATAACTCCTCCGTATCAGAAACTCCAATCGAAACTGCGTCTGAAAACGAGCGAGAAGAACAGCCTGAAGAGCAAAGTTTGCCGAAGCCTGTCGCCGCAGTAGATGCTCACGGCTTAGATTTGGAATCTTGTGGTTACCATGTCCCAGAAGAGACCCTTGCTGATACTGAAGAAGAAACCTTACCTGCTGAACAAGCAGTAGACTCTACTGCGGCTATTCCGTGGGAGGGTAGTTTGACCTCTGCAACAGAAGAAGACGCAACTGCTGAAGCCTCAAGCACCACGGAAAATACTGTGGCACCTCAAGACACCGTAGAATCTACGGGTGAAACATCCTTTGGTGCTCTGCCTGTTGTTGCAAAAGATACTTCCTTTGAATCAGTGAATTTTGCTGACGATGTTGCCTCTATTGCCCAGAAAACAGCTAAGAGTCAAGATTCTGTTGCCGATAGCTCTGCTATGACACAAGAAACGATGAGTATTCGTGAACAGCTTGCTGCTTCAAGCGCCAAATACAACAATGATTCTTCTTCGTTAGTAAATGCTGAAGAATATGAGAACACAGACTATTCAGCGTTATCAGCATCTGAGAATACAGAGAATGAAGTAGAGTCTTCCTCTAAAGTGTGGCTCTTTATTTTGCTGGCTCTTGTTCTTGCGGCTGTTATTGCTGTATGGTTTGTATTCTTTCAATAATTTTTATCTCAGATGATTCGTGTCCTAGATTTTCACTGGATGCGAAGTGTCATGAAAGGACACGATGACTGCTTCCCCTCGATCTGTCGAAGCATTAAAAATTGCGGCTCAAGCTGCTGAGGATAAGCAAGGAACAAACCTCTTTGCTGTAGATACTGCCGAGAGAATGGGCCTTATTGACGGCTTCCTCGTTGTCTCAGCGCATAACGAGCGTCTTGTTAACGCCATTGTTGACGCGGTGGAAGATGACCTTCGTGAAAAAATGGATATGAAACCCGTTCGCCGTGAAGGTCGTTCTGGCGGACGTTGGGTTCTTCTAGATTTTGAAGATATCGTGATTCATGTTCAGCATGAAGAAGACCGTGCTTTCTATGCTCTTGATCGTTTATGGTCTGATGCTCCACGTATTACTCTTGGACTAGAGAGCGAAGCACCCGTGGTAGAAGAAACGATTGATCAAGAAAAAGATCAACAAATGATTCGTGAAGACGAAGGCTAACATCTGAGGCCGTATTTCTTGCAGAGGTTAAACATAGCGCAAACACATAGTTTGAGATGTTTAGCTTCTGTAAGAAAAACGATGAGTCAAAAGAATCATGGCAAAAATCTACTCAAGATATTTGCCTCCTGTCTTTTCTGTCGTGTATGATGGATGAGTACTTTGGTACAAGAAAAATTTATATATGGGGATATGGCGCAGCTGGTAGCGCACTTGCATGGCATGCAAGGGGTCAGGGGTTCGAGTCCCCTTATCTCCACCACTGAGATGCTGGCTTGGATACAATCCAAGCCAGCATTTTTTATCCTCAGGAAGGGGACAGCGCAGCTTTGCTAGTGCACATTTGAGCCAAGACCGAGCATCAAATCTGATAGGTTTACGGAGCATAGCATGTTAGGGGATACCTGAAGAGAAAACTTTACCCCACAAAATTTATTGACGAACTGTCGCAAAATACCTGAAATATACCCCGTCTTTTACTCGGAACACGCTATATTTTTGGGTATGGCTAATAAATCAGTTTTCGCTTCAATTGCATTGGTCGCAACGGCTCTACTTAGTGGTTGCGCTGAAGGATCAGTTCCTGGTCTTACCATCGAAAAGACCTCAGGTTTCGAAGAAAATCGCGACTTTGTGGTTATTGAGACAGAAGTGGTCACTGGCAATGCAGAAATCGGTGAAAAGCCACAACCTGGTACAGCGCGTTTCTTTATCGATCAGAAAGAATTCTCTGGCAACGAACATTCTTTTGGCGCAGAGCCAACCTTCTACCGAGTTAACGCAGACGACATCCATGACTTATCAGGTCATGTTATTGCGGTATCTGTTTATGCTAAAACACCTGAAGAGACTGTTCGGTGCGCTATCAAATCGATGGGAATTTTTGAGCCTGTAGAATCTGCTGAAGCAGAAGGTAAAGGGTCTGCTCATTGCGTCCTGACAATGCACTAAAAGAAAAACTTTTTAATGGTGTGAAGGTTCGTTATAAGACGAATCTTCACACCATTGTTTCGTTAATGTGAAAAACTAGAGGTATGGATTCATTAGGTACTCAAGATCTGCGCCAGATGGCCACCGAAGCCGCTGATGGTGCTGCTCATCTGGGATATCGTGTGGCGGGTTATATCCACCAATGGAGAGAAAAGCGAGCTCGCAAGGCAGCTAAAGAGCCCGTATTTGTTCCCAGCGTTGGCTATGGCACAACACGCTGGATTCGTGTCTTAGGGCGAGCGCTCTACAAAACTGACCTCTTTGAAAAGTTTTTTAATGCGGGGCATGATGATGCGCCCGAACAAAAAATTCGTGGTTGGCGTTCTTTCACCGCGATAGCGATTGCTCATGCCGAAGTGTCGGTTCAGATTGGTTCACAGATATTCTTGCTCAGGACAGATCGTGGTGGTGTACTTGATGCGCAATTAGAGATTTCTCTCGAGCCTGGTTTACATCGGGTAACCATGTCAGTTCTTGGGGGAGAGAGCGCAGAAACAACCGTGTATGTTGTTCCTCCAGAACAAAAAATTGGTGTTATTTGCGATGTTGACGATACCGTCATGGTAACGGCTCTGCCTCGTCCACTCTTAGCTGCGTGGAACTCTTTTGTTTTGAATGAGCACGCGCGTATTCCCACTCCTGGTATGTCCGTTCTTTTAGACCGTATACACCGTGAACATCCTTATGCCCCTTTCATGTACCTATCAACGGGGGCGTGGAATGTAACGCCTACGTTGCAACGTTTCCTATCACGTAATGCTTACCCTAAAGGGACGTTTCTTTTAACGGATTGGGGGCCGACCCCTCAACATTGGTTCCGTTCCGGTACAGAACATAAGGTGGAGTCGCTTAAGCGTCTTGCTGCAGAATTCCCTGAGATGAAGTGGATTCTTATTGGGGACGATGGGCAGCGAGACCCCGAAATTTATAACGGGTTTGCTGTGCGTTACCCTCAGAACGTTGCTGCTATTTTGATCCGTAATCTGACGATTGGCGAGTCCGTTCTAGCCTCGGGACGAGTGTGGGGAGATAGCCGCGCTCAAGAAATTACTAAAGGTAAGAGCTGGTCTGAAGCTAATGATGGGGCGAGCCTTATCCGCGAATTGCAAAATAGAGGGATTCTCAAAGATTAGAAGCATGGGGATTTTGAGCTACCTGCTATTTTTGATGCTTTGAGCCATATTTGAAGGCTTTAGAAGAGGGTGTAAGAAGTTCCTGTAAAAGCCTTCTTGACCCTCAATACGTGACGTGATATTTCGTTCTAGGCGACACACCAAGAGTAAAAAAAGCGTTAAAAATTTCTCTCAGAAGTGCTGGTAACAGCAAAGTTCAGGTTTGGGTTGAATCTCCTCCGTTGAGAATACGGGGCGCATTGGTGACACCTTTTTGCCGGTGTGTTAGAGACCTCCAAAAGGAGGGTGTCTAGACAGGTGTTTAAATGGGATTGTGGATAACTGCCATAAGCCCTATAAATAAGCGAAAAATGCTGTGGATTAAGAAAAATGGTGAGTAGACCACACTATCTAGGGCATCTAGAACTCCTCGCACACTAGATGTAGTATTAATCCGGTCGTTGCTCACCGACTTGATAAACACTGGTCTTCAAAGAGCTCACCACAACGAACCCATAATCTATAGCCCTACGACGAGAACCTATCGCCACCTGCTGGTGATACCAAGGAGATAACAATGTCAGTAACGGTGTACACTAAACCGGCTTGTATGCAGTGCAATATGACATATCGTGCACTAGAGAAAAACGGTATCGAGTACAACATCGTAGACATCACCGAGAACGAGCAAGCACTCGAAGACATCAAAAAACTCGGTTATCTCCAAGCCCCCGTCGTCATCGCTGGAGACCAACACTGGTCAGGCTTCCGCCCAGACCTTATCAGCTCCTTGAGCGCATAAACCTTTGAACCTCGCATCAGTCTGGCTCATCACCGCACCCTAAACCGCATAGATAAGGTTGGAGCTTCTCATGGAACAACAAACACGCGAAGCAGACTCCACCGTGACCACCACATCTGGTAGCCCTCTGGTTGTTTACTTCTCATCGGTTTCTGAAAATACTCATAAATTTATTCTTAAAACGGGGGTTCGAGCCATACGCTTACCCCTAAAAACTAGCGAGGAAACTCCACGAGTACACGAACCGTATGTACTCTGTGTTCCGAGCTATGGCAGACCCGGCGGATCAGGCTCTGTTCCACCGCAAGCCACAAAGTTTCTTAACGTTCCCGAGAACCGTGCTCTAATGCGCGGAGTCATAGGAGCCGGAAACACCAACTTTGGTTCACTCTACTGCGTCGCCGCAGATATTGTGTCAGCAAAATGTCAGGTTCCTGTCCTCTATAAATTTGAGTTGATGGGAACACCCGAAGACGTCACCAACGTTCAAGAAGGATTGGAAAAATTTTGGATTCAAAACTCCCTGTGCCCGGCATGAGCCACGAACCTGGACACGAAGACCCCACCGTGCCAGAAAAGTTCCGCGGACTTGGATACCACGAACTCAACGCTCTTCTCAACCTTTATGATGAAGACGGACAAATTCAGTTTGACGCTGATCGTCAAGCCGCACGCCAATACTTTCTCCAGCACGTCAATAACAACACCGTTTTCTTCCACGACTTGGAAGAAAAAATGGATTACCTCGTCAAACACCAATACTATGAAGAGCGCATCTTTGAGATGTATGACTTCGAGTTCATTAAATCTCTTTCTAAATTGGCGTACTCCAAAAAGTTTCGGTTTCCTACCTTCTTGGGTGCATTCAAGTTTTATACCTCATACGCTCTCAAAACCTTTGACGGTCAGCGCTACCTAGAACGCTTCGAAGACCGCGTTGTCATGGTCTCATTGCTCCTTGCTGAAGGTAACGAAGAACTAGCCGTCAAAATTGTTGAAGAAATCATCTCCGGACGATTCCAACCAGCAACCCCAACCTTCTTAAACGCAGGTAAAAAACAGCGTGGCGAACTCGTCTCTTGCTTCCTCCTTCGTGTTGAAGACAATATGGAATCCATCGGACGTTCCATCAACTCCGCTTTGCAACTATCTAAACGTGGCGGCGGTGTTGCTTTCGCCTTGACAAACCTTCGTGAAGCTGGTGCACCTATCAAAAAGATTGAGAACCAGTCCTCTGGTGTCATCCCCGTGATGAAACTTCTTGAGGATTCTTTCTCCTACGCAAACCAGCTAGGTGCTCGTCAAGGTGCTGGTGCAGTATACCTGCACGCTCACCACCCCGACATCTACTCGTTCCTTGACACCAAGCGTGAAAACGCGGACGAAAAAATTCGTATTAAGACGCTCTCTCTCGGTGTTGTTATCCCCGATATCACTTTTGAGCTGGCAAAGAAGAACGAGGACATGTACCTCTTCTCCCCGTACGACGTTGAACGAGTATACGGCAAGCCACTTTCTGATATTTCTGTCACCGAAAAGTACTACGAGATGGTCGATGACGCCCGCATTAAGAAAACCAAGATTAATGCCCGTGAATTCTTCCAAACTCTCGCAGAAGTACAGTTCGAATCCGGATACCCCTACGTCATGTATGAAGACACCGTCAACCGAGCAAATCCCATTGACGGTAAAGTCATCATGTCGAATCTCTGCTCAGAGATTCTTCAGGTATCAGAACCGTCCTATTACAATGCTGACCTAGGATACGAGACCATTGGTAAAGACATCTCTTGTAACCTTGGCTCTCTCAACATTGCGTTGACGATGGACGGCAAAGACATCGGCTCAACCGTTAACGCGGCAATTCGTTCTCTTACCGCAGTATCTGATCTTTCAGATATTCGTTCCGTGCCCTCTATTGAACGCGGTAACTCGATGAGCCATGCCGTGGGACTTGGCCAGATGAACTTGCACGGTTATCTTGGTCGTGAACGCATCAAATATGGTTCAGAAGAAGCTCTAGACTTCACCAACATCTACTTCTATACGGTCACATACCACGCGATTCGAGCCTCAATGGAAATTGCGCGTGAACGCCAAGAAACCTTCGTTGGCTTTGAGAAATCAAAATACGCTAGCGGAGAGTTCTTCCAGAAGTACATCCAACAAGAATGGGAACCTGCAACTGAACGCGTGCGTGAACTTTTTGCAGGACACAGCATCCCCACCCAAGAGGACTGGAAAGCTCTTGCAGCTGATGTTGCACAATACGGTATGTACAACCAGAATCTTCAGGCTGTTCCGCCTACAGGTTCTATCTCATATATCAACGGTTCAACATCTTCTATCCACCCCATCGCCTCAAAAATCGAAATTCGTAAAGAAGGTAAGCTTGGGCGCGTCTATTACCCAGCTCCTTACCTTTCAAACGAGAATATCGAATACTATGAGGACGCATACGAGATTGGGTACGAAAAGATTATTGACACCTATGCTGTGGCAACACAACACGTTGATCAGGGTCTCTCGTTAACACTGTTCTTCCGTGATACAGCTACCACTCGTGACGTGAACAAGGCACAAATCTACGCATGGCGTAAAGGCATTAAGACCATCTACTACTCACGTATCCGACAGATGGCTCTTGAAGGAACAGAAGTTGAAGGTTGCGTTTCCTGCATGCTCTAATGTCGCTGTGCGCGCATAAACTATGATGGTGTGGGGTAGTAGCACTCGAACTGCCCCACACCAGAGCAACAACACATACATCACATGAGATTGTGAAGAACAGTTCATCGATAAGGAGAACACAATGATGATGAGCGAAAAGGTGAAACTGATTCACCACGTTGAAGCTATTAACTGGAACCGTATTGAAGACGAAAAAGACCTCGAAGTGTGGGATCGCCTAACCGCTAATTTCTGGTTGCCTGAGAAAGTCCCACTGTCTAACGACGTTCAGTCGTGGAAGACGCTCACTCCTGAAGAACAACAGCTCACCATGCGAGTCTTCACAGGCTTGACTTTGCTCGATACCATTCAAGGTACTGTTGGTGCAGTTTCTTTGCTACCTGATGCTGTGACTTCCCACGAAGAAGCTGTATACACCAACATCGCGTTCATGGAATCTGTCCACGCGAAATCATATTCTTCAATTTTCTCCACTCTTGCTTCAACGAAGCAGATTGATGAGGTATTCCGCTGGTCTGCAGAGAATGAACACTTGCAGAAAAAAGCAAATATTGTGATGGACTACTATCAAGGCGAAGACCCCTTGAAGAAGAAAGTTGCTTCTACATTGCTAGAATCTTTCTTGTTCTACTCTGGTTTCTACCTTCCGATGTACTGGTCTTCTCACGCGAAACTCACGAACACTGCTGATTTGATTCGTCTGATTATTCGTGATGAAGCTGTTCACGGATACTACATTGGTTACAAGTTCCAGCGCGGTCTAGAAAAAGAAACTCCTGAACGTCAGCAAGAACTCAAGGACTACACCTTTGACTTGCTCTATGAACTGTACGAGAACGAAGTTCAATACACTCATTCTCTCTACGATTCTGTGGGCTTGAGCGAAGATGTTAAGAAATTCTTGCACTACAACGCTAATAAAGCGCTGATGAACCTTGGGTACGAAGCAATGTTCCCTGCATCGGTAACAAATGTTTCTCCTGCTATCCTTTCGGCGCTGTCTCCTAATGCTGATGAAAACCATGACTTCTTCTCTGGTTCTGGTTCTTCATACGTTATTGGTAAAGCTGTTAACACCGAAGACGATGACTGGGATTTCTAAACCGTTCTGAATAACATTTAAAAGTTGATGGTGGTGCGCTTTCTGTCCGGTAAGGGCAGAGGGCGCACCACTTTTCTTAATATATGGGGGGGGAGAGAGAGACACCGTATCTGTTGTGTTATGTCTCAATGCATGTTCTCTTTCTATCAGCGATGATAGAAAGAGATGATTGCTGGTGTACTAGGTTAAGAGGGCTTTGTCATGCAAATTATTTTAGATACCGAACACCCCGGAGAACATATTCATCCGTTCTCAGAGTCTGTGGAGTTCTTGCGCCGTGTGGCTCGAGGTCAAGAGGAACAAACGCTTCGTTTGTATCGTCCTGCCCCCAATATGGCGTTTGGGCGACGAGACAAACATAATCCTTCTTTTGAGGATGCAGCTGAAGCCTCTCGCCGTTTAGGGTTTTTACCGCAGGTGCGACCTGTGGGCGGTCATGCTGCTGCTTATCATGCGGGCTCGTTAGTTATTGATCATTTTGCTCCTTCTGCTGATGCTATTAGTGGGAACAATCGTCGTTTTGAGTTTTTTGCACAATTTTTTGTTCAGGTGCTTTCATCCTTAGGGTTTTGTGCAGAAGTGGGTGAGCTACCGGGGGAGTATTGTCCTGGTGAATATTCTGTTTTTGTTCACTCTGCTCAAGGTCAACGTTTTAAGATTATTGGCACTGCTCAACGCGTTGTTTCTGGCGCGTGGTGGTTTAGTACGGGAATTGTTGTAGAGGATTCTGCTTCGTTGAGAGGTGTGACGGAAGAAGTGTATCGTCACTTAGCGATGCCTTTAGACCCGCAGACGGTTGGTGCGTTGAACGATGTTATCTCACAGGTCAAAGTTGAAGATGTGGAGGACGCTGTCCTTGAAGGGTACGAGAAGTTCTGGACAGAACACGTTGTAGAATCCCGTGGGCTATGAAGATGAGGAGGGCATAGTCCAACGGTGCATATCTGTCTATTAGGGGAGAAGTGCGTCGTCTTGAGGAGTCCAGCGTTGCCACCCGAGAGTGAGGTAGAGAGCGAGCGCTGCGGCGTTTCTTTCGCTGATATGTGTACTTGCCTCGTCATAATGATGATTTTGCATAATGTCGAGGGCGTAGGTGATGAGTTCTTCGGCAATTCCTTCACGGCGTCGTGAAGGTGCAGTGATGAGCTCTAATAGTGTGGGTGTTTCTTCTGGACCGTTATGGTCTAATCGGTTTTTGAGGCTGAGGAGAACAGCAACTGCTCGACCGTTATCGTCAATGAGGAGAGGGGAAGCTTCGGGGTAGAACTCTCCGTATGTTCCAGCGAGTATTTCTTTGACTTGGCGTTGTGCATCTTCTTGGGTGACGAAGGTTGATTCGTCGTAGGAAGAGAATAAGAGCCGTGCGATGGCTTCTGTATCTTCTGGCGTGGTGGGGCGTAGAGTGAGACGCTGAGGTGATTTGCGCAGTGGAGTGGTGGTGTTGGTGATGAGGGTGATGTACTTTTCCATGGCAAGTCCTAGGTATTGTGGGCAACGTCATGTATGTAAACAGGCTAGCGGATATTTCTCTTAACCGGCAATAGCTTATTGTGTGGTGTCTTGATGATTTTAAAATACGGTGGGTGATAAGGACTAAGTCCTTATCACCCACCGTATTTTAGCCTGTGTGTTGAGCTATATTTATGCTGCGTGGTTGCAGGTTGCGCACTGGCAGTTTTCGCAGACGCAGTTGACGCATGCGTCTGAGCAGTCGCCGCATTCGCAGGTTGCGTGGTTGCAGGTGGGGCAGTTGCAGTTGTCGCATTCGCAGGTTGCGCAGCTATCGTTGCAGTCGCCGCATTCGCAGGTGACGCATTCGTCGTAGTGTCCATCGTGTTCACGGTGTACGTGGTCGCCGTGGATGTAGTCGACGTGGTCGTGGTGGATGACTGCTAGGTGACCGCAGTTTGGTCCGTGGGTGTGTGCATGTGCTTCTGATTCGCGGTGCAAAGTTGCGGTGCTCATGAGTTATTCTCCTTGGTGTGTTCGTAGACATCGTTAATGATGTGCGTGACGTGATGGTCTGCTACTTCGTAGATGATGCTACGTCCTGTCTGTGTGCTGGTAATAACTCCAGCTTCTTTGAGGATTTTGAGGTGGTGGGAGACAAGAGGTTGTGAGACTCCCATACATGTAAAAAGCTCACTGACGGTATGTGATCCTTTGGACAGATGGTGAGTCAAAGCTAGGCGCAATGGGTGCGCTAATGCTGCAAAGAGTGCAACGGAGCCACTGTACTCTGTTTCCCAAGTTCTCTCGCTATCCATAAAAGAAACTTTATATAAAGATTTCTTTGTGCGTCAAGGTATGTATCAAAAAAATTTTATGGATGTTAGATACTCCACAACCAGTCGTCACGACACTGCAGATAAAGAACCCCCATGACAAAACACATGTAAACTAAAGAACAATGTGCGCTCTTGTACCGCGCACTATCAATACCGAGCATGCCCTTAGTACGGGCGTGCACAACACACAAACAAGGAGACAGATGTCTGTCGCACACATTTCTGTAGACGTTGCCGGAGAAAAACGCACCATTGAAGACGGCACCACAGCCGCCGAACTCTTCACCGAAGACCGCGATATTGTCGTTGCCCGTATTAACGACAAACTCGTAGACCTCTCAACACCCCTACACGAGGGGGATTCTATCGTCCCCGTCAGCATCCACGAACAAGAAGGTCTAGAAGTCCTCCGTCACTCCGCCGCGCACGTCATGGCTCAAGCAGTCCAAGAATACCGAAAAGACGCAAAACTCGGCATCGGACCATATATTACCGACGGCTTCTACTTCGACTTTGACGTTGAAGACCCCTTCACCCCTGAAGACCTCAAAAAAATTGAGAAAATGATGATCAAAATCATCAAATCAGGACAAAAATTTGTACGCCGCGTTGTGACCCCAGAACAAGCAGCGCAAGAAATGGCGCAAGAACCCTACAAGCTCGAATTGCTGAGCCTCAGCCAAGGTCCCGGTTCTGGGGCTGACGCAGCAGAAGGCGCCTCCGTAGAAGTCGGCGCCGGCGATATCACCATCTACGACAACGTTCACCCCAAAACTGGGGAAACCGTATGGCGTGACCTCTGCCGTGGCCCACACCTACCCAACACAAAACTTATCGGAAACGGGTATGCCCTCATGCGCGCAGGTGGAGCCTACTGGCGCGGTTCTGAAAAGAACCCCATGCTCCAACGCATTTACGGAACTGCATGGCCTAGCAAAGAAGAGCTCGTAGCCTACAAGGAACGTATCGCAGAAGCTGAACGACGCGACCACCGACGACTCGGAGAAGAACTAGACCTCTTCTCCTTCCCTAAAAACATCGGCCCCGGTCTACCCGTCATCCACCCCAAAGGTGGCATTATCAAACGTGAGATGGAAGACTACGTACGCACACGCCACATCCAAGAAGGCTTCCAATACGTCAGTACCCCTCATATCTCCAAAGAAGACCTGTTCTACACCTCTGGGCACCTGCCATACTACTCAGACGGTATGTTCCCCTCCATGGAACTCGATAACGGAAACTACCGTCTCAAGGCCATGAACTGCCCCATGCACAATGAGATTTTCCGATCACGAGGACGCTCCTACCGAGAGCTACCATTACGACTATTCGAATTTGGAACCGTCTACCGTGACGAAAAATCAGGTGTACTACAAGGACTCACCCGAGTTCGTATGATCACCCAAGACGACTCACACAGCTACGTCACCAAAGAACAAGCACCCGATGAGATTCGTCATCTGCTCAAATTTATGCTCAGCCTGCTAGAAGATTTCGGTATGACAGACTTCTACCTCGAATTGTCTACCCGAGACACAGAAGGCGATAAAAAAGACAAATTTATCGGCACCGACGAACAATGGGAACAAGCAACAGCAGTCCTTGAACAAGTCGCCTCCGAAACCGGTCTAGAACTTGTACCAGATCCAGGTGGAGCAGCATTCTACGGACCTAAAATCTCCGTACAAGCGAAAGACGCCATCGGCCGTACCTGGCAGATGTCTACTGTTCAATATGACTTCAACCAGCCACAACGATTCGGGTTAGAATACCAAGCCTCAGACGGAACACGTCAAGAACCTGTCATGATTCACTCTGCAAAGTTTGGTTCGTTTGAGCGCTTCCTCGGAGTTCTCACCGAACACTATGCAGGAGCATTCCCCGCATGGCTATCACCCGTACAAGTTGTAGCAGTGCCCGTAGCAGAAGCCTTCAACGACTATATGGCAGATATTGCTACCAAGCTTCGAGCTGAAGGGGTTCGCGTAGAAGTCGACTACGGAACTGACCGTTTCCCCAAAAAGATTCGTACCGCTTCCAAAGAGAAAACACCGTTTATTCTCATCGCCGGCGGAGAAGACGCAGAAAATGGGGCAGTATCGTTCCGCTACCGTGATGGCTCCCAAGAAAATGGTGTGCCTGTAGCAGAAGCTATCCAACGCATTGTTGAACACATCAAGAACCGTGTGAACGAAGACCCTCGCGCAACAACTGAAACACCGGCAGAATAGAAGAAAAACCTATACAGCCAAGACATCTCATGTGTTGAAACTGTCGCTCTTGTAAAGAATCCTTCCGACAAGGAAAAACTTTACAATAGCGACAGTTTGCTTTAACACAGCAGACAGGAGGAAAAAACCACCGCTAAAATAGAGAACTATGACACATAAACTATTACAAGCATCATCAGATATCGGAGGATACCCACAACTAGCCTCCACCACCAGCCATGACATACACCAAGCGTTAGAAGAAGCCGTACAGGCTCAAAAACTTGCGTGGAACAACATCTGTGCAAATAGCGAAACACCAACCTTTGCAAACACCATTGAACCGTTAGAAGACAGCTACCGAGAATTCTCACGAGCAACAGGCATCTACTACACGTACCTGTCCTCCATGGGAACACCAGAAATACTAGAACTCAGCGAATACTGGGAACCCAAACTCGCCGAACACACAACCGCCATGGCAAATAACGAGCCTCTTGCTACTCGCATCGCCAACGTTGAAGAGCACAACCTCACCCCAGAACAACAACGAGTGCTCAAGCTCTGGAAAGAAACATTCACCGACGCAGGAGCATACCTCAGCAAAGATGCACAACAACAGCTCGCAGCACTCGAGGCCGAACTAGCAAAACTGAGTGCAGAATTCTCTAAAGCACTGCTGACCGGAGCACAACAAGCAGCACTTCTCATCCACGACGAAGAAGAACTTGCAGGACTCGACGAAAGCACCCGAGAACGTCTTGCCCTCAACGCCGCAAAAAACGGACACGAAGGAGCGTTCCTGCTACCTCAAGATCTCTTTGCCGCACCGGCACTTCTTGAATCACTAGAGAACCCCGCGACCCGCGAAAAATATTATGCAAACTCCATCAACCGTGGACGAGCACACACTCGAGATGCCGGTAGCGCAGATACACCACAAACCATCCAAACTGGCGCAAAAATGTCATACCTGCGAGCGCAACGAGCAGCACTCTTCGGAGCAAAGAACCACGCAGAACTGACCATTCGCCGAGCTGTAGCACAAAAATCTGATGAAGCACTAGCGATGCTTGAAAAAATGTTGCCACAAGCATTAGCAAACTTCCGTAAAGAACTAGAAACCATGGCAGAAGTTGCGGGAGTGCCTGTTGAAGACATCCATGCTGCTGACGTACCTTACTACCTCAAACGTGTGGCAGAAGAAAAATATCGTGTCGATATACAAGCTCTACGACCCTACTTTGAGCTTAACTCTGTAGTAGAACGAGGCGTCTTCTACGCCGCTGAAACTCTTTACGGAATCAGCTTCACCGAACACCCCGAACTGTCGAGTTATTACCCCGACATGCGGGTATGGGAGGTCAAAGACGAGAACGGCACTCTCATCGGTATTTTTGCTCTTGACCCGTATGCTCGCGCCACCAAACAAGGCGGAGCATGGATGAACGACCTTGTACCACGTGATGAACGCATCCAACAAGTGCCAGTAGTGCTCAACACCCTCAACATTGCAGAACCTGCTGAAGGTGCACCGGCGCTACTGACCCTTGATAATGTACGGACACTTTTCCACGAATTTGGCCACGCACTACATTCCTTGTTAAGTACCGCTAAGTATCCTTCTGTTGCTGGTACGAACGTTCCCCGTGACTTTGTTGAATATCCCTCACAAGTTAATGAGATGTGGATGTTCCACCCAGCAGTAGTAGGGAACTACGCACGCCATATTGATACAGGAGAAACACTCCCACAAGAACATATTGATGCGCTACGCGCTAGCGAACAGTGGGGAGAAGGATTTGCCACCAGCGAATATCTAGGAGCCGCCCTCCTCGATATGGCATGGCACACCCGTAGCGTTGAAGACGGGCTCATCGACAGTTGTGAAGATGCTAAAGCCTTTGAAGATGAAGTGCTCAAACGTTATGGCTTCGACCAATACCCAGTATCTCCGCGCTACCTTACCGGAATGTTCAAACACATCTTTGGTGGAGGATACGCCGCCGGATACTATGCTTACATCTACTCCGAGATGATGGACGCAGAAACTGTTGATTGGTTTGAAGAGTCCGGGGGAGCAACCCGCCACAACGGTGAAACCTTCAAAAACGCTATCCTCGCAACAGGAAATAGCCAAGACCCAGCAGAGTCTTTCCGACAGTTACGAGGACGAGACCCACGAATTGAACCACTATTACGTCGACGTGGACTACTTGAAGAATAGTTAGAACCTATTCTGCTAGGAGTATCGCGCTCGCATAATCTGTGTGGATGCTACCGGAAAAGACTTATCCGGTAGCATCCACAAGAATCTTTTAGCAACATTCACATAGAGCGTATGAGCCTACAGGTACACTAAAGACCATGGAGTACACCACCGATAGCTTTGAACTGCCACAAGTCCCAGATGCTTTCCAACGGCTTTGGACACCTCACCGTAAGGCATACGTCAGCGGAGGGCAAAAAGACTACCAAGAACAGACGTGCCCCTTTTGTAGTGCTCCCGAACGCTCCGACGAAGAATCTCTGATTGTTCATCGAGGTAAATACGCATACGCCATCTTAAACCTCTACCCATATAACCCAGGGCACCTGCTGATTCTGCCCTACCGGCATATCCCATATTACGATGACGCAACCGTCGAAGAACTAACCGAAATAGGGGTTCTTACCCAACAAGCGATGCGTGTGCTACGTCAAGTCAGCAAAACAGACGGATTCAATATTGGGATGAATCAAGGCAAAATTGGGGGAGCCGGAATAGCCGATCACCTACACCAGCATATCCTCCCACGATGGTCTGGCGACACCAATTTCTTACCGATTATCGCCCACACAAAAACCATGTCACAGACACTAGGACAGATACACACTCTCGTAAAACAAGGGTGGGAAGAATACCTTTCAACGACAACCAAAACTCTTTAGAGAAAGCTAAACAACTTCTAACGCACCCTTCAGCTGTTTTGCTGCGCTACGAACATCAGTAGCTTCGGTTAAAGCACGCACCACAACAATACGTGAGGCACCTGCCTGACAAACCTCTGACACCGTATCCACGTTAACGCCACCAATAGCAAACCACGGTTTCTGACCGGCAAACTGAGCAACCTGCTCAAGATACTCCACGCCTGTTGCTGCACGCCCCGGCTTCGTCGGTGTCGGCCACACCGGCCCACACGCAAAATAATCAATATTCTTATCGGTAGCAGCCTCCTGCCCCTGAGACACTCCATGTGTTGAAGCACCTACAAGAACATCGGCACCTAATAACCTGCGCGCCTGCACTGCAGAAAGATCGTCTTGACCTCGATGAAAAATATCAGCACCCATAAGAGCGGCAATATCAGCACGGTCATTGACCGCAAAAAGCTTATCGTGACGACGCGCCACCTTTTTGAGAACCTCTAAAGCTGCTAGCTCCTGTTGCACAGAAATCTTCTTATCACGCAGCTGAATAATATCAACACCGCCACTATAGGCTTCATCCAGAAAAGACTCTAAATCTCCACGAGATAAACGCGCATCCGTACACAAGTACAAGCGTGCTTTGTGAAGCTTTTCAAGGCGCTCGCGACGAAGCGTTGAAGAAGAATTCACGAAAGAAGTGGCGAAAGGCTGTTGTTCATAAACGGACATAGTTTTGAGGTCTCCTTGTATCAAAAAGATTGAGGCTTATACTTAGAGTGACCTACGGGAGCGTCAGATATATCGCGCCATATCACAGTAGATATATCTTCACGACGCTGAGAGGGCTAAGAGAGCCGACCGTCTTACTTGATGCGGGTTATGCCGCCGGAAGGAAGTGTTCGTCATGGGTGCGACGTTGTTTAACCCGCACGATGAAGATTCAACTATTCATCAATATATACCCGAACTATCCAAAGAACCACCCTCAACAGTAGATATTGCAGTCATCGGTGCAGGAATTATCGGATTATCGACCGCGTACCGTCTCCAAAAAATAGGGTATAGCGTTGCTGTCTTAGACCCACAGCCTGCTTCAGAAGCAACACGAGCAGCCGCCGGAATGCTTGCCCCAGCATCTGAAACACAATTTCGCCAAGAACCATTAGTTCAGCTGATGAAACGGGCAGCGCAACTATACCCATCCTTTGCACAACACATTCAAGAAGAATCCGGTATTCATGTTGGTAGACAAGAAACAAAAACCCTCGTGTGCGCCTACGATCATGCTGATAAAAATGCTCTAGAAGACCTCCAACAATATCAGCAAGAGCTAGGTTTAGAAACCCAAAAAATATCCATCCGAAAAGCTCGTTCTCAAGAACCAAGCCTCTCCTCGCGTCTTGCAGGAGTCGTGGAAATAGCCGGCGACCACCAGATTAACCCGCGCTGGTACTGCCAAGGGCTCATACACCTCTTACACGAACAGCTCTACCCTGTGAGAGCCCAAAAAATTCTTCTCGACGCAGACCAAACACACGCTCGCGGCATCTACTGGGAATACCAAAACCCCACGACAGGGCAACAGCACACCGGAGAACTCCACGCAACATATATCATCGTCGCTAACGGCCTCGGAACCTTAGAACTTCAGGGCATACCAGCGCTCAAAGAACTCCCTTTACGACCCGTCTACGGTGATGTGCTTCGTCTCCGCGTACCTGAAAACCAGCGGCCCTTCATCACCTCAACAATTCGCGGTATCGTCCGCTCCCAACCTGTTTACATCGTTCCCCGTGAAGACAACACCGTCGTCATCGGTGCAACATCACGTGAAGACCATATGCCCGGTATCAACGCTGGCGGAATATACCAACTACTACGTGATGCAAGAGAGCTTATCCCCGCCATCACAGAACTCGAACTCTACGAAATAATCTCACGAGCACGCCCCGGAACACCCGACGACCTGCCCCTCATCGGCACAATCGAACACCACGGTAAACCACTCAAAAACCTCATCCTCTCAAACGGCTACTTCCGTCACGGAATACTGCTTTCACCACGAGCAGCAGAACTCGTAGAACACCTCATCACCGAAACCCTCACCGAAGACGACAGAAAAGACCTCTACGCTTGCCGTCCACAACGCTTCACGCCAACCCAACAAAACCCTAAACCAACGGAGGAAAACCCCAATGAACATCACCCTCACAATTAACGGTGCAGAACACACCTATACGACACCACAAACCATCAAAAAACTCGTCGAAGACACCATCAACACCGCCCTCAACGACCAAGGAAACGCCCAAGACGGAACACCCCTTGGCATCGCCGTAGCACTCAACGACACCGTACTACCACGCAATCAATGGGCACACACCACCGCAAACCACTATGACAGGCTAGAAATCATCACCGCCGTACAAGGCGGATAACACCACCAGCACAAACAACAAACTCGAGATAAAAAGAACATGACACCAACAAACATTCCACCACTGAACATCGACGGAGTAGACCTCAACTCACGACTTATCATGGGCACCGGAGGAATCACCTCACTACAACACCTCGAAGAAGCACTCCTTAGCTCAGGAACAGAACTGACCACCGTCGCCATGCGACGATACAACCCCAGCGGAAAAGAATCTCTCTACTCCATTCTGAAACGCAACAACATCAAAATTCTGCCGAACACCGCAGGCTGCTACACCGCAAAAGACGCACTACTAACCGCAGAACTTGCCCGAGAAGCACTCCAAACACACTGGATTAAGTTAGAAGTCATCGCAGACGAAACAACACTCCTACCCGACACCTACGAACTAATCGAAGCCACCGAAACACTCGCCGAACGAGGCTTTACCGTATTCGCCTACACCAACGACGACCCCATCACCGCACGACACCTACAAAATGCAGGCGCCAGCGCCGTCATGCCCCTCGGCGCACCCATCGGCACAGGACTAGGAATACTCAACCCACACAACATCCAACTCATCACCAGCGAACTAGATGTTCCCGTCATCATCGACGCCGGCATTGGAACAGCTAGCCAAGCAACACAAGCAATGGAACTAGGCTGCGATGCTGTCCTCCTCGCCTCAGCCGTCACCCGAGCCCAAAACCCCGTAGCAATGGCAGAAGCCATGAAATACGCAGTACACGCCGGATACCACGCCTACCATGCTGGACGCATCCCCACCCGAACCCACGCGCAGGCCTCATCACCAACCGAAGGACGAATCCTCACCGGAGCACCCACCCAAGAAGACCTCACCCCCTAACCTCAACGAAGAAAGCACCCCAACCATGCCACTGGCACCACTGACCACACCCAAAAAACAACTCAGCACACAAGAACAACTCCGCTACGGGCGACACTTCACCCTGCCCGGCATCGGAGAAGAAGGACAACGACGACTCGCCAACGCAAAAGTCCTCAGCATCGGAGCCGGAGGACTCGGCTCACCCCTACTGCTCTACCTCAGCGCAGCAGGAGTCGGAACCCTCGGCATCATCGACCACGACACCGTCGAATACAGCAACCTCCAACGCCAAATCATCCACAACAACAACACCATCAACACACCCAAAACACACTCCGCACAACAACGCATCCACGAACTCAACCCACACACCAACGTCCACACCTACCACGAAAAACTCAACGCAAACAACGCCGAAAACATCATCAAAAACTACGACCTCATCATCGACGGATCCGACAACTTCGCCACCAAATACCTCACCAACGACATTTGCGAACACCTCAACAAACCACTCATCTGGGGGAGTATCTCCCAATACACCGCACAAATCTCACTCTTCTGGGCACACCCCAAACACCTCAACACCACCCAACACACCCAAGGAACCACCCTCCGAGACCTCTACCCACAAATACCAGCAGCAGACTCCATCCCCACCTGCGCACAATCAGGAGTACTCGGATCCCTCTGCGGAACCATCGGCTCCATCATGGCCACCGAAGCCATTAAACTCATCACCGGAGTCCCCGAACCACTCCTAGGAAAACTCTGGATGTACGACAGCCGAACACACACCACCAAAACCCTCAACATCACACCCGATCCACACCGCACACCCACACCACTGACCGAAACACTCCAACAAATACAACAATCAACACCACAACCCCTCAACGTCCCCGAAATCACACTCCACGAAATCAACCAACACCCCGAACACTACACACTCATCGACGTACGCGAACACCACGAACGCAACAACGGACACTACCAAGACCACGCACACATCCCACACCAAGAACTCCTCACCCTCATCAACAACACCCCAAACCCCCTAGAAAACATCAACAACACCCTCACCAAACACCTCAAAAACAACACCACACCAGTGTTCTACTGCGCCAGCGGAAAACGCTCAGCACTCATCGTCCACACCCTCAAAAAACAACAACCACACATAACAGCCCTATCCCTTACCGGAGGATTCAACCAAACACCTATAAAATAAAAAACATGTCTAGACCCATAACACGACTCATCGGCCAAGGCGTACGCTACGCCACCAAACTCCGCGGAGGCGGATCCGCATTCCCCGGACTCGTCATGGAAAAACTACACCCCAACTTCGTCCCCGAAGAACTCGCAAAACTACCTCACGGCGTAATCGTCGTCTCTGGAACCAACGGAAAAACCACCACCACAAAAATGGTGGTCCAACTACTCCAAGCCCAAGGGCTCAAAGTCTTCACCAACAAAACAGGATCAAACTTCGTTCGAGGAGTTGCCGCCTCACTCCTCGCAGAAATGAGCCTCACCGGAAAACTCGACGCAGACATTGCCGTCCTCGAACTCGACGAAGCCCACGCCGTACACTTCGTCAAAAAAGTCAAACCACACTACGCACTACTACTCAACGTCCTACGCGACCAACTCGACCGCTTCGGTGAAATCGACACCACCCGAAAAATGCTCACCACCGTAGCAGAAGCAACCACCAACACCGTCGTACTCAACCGAGAAGACCCACGCATCCTCAGCATCGCAGAACACGTTAAAACAGGAACACACACCAACTATTTCGGACTCAGCCAAAAACTCCGAACCATGTTCCCATCCGACGACGAAATGCGCTCGCAACAACGAACCAGCACTAAAGAAAACCTCCCAGAAGCCACCGTCACCCTCAACGACTTCAACGGAACCAACGCAACATTCACCCTCAACGGACACACCGCACAAGGAAAAATCAACCTCTACGGCGTCTACAACATCTACAACGCCGCCGCAGCAATGGCACTCACCCAAGCAGTCATGGGAGAAAACCTCAACGAAGAAAAACTCATCGAAGAACTCCAACACATCACACCCGCCTTTGGACGAGGCGAAACCCTCAACATCAACGGCCAAACACTACAACTACTACTCGTCAAAAACCCCTCAGGATTTAGACTCTCCCTCGCCAGCGCAGACGCACAAGACTACGCAACCATGATTACCATCAACGACCAATACGCAGACGGCAGAGACGTCTCATGGCTCTGGGACGTAGACTTCCACAGCCTACAAACAACCGGAGTCAACACCGTCTCCGGAACCCGCGCATGGGATATGGCACTACGCCTAGAACACGACGAAATCACCACCGAACACGTCGAAGAAAACCTCACCGAAGCACTAGAACACTTCATCAAAAACTCCCACGGCAAACCCATGCGCATCTTCTGCACCTACACCGCCATGCTTGCCATCCGCAAAGAACTCTCCAAAATTACCAACGTAGAGGACATCTCCTAATGAGCAACAAAACACTCACCATCGTCCAACTCTACCCACAAGATATGAACATCTATGGAGACTGGGGCAACACCCTCGCCCTAGCACGTAGAGCAAAAGCCCACGGATACACCCCCGAAATCATCGACTACAACCCCTCCGACACCTTCCCCGAAAACCCCGACATCATCCTCGGCGGAGGCGGACAAGACTCCGGACAAAGCATCATCCAAGAGGACCTTCACGCCATCGCCCCCAAACTCAAAGAACTCGCAGAAAACGGCACACCCATGCTCGTCATCTGCGGACTCTACCAACTCTTCGGACAAGAATTCCGCACCAACCAAGGAGAAACACTCCAAGGTATCGGCATCTTTGACGCCATCACAATCGGCGGAGAAGAACGACTGATTGGAAATATCGTCGAAGAATCCGAAGAATTCGGAACACTCATCGGATACGAAAACCACTCCGGAATCACCACACTCTCCGACGGCACCCGCCCCCTAGCCACCGTCACCAAAGGCGAAGGGAACAACACCACCGACACCACCGAAGGCGCTCGCAAATACAATGTCATCGGCACCTATCTACACGGCTCGCTCTTGCCGAAGAACCCTGCCGTGGCTGACTTCTTAATTGCAGAAGCTGCCAAGAAAAAATATGGGGAATTTATCCCTCAAACAATAGATGACACGACTATTGACCGTGCACGTGAAAGCGCCATGAATCGACCCCGTTAATGCGGTGTCGTTGAAACTGTTTACAATAGAACCTAGTATCTAAAGAGAACCTGCGCTGATGAGCCACATCAGCGCACAGCAACAAAAGGAGACAACGTATGTCAGGTCACTCCAAATGGGCAACAACCAAGCACAAAAAAGCAGCTATCGACGCTAAACGTGCAAAAGCATTTGCCAAATTTATCAAAGCTATTGAAGTTGCAGCTCGTATGGGTGGCGCAGACGTATCTGGTAACCCTGCACTAGACCTCGCTGTTTCTAAAGCTAAGAAAAACTCTGTCCCTAACGACAACATTGACCGTGCTATCAAGCGTGGTGCTGGTCTCACCGGTGAAACCATTGACTACACCGAAATCATGTATGAAGCCCGCGGACCTCAAGGAACAGCTCTTTATATTGAATGTTTGACCGATAACCGTAACCGTGCAGCAGCAGAAGTTCGTACTGCCGTTACTCGTAACGGTGGCACTATGGCCGATCAGGGATCTGTAGCGTTCCTCTTTGAACGTAAAGGCGTTGCCGAGGTGACCAAGACCGAAGGCCTTACCGAAGACGACGTCCTCATGGCAGTGCTTGATGCTGGAGCTGAAGAAGTTATTGATGAAGGCGATATTTTTACTGTCGTATCAGAAGCAACTGATCTTCCAGCCATCCGCCAAGCATTGACTGAAGCAGAACTTGAATATAACAATGACGACCCTGTTTTCCGTCCTACCATGAATGTCGAAATTGACGCTGAAGGTGCTCGCAAATTCCTCAAACTAGCAGATGCTATTGAAGAACTTGACGACGTTCAGAACGTTTATTCTAACGCTGATATTAACGAAGCTGTTATGGAAGAACTTAACGCAGACTAAGGAGATAGTAGGCACAATGCCCCTATCCACAACACAGCGCCCGAAACTTGCGAGTATTCCGCGAGTTCCGGGCGCTGCCCGTATTCTTGGAGTAGACCCAGGGCTGACACGGTGCGGTTTTGGTGTTATTGATATGACCGCTAACCGCCAAGCCCGCTATGTGAAAGTTGGTGTGGCAGGAAGCGCCCCCGCCCAGAAACTTGACCAACGTATTTTCACTGTTTTTCAGGCGGCAGAAGAATGGCTAGAGGTGTATCAGCCAGATGCTTTAGCCATTGAACGAGTATTCGCGCAAGAGCAAGTCAATACGGTGATTGGCACGGCTCATGCTTCTGGTGTTGTGATTGCTGCTGCTGCTGCACGTTCCATTCCCGTATATTTTCATACTCCTTCAGAAGTTAAAGCGGCTGTGACTGGTTCCGGTAAAGCAGATAAAGCTTCTGTCGGAAGAATGGTCACGCGTATCCTTAAATTAGAGAGGCTACCTCAACCTGCTGATGCCGCAGATGCTTTAGCTATTGCTATTTGTCATGGGTGGCGTGGTGCAACGGTCGGCTCTGGTATTGATATGAGCGCTGGCGTGCAAACTCATCAAGGTTCGCGGCCTCGTCCTCAGATGGGTGCGCTAACCCCAGCCCAAAGAGCGTGGAAAGCGGCAGAAGCTCAAAGTGCTCGTCGTGGGCGAGGACAATGGAAATAGTACATATATTCGAATAAGATAGAGATTATGATTAGCACCCTCACGGGAACCGTGACTCAGATTTCCCTCAATAGCCTCATCCTTGACGTCAATGGTTGGGGGCTGATGGTACATACTCCAGCTCGAACACTCTCTCAGCTTTCGCAAGGGGAGACAACTACTCTTTTAACAAGCTTTATCGTTCGTGAAGATTCCATGACTCTTTACGGCTTCTTAGAACCGGCTGAACGTGAAGCCTTTGACCTTTTGCTCTCTGTCTCTGGTATCGGTCCGCGTATTGCCTTAGCAGCATTGTCGGTGCATACGGCCCAAGATATTGAACGAGCTATTGCCACAGGAGACGATAAAGCCTTCACTAAAGTTCCTGGTGTTGGCCCTAAAACTGCTCGAAGAATTGTTTTAGAACTTGCCGGAAAGCTGATTCTCAACGCGAACTCCGACACCGATCAGCTACCGCTTAACACTGGCGTAGCATGGAAATCTCCCGTTCTCGAAGCGCTCATAGGATTAGGCTGGAGTGAAAAAGATGCAGAACGTTCGGTGGAATCCTACCTCAAAAAGAGTGCGCATCCTGAGAAGTTGTCGGTGCCACAAGCCCTCAAAGAAGTCCTTGCAACATTAGGGCAACAACACAGCACCCGTCATTAGCACTCACGAACATTATCGCCTCAAGAATGAAGAACGGATACTTTGGTGAACCATCGCGCAACAGAACCTGAATATCGAGAGCAACGGCTCGTCGGGTTAGAAGAAGAACCTGAAGAAAAAATGATTGAAGCCGCTTTGCGTCCCCAATCATTAGATGATTTTGTAGGTCAGCAACGTGTCCGACAGCAGCTCTCACTACTTCTCGAAGCATCAAAACTGCGTGGTAAGTCAGCAGACCATGTGCTGTTATCTGGACCTCCCGGTCTAGGAAAGACAACCTTGTCGATGATTATTGCCGCAGAGATGGATGCGCCCTTGCGTATTACCTCAGGGCCAGCCATCCAACATTCCGGAGATTTGGCTGCTATTCTTTCTTCCTTGACTCCCGGTGAAGTTTTATTCTTAGATGAGATACACCGTATGTCTCGTCCAGCAGAAGAAATGCTGTATATGGCGATGGAAGATTTTCGTGTGGATATTGTGGTCGGGAAAGGTGCTGGCGCTACGTCTATTCCTCTGGAACTTCCACCGTTTACGTTAGTGGGGGCAACTACTCGGGCTGGTCTTTTGCCGGGGCCTCTACGAGACAGATTCGGTTTTACCGGACACTTAGAGTATTACTCAACAGAAGAACTGGAAAAAGTGTTGCGCCGTTCGGCAGGGCTGATGGATATGAATATTAGCGCTGAAGGTTTTGCGGAAATTGCAGGACGTTCTCGTGGCACTCCTCGTATTGCTAATCGTCTTCTGCGTCGTGTACGAGACTGGGCATTAGTGCACGACATCCCTCATATCAGCGCCGTAGAAGCTGGACGAGCTCTTGACATGTATGAAGTAGACTCGCGGGGGCTTGACCGTTTAGATCGTTCCGTCCTTGAATCTCTTATTCATAAGTTTGGTGGTGGTCCTGTTGGGCTGTCAACTCTTGCTATTGCCGTAGGCGAAGAAGTTGAAACAGTAGAGACGGTCGCAGAACCTTATCTTGTCCGTGAGGGGATGATTGGTCGTACACCCCGAGGCAGAGTAGCGCTTTCAGCTGCTTGGGAGCATCTGGGGATAGAACCTCCAGAACAACTCTCATAAGATAAATATGTGGTTTTACCCAATTGCCTTACTGAGCTTAACGGTATTGCTAACCCTGATGTAATTGATGTTGGTCAGGTTATTGTTATTCAGCTTGGCTAATAACAAGGCGGGGCTGGGCATCACTTTTTGTGTGGTGCTCAGCCCCGCCTCTTTTTATTTGTTGGTTTTTAGGGCGGTGTAGGCGACCCCTCCCATGACGGCTGATAGGAGGAAATACCAGGGGTGACCTAGTACGGCTGGGATGAGGAATGCTACTGCGCCGATGGTTGCAAATAATGCAATTTTTTGTTTATCTGTCATGATGTTTTTCCTTTGTGATAGAGTCGGGGGTAACGCCCTCCCGCCCCTGATTAGTTCGGTTATTCAGGAGCGGGAGGGTTTTGTTACCTACTTTTCTCTTGAGTCTTCTTGATGGTAAAAGGGACAATAAAAAATATTATCGCCGATAGCTCCCACGTTTTGGCTGAGAATCAATCCACTCTTTCGCATTCTCAGGCAAATAAAGTGCTTTACCGTTAGGTAACACGAATATCATTAGTCATTACTTTACCGTGGTAACTGTTGATATATTGTCAGCCTCGTTGCTACATGTCTGTATTCACCAGTAGTACAAAAGATAAATGAAGCCATATCTTCATAAATATGTCTGATTTTATGCTCTGCAAACTCATCAGCGTATGCGGATTATTCGTTCGTGAACTACGATAGAGCGTGGAAACTTTTCTGCCAAGAAGTATTTTCTGATAAATATTTCTTGGTTTCAGTGATGACATGCACCGTTATCAAACATTGTAGATACTCACCATTAGAAGAAAAGTTCCACTAAATACGAATAAAAATGTTGAGCACATCGTTTACTAAGTATCAAGAAGTTAACGCATGTAGGTCGGGAGAGTAAAGGGGCGGTATGGCTAAGCGAAGCCAACGAGCTAAAGCGAGTAGAGCGCTTATCGCCATGGCTGTGATAGTCGTGGCTTTATGTGCTGGAATCTTTGCTAGCACATCCTATGGAGGGTCATGGCGAGCTAAGTTCGCTTTAGACCTCTCTGGCGGAACACAAATGATTCTTGCGCCTAAAGTCAACGGGGCGCAAGACCAAACAGTTTCTGCCGAACAACTAGAGCAAGCTGTCGAAATTATTCGTCAACGTGTTGACGGTTCAGGTGTGTCCGAAGCAGAAGTGACGACCCAATCAGGGCGTAATGTTGTTGTCTCGGTGCCAGGAACTATCGATCAAAAAACACGTGAGCTGATTCAAGCCTCTGCACAAATGGACTTCCGCGCAGTAATTTACTCAACTTCTCCAGAACCTGTTGCTGATGATAAAAAACTGGCTGATGACCAACTTCCTCACCCCGATGGAGAAGCGACAGACGGTTCCGACGTGCGGTGGGTGACCCCAGAACTCTGGCGTGAATATGAAGCAACTGACTGCACAAGCGGGAAAAGCCCTAACGCAGAGCATCAAGACCCTCACCAAGCTATTGTGGCTTGTGCAGTATCTGGGCATGAAAAATATATCCTAGGACCTGTAGAGCTGAGTGGCTCCGATATATCTAACGCAACCGCCTCACAGGTTGCTAACAGTAATGGTGTCTCAACGGGACAATGGGGTGTAAACATCAATTTTGATGAGAAGGCCCGCGAAAAGTTTAAAGACATCACCACTCGCCTTTACGGAATCTACGGAAAAAACCAGCAAGATCCACGTGCTCGTTTTGCGATTATGCTCGATGGCGCAGTTCTTTCTTCTCCGGTAGCTCAAGCAGTGATTGCCGACGGTAACCCACAAATTACCGGTAACTTTACGGAAGAAAGTGCACAGTCTCTTGCTCAGCAGCTCAAATACGGTGCTTTGCCCATCAGCTTCACCATTCAATCTGAACAGCAGATTTCTGCAACGTTAGGTTCTGACCAGCTCAAGATGGGGCTACTTGCTGGTGTTATCGGTTTGCTATTGGTCTTCGTCTATTCACTTTTCCAATACCGCTTACTAGGGTTCGTGACGATTGCATCGCTGATCGTTGCTGGTGTTATCTCTTATCTGGCAATTATTTTGCTTGGGTGGTCTATTAACTATCGTCTTTCCCTTGCCGGTATTGCTGGTTTAATCGTCGCTGTTGGGCAGACTGCTGACTCCTTCATCGTGTACTTTGAACGTATCCGTGATGAAATTCGTGGGGGTCGCACTATCCCCGCTGCAGTAGATCATGGCTGGCGTCGTGCTCAACACACGATTCTTGCTTCTAAAGCAGTCAACCTCCTTGCAGCAGTAGTGTTGTACATCTTCTCCGTCGGTTCGGTTCGTGGATTTGCTTTCACCTTAGGTTTGACCGCTATCGCCGACCTCATCGTTGTGTTCCTCTTTACACATCCTGTTCTGACGCTTCTTGCTCGTACCCGATACTTTGGTGAGGGTGGACGATTCTCTGGTCTAGACCCTGTTGCCCTTGGTGCTACACCGTTATATCGAGGCGCTGGTCGTTTGCGCACTGCAGAAGAATCTGAGCAAATGAGTATCGCTGAACGTCGTCGAGCTGCTGCTCGCGCCCAAGAAAACGCTCAAGAAGTAGAGGCTTCTCAGAGCACACAGAAGGAGGGGTAATTGTGGCTAACGCACTTGCTCGTTTTGGTAACGACTTACATTCTGGACAGCGTTCATACCAGTTTGTTGGAAAACGTAGATTGTGGTTAAGCATTGCAATGGTTCTCGTTGTTTTGTCCCTTCTCATCCCCGTCGTCAAAGGAGGGTTCAATCTAGGTATTGAGTTCCGAGGCGGTTCAGAGTTTACGATTTCTGATACTTCAAATACCGATATTTCGGTAGGGCAAAAAATTATTGCAGAGCACGCCCCTGAAGCCTCTGACGTTCGAGTGACTCATATCGCTGCGAAAACTATCAGGGCGCAAATGAGCCAGCTTAACGATGAAGAGACTCTTGCGGTAAAAACTGCCCTTCAAGAGGGGTACGGTGTTTCTGCAGACGACGTCACCTCGTCCTTTGTTGGGCCAAGGTGGGGCGCCGATGTGACCAGACAAGCACTCTACGGACTTGTCGCGTTCGTCCTTCTTGCTCTTATCGGCATGGCTTTATACTTCCGTACGTGGAAGATGTCTCTATCTGCTATTGCGGGATTGCTTTTCACCGTAATCGTGACAATCGGAATTTACGCTTTAGTAGGCTTTGAAGTGACGCCTAGCGCAATCATCGGTTTCTTAACCATTTTGAGCTATTCACTCTATGACTCTGTGGTAGTTTTCGATAAGATTCGTGAGAATACCGAAGGCATTGAGAAACGCCGTGACCTCACCTATGGTGAACAGATTAACCTTGCAACGAACCAAACTCTTGTTCGTTCCATTAACACTTCTGTTGTGGGCGCATTACCTGTTGGTGCAATTCTTTTCATCGGTGCGTTCATGCTTGGTGCTGGAACTCTACAAGACCTCTCGTTAGCTTTATTCGTCGGCATTATTGTGGGAACGATTGGAACACTCTATGTTTCTGCACCAATGTATGCGGCGTTGCGTCTAGGTGAGAAAGAAATTCGTGAGCATACACAGATGGTAGAAGATATTCGTTCTGGAAAAGTTATTGAACCAGAAGATGCTTCTGAGACTTCTGAGCAGAGCTCTCTCAACGAAATACGCATTGAAGTCAACACGATTTCATTGGATCGTTAACGTTGATTAGACAATAACTATAGTTTTTGTTAAAAAATCGGTAGCTATGAAAAGAAATAGCTACCGATTTTTTATTTTTGTTATAGTGCGAACAATATAAGGCTAAAATAGCCATACTAGCCTTGGAAGGATGAACACTATGGCGGATTCAGCACACACAGCACAAGATATTGTTTCACAAAAGGTTGTTGGTAACCTTCTTCCTACGACTCTTGGCGGATCGCATCGGGTGATGTCTGCCTCAGAGCGTATTCCCACTCGTCATGTTTTCGGACGTTCCATTCAGACTTCACGAACAAGTCCTACACGTTATTCACCAGTACTTGCCCCAGTGATTCGAACTGTTAAAAAATTTCATCCCGAAGAGGACCTTGACGTAATACAACGGGCCTTTACCGTTGCCGATAAATATCACCAAGGGCAAAAACGTAAAAGCGGTGACCCCTACATTACTCACCCCGTTGCCGTCACCACGATTCTTGCAGAGATGGGAGCCACTGGCCCTGTTCTTGTGGCTGGGCTACTTCACGACACCGTAGAAGATACTCCGTATACGCAAGAACAACTCATCGAAGACTTTGGCGAAGAAGTTGCTTATCTTGTTGATGGCGTCACGAAATTAGATAAAGTAACTTACGGGGAATACGCCTCGATAGAGACGATTCGTAAATTAGTGCTTTCTATGAGCAAAGATATTCGCGTCTTATTGATCAAACTTGCTGATAGGTTGCATAATGCTCGCACGTGGCGTTTTGTTCCCTCTGGCTCTGCAGCTAAAAAAGCTGAAGAGACTCTAAAAATCTATGCTCCTTTAGCACACCGGCTTGGTTTGAGCGCTCTTAAATGGGAGCTAGAAGATCTTTCTTTTGCTGCGATGTCTCCAGAGATTTATCGTGAAATTGTGCGCATGGTGGGGGACCGTACACCTAAGCTTGAAAAATATTTGGATGAAGCCAAAACGACGATTGAACAGCGTCTTGCCAAAGTTGGTATTAAGGCTACTGTCCATGGGCGTCCTAAGCATTATTATTCTATTCATCAGAAAATGAAGTCGAAGAATAAGAGCTTTGACGAAATTCATGACATCTTAGCTGTTCGTATCCTTGTCGATGATGAAGACACTTGTTATGGCGTATTAGGGCACGTAATGTCCTTATGGACCTCGGATCAGGGACGCTTTAAGGACTATATTAAATCTCCTAAAAATAATCATTATCAATCGATACATCTAACATTTGTTGGTCCAGGAAATCTTCCTCTCGAGGTTCAAATACGAACCTATAAGATGCATGAAGAAGCAGAATATGGTGTTGCTGCACACTGGAGATACAAGGCTGCTTCTCGCGGTGAAGATCTTGGAAAAATTGATGCTTCTGGTCGTAAAAAATCAGAGAATAAATCTTCTACTTTTAATGCTGGAATTTTACAAAATATCGCAGAGATATCGAATTCAACACCAGAGCCTGTAGCATTCTTTGAAGAGTTAGCTTATCACTTAGAGACTGACGAGATTGTGGTGATGACCCCCAATGGTGACGGCATCATCTTACCTGTTGGAGCCACACCGGTAGATTTCGCCTATGCTATCCATTCTGAGGTCGGCGAGAAAACTGTTGGAGCTATCGTGAATGGAAAGATAGCTTCTTTATATACGGGATTAAACTCTGGCGATGTTGTCGAGATTCGTACGTCAAAGAGCCCTCAGCAAGAACCTAGTGAAGACTGGCTAAAATTTGTGCGTTCTTCTAAAGCTCGCCAAAAGATTCGTCAGTATTTTGCTAAAGGTCGCCGATTAGAAGCTATTGATAAAGGCCGTGACGCACTAACTAAGGCAATGCGTCAGCATGAGTTGCCTCTGCAAAAGATGCTGACTGCAGATTTATTGATGCAAGTAGCCCATACTTTCCATCAAAATGATGGTGCTTCTTTGTATCATGCCATCGGTGAAGGAAATATCAAAGCTCAAGATGTCATCTCAAACCTTGTAAATATCTACTATGGCGATGAGGACGATAACCTTGACGTGTTGCCATCCGATTTTGATGAAGATATGTTCTCTTCTCGTCGCACAGTTAGCGATAACGGAATCGTTGTTCCCGGCGCAGATGGTATTTTGACGAAAATTTCTAAGTGCTGTAACCCTGTTCCACCGGATGAAATTCTTGGTGTCGTCACGCGTACTAGCGGAATATCGGTTCACCGAACAGACTGCCCTAATATGCGCAATATGGGGGACGAACCACGATTAACTGAGGTTCAATGGGCGTCAAGTTCTCAGGCTGTCTATCGAGTCAATATTCAGGTTGAATCAATAGACCGTAAATCTTTATTGATGGATCTGACCAGAGCCATCGGTGAGAACCATATTAATATTTGTCATGCTCGAGTACTGACTAGCGAAGATCGCTTCGCGATTAACCGTTTTTCGGTGGAAGTACGTGACCGGTATATGTTGGATCATGTTCTTAATGTTCTTAAGAATGTTGAAGGAGTCTATAAGGCGTATCGTCTCACAGGGGCAAAGCCCGTACACGAAAAATCTTCTACCAGTTAAACTTTCATAGGGTGTGAGGTCGGGATGTTCTGGGATATTTGTTGAAGGACCTGTTGAGCTTTTTGACGGTGGGGTACATACTTCTTGTGTTCAAGGTATGTGTGCATAGTGTCGACAGAACATCCTGAAAAGTTTGGAGTGTTGAGGAATCGTTCGACACTTTGACGAGCGATAGTTTCATCGTGGTGATAGATGAGCAAGTCTAAAGCGGTTCGTAGCGGAGTCGTAACGTGTACCTTGCCTAGGGCTAGGTAATCAGTAGGCGAAAACTGGTTTTGATGCGTAATGATGTTCTCTTGCCTAGTTTTACGAGTGTTAATTCTTGAATAGCGGTCAAAATCTATATAGAAATTCTCAAAGGCAGATGGAGTGCAACCCCATATCCATGCTGCACTATAACGAGAGATTCTACCTCTGGCAAAATATCGAGGAGGGAGGATAAGGCTTAAGGCGCTAGCTCTTAATAAAGGAGTGATACGTAACGCTGAAGGAGCATAAATATGGGGGAGTACCTCCTGATATTGATACTCTTGGGCGAGAACACGTAGCTCTTGAAGAGTGCCGTTAAAAGTCTCTTTGCTCAGAAGCTGAGAACAATATAATTTCATTTGTTGCTCAGAACTTAGTGAAGAACACACTATAGGTGTTGTTGGAGGTCTAAGACTTTGTTGAGTCCTGACACCTAAAACATGTTGAGGATGGCTCTCGACGAACAAGGGGCAAGGTAGTGTCTGAAGAAGAGAGCTAGGGCGCTGAGAATAAGCTGGTGGTGTACTCATACGCCCATTATGCGGTAGTTCTGAGTGAAACTATGTGTAGTAAAAAATATTTGTGGATATCTTCTTGTCTGCCTATATTAATCTGAATTCTTTCTACCCTCGGATTGCGGCTCGAGCGATACACGGACTACGGTTCACTAAATTATTAATTTTGGTAGCTAAGCAACCAATACGTCCGAAACTTCGCACAGAAAAGGCTCCCCAGTAAAAAACATCAGGGGAGCCTTTTCCGTGAGGGGTTTCAGTATAGGTTTTTTGAGCGTGCCAGTTGCTCATAATCTCCTTACCGAAAACAATTTTTTAGGCGTTAAAATCTGCAGAAGACGCCTGAAGCGTGCTCAACCATGTACGACGTGCATCGAGAGCTTCTTGAGCTTTTTTAATCTTCTGAGCATTGCCTGTTGCTTCCGCCTTCTTGAGGTCTTCTTCAAGGCCTGCTATGGAGTCCTCTAGCTGAGCAAGCATGGAGTTTGCGCGGGCTTTCTTCTCAGGGTCGCTCTTAGACCACTTAGCATGTTCTGCATTGTAGATAGCGTCCTGAACCTTCTTAAGTTCGCCTTCAACGCGACGTACTGCATGACGAGGTACACGACCGGCTGCATCCCAACGGTCTGCAATAGCTTCGAACTGAGCTTTTGCAGCTTTCACATCAGTGACCGGTAAAATGGCTCGTGCTTCTTCTAGAAGTTTTTCTTTGACTTCAAGGTTAGCCTCAAACTCTTTATCTAGCTCTGCATGAGCTACTTTACGAGCTTCAAAGAAACGATCTTGTGCGGCACGGAAACGAGTCCAAAGAGCGTCATCTTCACGACGTGAAGCACGAGGAGCGCTCTTCCAACGGTCCATGAGGTCACGGTATTTTGTTGCTGTTGCTGCCCAATCGGTAGAAGTAGAAAGTTCTTCTGCCTCTGCGATGAGCGCTTCTTTAATCCGTTTAGCTTTGGCATTCGCCTCATCGAGAGAGGAAAAATGTGCGCGACGGTGCTTATCAAAAGTTGTGCGAGCAGAACGGAAACGAGTCCACAAACTATCTTCTACACTCTTAGGTAGGTGGTGAGTGCGCTGAGTGGTTTTCCACGCGTCAAATAGTTCGTTCATGCGAGCATGAGAGTTTTTCCAGTGGGTTTTCTCAATGTCTTGAGAAGCAATGGACTCTGCTTCGCTCACGATTTCTTCACGAGCTTTAAGGGCTGCTTCGCGTGCTGCTGCTTGTTCTTCTTTTTCAATAACTGCACGTTCAGCAATTTTTCCGGTAATAGCAATGAGACGTTGCTGTAGGTCTGCATAATCGCCAACCATGTTGCGAATAGCAACCTGAGCGCCGAGCTGTTCTACAGATTTCTGCAAATCAGCAACAGCCGCACCATGCTCAACGCGTGCTTCAAGAAGTGAAATCTGAGCTTGGATATTTTCAAACTTACGAGCAAAATATGCGAGGGCTTCGTCGGGGGTAGCTTCTGGAAGCTGGCCGACAGCGTATTCTTCTCCCTCGACAATGACAAAAACGTGTCCGTCGTCGGATACTCTGCCAAACTGGCGTGCTTTATCGAGGTCTACTGGGGTGTTGTCGTCGGATTGTGTGGTCACCGCTATAACTCTTTCACATGAGGCGCACAAGCGCGTTAAACAAACAAAAGCCGCATTCTTCGGCTAGTTCCTCTGCGTATCAGAGGCGCAATTCGCCGTGAATGCGTACATCTTTAGAATACCTTTAGCTTTAAAAACTAGCAACGCAACACGTGAGAAAACCTCTATGAGAATGAGTTTCAAACTACATTTTATGTAGATGACTCCTGTTGATGTTGGGTGATAGCAAAACAACCGAGTACCCTAGAGTAAAGAACTAATAAACACCATCCGGCTTCATCTAGTCGTATATATAGGAGTAACACATGGCTCGTAAGGCTTCGCTATCTGGTTTTCCCGAATTTCTTCCCGAGGAACGCCTGGTAGAGAATCACGTATTGGATACTCTCCGTACCACCTTCGAGCTTCATGGATTCTCACCTATTGAGACTCGTTCGGTGGAGACAGTAGAGCAGCTACTGCGTAAAGGCGAAATCGATAAAGAAGTTTATGGTATCTCTCGACTACTTGACGAAGACGCCGCACACAACAGCACCAAAAAAGACAAAGAAAAACTAGCTCTTCACTTTGATCTCACCGTACCTTTTGCACGATACGTTGTAGAGAACGCCGGATACCTCAACTTTCCTTTTATGCGCTACCAAATGCAGAAAGTATGGCGAGGAGAGCGACCTCAAGATGGTCGTTTCCGTGAATTTACCCAAGCTGACGTAGACGTTGTAGGCGATGGAACATTGCCTTTCCGCTACGATGTAGAACTCGCTCTAGTCGTCGTAGACGCACTTTCACAACTGAACATTGGTGACTTTAAGCTACGCGTCAATAATCGAAAACTCTCTGAAGGTTTCTACCGTGGAATTGGGCTCGACGACACGGCAGGGGTGCTCCGCTCCATCGATAAACTCGAAAAAATTGGGGCAGAAGCAGTAGCGCAACTTCTCAAAGATGAGCTCGGAGCCAGTGACGAACAATCACAAGCAGCTCTATCATTAGCTCAAATCAGCGCCGAAGATACCTCGTTTGTTAAACAAGTACGCGCTTTAGGTGTTGAACATGAACTTCTTGAAGAAGGCCTTGCCGAACTAGAACAAGTTGTTGGTGAAGCAACTAAACGTGCCCCTGGGCGTGTTATTGCAGACCTGTCAATTGCTCGCGGTTTAGATTACTACACTGGAACCGTCTATGAGACAGTTCTTGTTGGACACGAAAAACTTGGTTCAATCTGCTCTGGAGGTCGCTACGAATCACTAGCTTCTAACGGTAAGAGAACCTTCCCCGGTGTGGGTCTTTCTATCGGGGTAACCCGCCTTGTCTCACGTATCATTGCAGAGCGCATGGCAGAACCAACTCGTAAAGTTCCTTCTGCCGTATTGATTGCTCTAACACATGAAGACATGTGGTCTGAAGCGCAAGACGTTGCCGTGGCATTACGCTCAAGAGGTATCGCTTGCGAAGTTTCTGCACAAGCAACCAAATTTGGTAAACAAATTAAATATGCAGAAAAACGTGGCATTCCTTTTGTCTGGTTTACATATGAGACAGAAGACGGCGGCTTGACTCATGAGGTAAAAGACATTCGTTCCGGAGAACAACTCCCAGTGAGCCCTGCACAATGGGTGCCATCAGCCGAAGACCTCACTGTACGTGTAGTAGCCACAGAGAACTCCTAAAAGATGAAGAACCTCATATGAGTTCTTGAGTGAAACAACTCTTTGAATATTTTTCAGTTCTTCATTCGCTGAGGAATATTAAGATTATGATTAGAATGACTATCACATTTTCGTGAACATACCACCTGAAGATAGGTGGTACCCGTGGAAAGGAATCGAGTGCTACGCACACACACCCTCGGCGAACTAACCGCCGAACACATTGGACAGACTGTCACATTAACCGGATGGGTAGCCCGCCGTCGCGACCACGGCGGTGTCGCATTCGTTGATTTACGTGACCGTGAGGGCGTCACACAGTGCGTTTTCCACGATGAACAAGACTTTGAGCACCTTCGCAATGAGTACGTTCTTAAAGTTGTTGGTGAAGTAACCCGCCGTCCAGAAGGTAACGAAAATCCTCAACTAACAACCGGTGAGATTGAAGTTGAGGTTAAAGAAACTGAGGTGCTCAATACTGCTGCACCGCTACCATTCCAAATTGACGAACACGTAGAAGTCGGTGAAGAAGCTCGCCTCAAGTACCGTTACCTTGACTTGCGTCGTCCAGAACCAGCACGCCTAATGCGTCTACGTTCTGAAGCAAACCGTGTTGCACGTAATGTTCTTGCAGAAGATGGGTTCACTGAAGTTGAGACGCCTACTCTAACTCGTTCCACCCCCGAAGGTGCACGAGACTTCCTTGTTCCAGCTCGTCTAGCACCTGGCTCTTGGTATGCACTTCCTCAGTCTCCTCAGCTTTTCAAACAGCTCCTACAGGTAGGTGGCATTGAAAAGTATTACCAGATTGCTCGTTGCTACCGTGACGAGGACTTCCGTGCAGACCGTCAACCCGAGTTTACTCAGCTTGATATTGAAGCCTCTTTCGTTGATCAAGAAGATATTATCGATCTTGGTGAACGCATTGTTGAGGCGGTATGGAACCTTATCGACGTCAAAGTTCCACGCCCTATTGAACGTATTACGTTCAAAGACGCTATGGAAAAATACGGTTCAGATAAACCTGATTTACGTTTCGGTTTGGAGCTAACAGAACTAACAGACTACTTTAAAGACACAACTTTCCGGGTCTTTAAGGCTCCTTATGTTGGCGCTGTTGTTATGCCTGGTGGTGCTTCCCAGCCCCGCCGCACTCTTGACGCATGGCAAGAGTGGGCTAAACAGCGCGGTGCAAAAGGTCTAGCTTATGTCCTGATTCAAGAAGACGGGGAGCTTACTGGCCCTGTTGCAAAGAACATCACCGAAGCTGAACGTGCTGGTCTGGCAGAAGCTACCGGCGCTAATCCTGGCGATTGTATCTTCTTCGCTGCAGGTGAAGCTAAAGCTTCTCGCGCGTTGCTTGGTGCTGCGCGTGTTGAAATTGGGCATCGAACTGGTCTGATTAAAGATGGTGAATGGTCCTTTGTTTGGGTTGTTGATGCACCCATGTTCGAACCAGCCGCAGACGCTACAGCATCTGGCGATGTGGCATTGGGCAACTCTTCGTGGACTGCAGTGCACCACGCCTTTACCTCACCTAAACCTGAGTTCTTAGAAAACTTTGATCAGAATCCCGGTGAAGCTCTTGCCTACGCATACGACATCGTATGTAACGGTAACGAAATTGGTGGTGGATCTATCCGTATTCACCAGCGCGACGTTCAAGAACGTGTCTTTGCCGTGATGGGTATCGGGGAAGAAGAAGCCCGAGAAAAGTTTGGGTTCCTTCTTGATGCGTTCTCCTTCGGTGCCCCTCCTATGGGCGGTATCGCTTTTGGTTGGGATCGTGTTCTGCAACTTTTGGGTGGCACTGATTCCATCCGTGATGTTATTGCGTTCCCGAAGACTGGCAATGGTTTTGACCCGCTAACGGCCGCGCCTGCACCAATTACTGCACAACAGCGTAAAGAAGCTGGTGTTGATGCAAAACCTAAAAAAGACGAAAAATAATCTTTGAGTCTTTACCTCTGAGATAAAAGGTTTGGGGTGCAACATATGTTGCACCCCAAACCTTTTTCGTATCTGATGCCCATAGATAAAAATAAGGTTTACCTAACTTTTAGTCTTCTTCTCTGGCATACTGGACTCATGAGCTTTCGTTGATGATGAGAAGAAGGGGTATCTCATGGGACGCGGTATATGCGGTGCGCTTCTAAAAGTTTTGCGTGCAGGAGATTATTCATGTACGGTACGTCGCATCTGGCAGCACAGCCCAAGTATGCTCGCATTACGAGTTAGCTCCCCAGAATTTGTTCAAGAAGTTCACCCCGTACAGGGAGAGTATCTTCGGTGTTGGTTTCCCTCTTTAGAGAACCCGAATAGAGAGGAAATGCGAGGATATACCATTACTGAGGTGGATGAACAGACAGGGGAGTTTACCTTATTCTTTCTTCTCCACACACCATATGGTCCGGGTAGTTATTGGGCTACTCATGCCGAAGTTGGTGACACCTTTGAGTTTTCCTATTATGGGTCACACCCTTTTGAAGTGCCGTCTAAGATACCTCAAGGTTTTGTCTTTATTGGTGACGCTGCAGGTATTCCTTATATTAATTCGGTGATTGAGGTTTTAGAGGGACGTTTTCCAATACAGATTTGGTTATCTCGGTGGCATGAAAGTGATGAAAGCATCCCGTTATGCTCTGGAGAAAATATTACGGTACATTGGATTGAACCTACCCCAGAAGCAATGCTGGAGAAAACAAAAAGCTGGGATTGGGAAGGGTGGTTCCCTCATCTTGTCTGTGAGGCTAAAGTTCTTTTGCCCACCCGAAGATATCTTCTTAAAGAGACTTCAGTTTCTAAAACTTTTATGCATTCTCACGCCTATTGGGTCAAAGGTCGTGCGATGGGAACTACGCGAGATATTCGCGAGGTAGAGGGCTAACTTTTTGGGATACGTTTAAAACGATAACTTAAAGAATAAATATCTTATTGCTCAACGTTAGATATAAGAAGAACAGGTTTTTATGAAAGTCGTGATTCAACGTGTACAGCAGGCTGAGGTCTGTGTAGGTGGACAACAAGTTGGTGCTATCGACCGTGCGGGGTTACTAGTTTTAGTTGGTATCACTCACACTGATACCCCTGAGATTGTCAAAAAACTTGCGGAGAAAACATGGAAATTGCGTCTTCTCGAGGGTGAAAAAAGCTGTTCAGATATTGGGGCACCCATTTTAGCTGTGTCGCAGTTTACCTTATATGCAGATTCTCGCCGTGGACGTCGTCCTTCGTGGTCAGCTGCTGCTAGACAAGAACTGGCAGAGCCTCTATTTAATAGTTACGTTCAGTATCTTGAAGAATTAGGTGCAGAAGTCTCTCAAGGAATATTCGGTGCTGACATGCAAGTTAGCCTCATCAATGATGGTCCTGTAACTATTATTCTTGATAGTGATGAGCTATAAAAGTCCTTCCGCAATGGTGGGGAAGGGTAGGATAGCAACGTGACAGATTCTCTTTTTACCTTTGATGATGGCAACGAAAAACCTGCTCCTGAAGCGAGTCGATCTTTTACTCAGGCACCTTTGGCAGTGCGGATGCGCCCACGTACCTTAGATGAGGTGATTGGACAGAAGCAACTTCTTCATCAGGGCGCACCTTTGAGGATTTTAGCGGGAGAGTCAGCTGGACCAGCTGGGCCCCAGTCTGTCATTTTATGGGGCCCTCCAGGTACGGGAAAAACTACTCTAGCGCATGTTATTGCTAGGGGTAGTGAGCGAAAATTTGTTGAACTTTCTGCAATAACAGCTGGTGTTAAAGACGTTCGTCAGGTCATGGAACAAGCTCTATTAGATCGTGACATGTATGGAACAACTACCGTATTATTCCTAGACGAGATTCATCGGTTCTCTAAGGCCCAGCAAGATGCTTTACTTCCTGGCGTTGAGAACCGTTGGGTTGTTCTCGTTGCTGCAACTACGGAGAATCCGTCCTTTTCTATTATTTCTCCGCTGGTGTCACGGTCTTTAGTGCTCACTTTAGAATCTTTACAAGACGATGATATTCGTCAACTATTACTTCGAGCAGTTGAAGATTCTCGCGGTTTCGCTGGAAACGTCCAGATATCAGAACATGCACTTGAACATTTTGTCGCTTTGTCAAAAGGTGACGCTCGTAAAGCGTTAACTGCCTTAGAAGCAGCTGTAGCTACCGCTTATGGGCAAGAAAAACTATCTCTTAAAGAAGTGATAGAAGAATCTGAAAGTTCACGCCCTATCGTGGTTTCTTTAGAACATGCTGAAGAGGCGTTGAACCAAGCATCTATTCGATATGACCGTAACGGTGATCAACATTATGACGTCATTAGTGCCTTCATTAAGTCTATTCGTGGTTCAGATGTTGATGCCGCATTGCATTATCTTGCAAGGATGATTACGGCGGGGGAAGATCCTCGTTTTATTGCCCGTCGTTTAGTCGTACACGCTAGTGAAGATATTGGCATGGCAGATCCTACCGCTTTAACTACTGCAGTGAATGCCGCACAGGCTGTGCAACTAGTTGGTATGCCAGAGGCTCGTCTTAATCTTGCTCAAGCAACTATTCACCTTGCGACAGCACCTAAATCTAATGCTGTGATTGCTAGTATCTCTCAGGCGATAGGGGACGTGAAAGCCGGTAAAGGTGGAGCCGTTCCTGTGCACCTTCGTGACAGCCATTATCCTGGGGCAGCTGAAATGGGTCATGGGCGTGATTATATTTACCCTCATAGTGTTCCTTTTGCTGTAGCCGAACAACAATATCTGCCAGATGATTTAGTAGGTCGGAAATATTACCACCCCACTGAGTATGGTGAGGAAAAGAATATTGCTCGTCGTTTGAGAGCTATTGTAAAAATTTTACGAGGGTCTTCATCTGGTGAAACCACACGGAAAAATCATGAAAAATAGGTGTGAAAAAATACACCTAAGATGTGTAGGTGTTTATGCACATGTGAGGTAAGGTAGAACCGTGGTTGGCAAGCCTATCTAAAACGCACATTTCGATGTGATCACCAAATAGGTTGCAGTGTCTGAAGTGCGGCTGCTTCACACTCTCCACCGCATAAAATCGTGTGCGGATATTTTGGAGGCCAATCCATCAGAACAAATGGTCGGCACACTAGCTGTTTTGTGTGCTACCAACCGCTATGAAAGGTAAATTGTGGCTAAAAATAACCGCACCCGCCGTACCGTGCGTCATTCTCGTGCTCTTGGTATTGCGCTGACTCCTAAGGCAGAAAAGTACTTCGAACGTCGTCCTTACAGCCCCGGTCAGCATGGTCGTAACCGTCGTAAGGCTGATTCCAACTACGCAACCCACCTTCGCGAGAAGCAGCGTCTACGCGCTCAGTACAACATTCGTGAAGCTCAGATGCGTCGCGTATACCTCGAAGCTAAGCGCGTTGAAGGCCAGACCGGTAAGAACATGGTCGAGATTCTTGAAACTCGCCTTGACGCACTCGTTTTGCGTTCCGGTTTTGCACGCACCATTGCTCAGGCACGTCAGCTTGTAGTTCACCGCCACATTATGGTTGATGGTGTTCGTGTTGACCGTCCTTCCTTCCGTGTGAAGCCAGGTCAGCTCATCCACGTTCACCCTAAATCTGAAAAGATGGCTCCTTTCCAGGTAGCTGCTACCGGTGCACACAAAGATGTTTTGCCTGATACTCCGGCATACCTCAACGTTGAGATTGAGAAGCTCCACGCTAAGCTCGATCGTCTACCTAAGCGTGAAGAGATTCCGGTCATCTGCGAAGAGCAGCTTGTCGTTGAATACTACTCACGTTTGGCATAAGCATACGTTCGTACAGCCCGTGCTCTTTTCATCACTGGAAGAGGGCACGGGTTGTCCGTTTTAATGCGTCAGTTTTTGATTCAACCGTCGTTTTCTGCGGTTAATGTGTGCTCCGAAAAAGATGAGAAAATACGATAACCCGAAAATAAATCGTCTGTATCTTATTCCATGCAGTAGTATTGTTATCAATTCGTGTTCTTAATTTCTGATATTGAGGCGCACATCGTACACACGAGGAAAGAAGGATCTATGAGCGGTGGAGACATTGCCGGGCTTATTGCTGCGGCAGTATTTGCAATACTTGTAGCGCTTCTAGCCTTACCCATCATTAAATTAGGGAAAGTTTTTGACGAACTAGTAGTAACGATTCGTTCTCTCAACGGAGAAACCACTCCTTTAATTAGGGAAGTGACGAAAACTGTTACAACCACCAATACCCAATTAGAAAAAGTAGACGACATTACCAATAACGTTTCTGACGCTTCAGCTAACGTGTCTGCTCTTTCCTCGTTGGTGACATCAACGGTTGGGCAACCTCTTATTAAGGTTGCGTCATTCTCTTATGGTGTACGTAAAGCTATGCGTTCAGATAAACAAAACACACCACCTGCAACACCGAAGGAGCGTCCATAATGGGGTTCTGGAAAAGTGCGGCATTATTAGCTGGTGGGGCAGTAGCTGGTTATCTGGCGCAGCGCATCAACCAAACAACAGACGTGAGCCAAGCATTGGCACAACGAACTTCATCAGAGTTATCTTCAGCTTCTGGACGGAAGGCTCAAGTGGCACGCTTCTTTGATTCTCCGTGGGGGCAACCTCTTCAAAAGGTTGTACTAAAAGCAACTCAATTTGCTGCTCAAGTAAAAAGCGGGATGCAAGAACACGAAGCTCAGCTACAACAAAGATTTCAAGAACAAAAGAATGAGGCTCGCCCCGGTTCTTTAGACACATGGGCAGTACCTGAGAACTCTGACAGTGCTGAACTAACACCGCATAATACGCCTTCGCCACTGGCCGGCACGGAACGTAGAGTTCAACGTGACCGTCAGCTAGGTGAAGACTTTTTTGAAGGTCATACTTCTAGCGGGTCTTAAACGTTATCGGCTCTAGTAGCCTTTTATACATTTTTAGAACATTTATTCATCATCATAGGTTAGGAATATAGCTTCATGCTTTCACAGGAAATATCAAAGCGATGGCTTGAATTCTTTAAAGAACGCGGTCACACAGTCGTTCCCTCCGCCTCGCTTGTTTCCAACGAGCCAGGTGCAATGTTTACCATCGCCGGTATGGTTCCTTTTATTCCTTATTTCTTGGGTCGTGAAGTTCCTCCTTATCGTCGAGCAACTTCCGTACAGAAATGTATCCGCACCCTCGATATTGAAGAAGTAGGTAAAACAGCTCGCCACGGAACGTTCTTCCAGATGGCTGGCAACTTTTCTTTCGGCGACTACTTCAAAAAAGAGGTGATCCCTTGGGCGTGGGAACTTCTTACTACCTCTGTTGAAAAAGGCGGGTTTGGTCTTGACCCAGACCGTCTTTGGGTGACCGTCTATGAAGGCGATGATGAGGCCTACGAGCTATGGACGAAGACCGTCGGGCTACCTGCCGAACGCGTACAGCGTATGGGTATGAAAGAAAATTATTGGTCTACCGGACAGCCTGGCCCTGCTGGTCCTGACTCTGAAATCTTCTATGACCGTGGGCCTGCCTACGGTAAAGATGGTGGCCCTGCTGTTGACGATGATCGCTACATTGAAATCTGGAACCTTGTGTTCATGCAATACCAGCGTGGTGAAGGTACTGGAAAAGATAGCTTTGAAATTCTTGGGGATCTACCCGAGAAGAATATTGATACGGGTCTAGGCGTTGAACGTCTTGCAATGCTATTACAAGGCGTTGAAAACTTCTACGAAACCGATCAGGTTCGTCCGGTACTTGATGCTGCAGCAAAACTATCAGGCAAGACATACCACGGTTCTGAAACAGCTCAAGATGAAGGATATGAAGATGACGTTCGGATGCGTGTTGTTGCAGACCATATCCGTTCTTCACTGATGCTCATTGCTGATGGCGTGACCCCCTCTAACGAAGGTCGTGGATATATTCTCCGCCGCCTGATGCGTCGCGCTATTCGAGCTATGCGACTTTTAGGTGTTACTGAGCCATGCTTGCCAGTGCTATTCCCAGCTTCTCGCGATGCAATGGGTGGCGCATTCCCCGTCGTGCTTGAAGACTTTGAGCGTATTTCACGTATTGCGTATGCGGAAGAAAAAGCATTCTTAAGAACTATTGAGTCAGGTACTGAACGTCTCGAAGAAGCTGTTAAAGAAGCTAAAAAGGGAAGCTCTATTGTTTCTGGAACTGAAGCTTTCACTTTGCATGATACCTATGGTTTCCCCATCGACTTGACGCTAGAAATGGCTGAAGAAGCTGGAGTAAAAGTCGACGAAAAAGCTTTCCGTGAACTCATGGAAGAGCAACGTACTCGCGCCCAAAAAGATGCTAAAGCCAAAAAGGGTGCTTTCGCAGATCTTTCTGCATTACGTGAACTTGCTAATGAACGCGGCTCCGTATTTACCGGTTATGAAGAGCTCAAAACACAGACTGTCTTACGCGCTATTTTGGTTAATGGTGTTACTGTTCCTGTTGCTCAGGCAGGGGACCGCATTGAAATCGTTTTGGATGAGACTCCTTTCTACGCTGAAGCAGGTGGTCAGGCAGCTGATACCGGAGTGATTAGTGGTAACGGTTTTGTGATTGATATCGATGATGTGCAGCAACCTGTTAAAGGTTTGAGCGTGCATCGTGGTGTTGTTCGTGAAGGCGAAGCTCTAGCTGGTGCTGAAGTTGTTGCACAGGTGAACGAACGTCGCCGTCGCGATGGTGAAAAAGCTCACTCTGGTACACATATTGTGCACGCAGCATTGCACCAAGTGCTTGGAAATGAAGCAACGCAGCGTGGCTCTTTCAATAAAGAAGACTACCTACGTTTCGACTTTGCATGGGGTGAAGGATTATCTGAGTCTGTTCAGCGTGAAGTTGAAGAAGTTGCTAACACCGCAATTCGTGACAACCTACAGACTGTGACACGAGAGATGCCGTTAGATGAGGCGAAGAAACTCGGCGCAATGAGTCTCTTCGGTGAAAAATACGGTGATACCGTACGTGTCGTCGAAATTGGTGGAGATTTCTCTCGTGAACTTTGTGGAGGAACCCACGTGTCATCCTCTGCAGAGATTGGTTCTTTGACATTGCTTTCAGAACAATCTGTTGGTTCTGGTAACCGTCGTGTTGAAGCGCTTGTCGGATATAGCTCCTTTAACCATTTGGCAACAGAACGTACTCTTGTTAACCAGCTGACAGGCATGATGAAAGTACAATCTTCTGCTGAACTTCCAGAACGTCTTTCTCAGACCCTGACAAAACTGAAGAGTGTTGAAAAAGAGCTGGAGAAACTTCGTACTGAAAAACTTCAGGCTGAAGCTGGAAAACTAGTAGAATCAGCAGAACTCATCGGACAAATCCGAGCTCTCGTTCATAATGCTGGTGAACTATCAGTGAATGAGTTACGTAATCTTGCAATGGATTTGCGTCAACGTCTAGGCTCAGAGCCTGCTGTTGTTGCAGTAACAGCTGTTAATAATGGTCGCCCGGTTGTTCTCGTGGCAACTAATGAAGGTGCTCGTGAACACGGCGTTAAAGCTGGAGCTTTGGTTCGTGTTGCTGCAGGCATCCTTGGTGGCGGCGGTGGCGGCAAGGACGATATGGCTCAAGGTGGCGGACAAGACCCAACAAAGGTTGAGGATGCGCTCACCGCTATTCGTTCTGAACTTGCGAAAGTCAGTGCTTAACCTATGACTTTTACACCAGGAGTGCGCATGGGAGTCGACGTGGGTAACGCTCGCGTCGGTCTCTCCCTCTGCGATAGAGATGGAATTCTAGCGACGCCGCTCAAGACTTTACGTCGAGACCTTAAAAAGAACTCTGATCGTAGAGTCTTGCGTACCCTGGTGAAAGTCCACGAAGTTACCGAAATTTTCGTGGGCTTACCTAAGACCATGCGCGGTGGAGAATCATCATCAACGCTTATGGCTCGTTCTTATGCACAAGATCTCGTTACTGAACTTGTAGCAGAAGGATATTCCATTCCTGTATGGTTAGTAGACGAGCGTTTAACGACGGTCAGTGCTCATCGCACTTTGCATGAGGCTGGGGTATCGTCACGAGATTTTAAGACAATGGTGGATCAGGTAGCTGCAGTTAATATCTTGCAGTATTGCCTAGACACACTGAAAGCAGGCAATCATGTTGCTGGATTTTTAGTGGAGCCTCAGACAATAGAATGCGCTGAGGAGATTTCCTCAGCACCACAGACGAAAAACGATATGGAGAACTTGAGTGAGCAATAAAACGAACTCGAGCCGATCGCCGAAACGTTCAGTTCACCGTGATGAGCCAGAGAACCTCAAAATGATTTTGAGCCCCTCTGAAGAAGATGAACGTGAGGGTATCCTCGGATTAGTTGTTGAGCATGATCTGCTCACTCCTGAACAACGGCGTAAAATTCGTCTTCGCAGGCGCAATACCATGCTCAGTGCAGGACTTGTTTTCGCCATTGCCGTGGTCATGATTATCGCAATTATTAGCCCTCAGCTAGGGTGGTTCAAACGCAAAGATTTTAGTGGTTCCGGTAATGGGACAAGCGTGAGCTTCACGGTTGCCCCTGGTGCTTCTACTATTGGTGTAGCAAACCAGCTAGAGAAAATGGGTGTTATTGCTGACGCTGACCGTTTCCTCTCTGTCTACAGTGATATGGGAGAGAAGAAGTATATTCAGCCTGGTGAGTATAACCTTCAAGAAGAGATGAGCAGCCAATCAGCACTTGATGTTCTTCTCCGTTTGAACGAAGCTAATCAAGTGTATATTGCTTTGGCTCAGACTCTTCGTATCGAAGAATCTCTAGATATTATTGCTCAAGCTACTGGTGTTTCACGAGATGAACTCAATAAGTTTAATCAGAACCCTCAGAGTCTTGGAGTTCCTGCTAATTTCCCTTCTCTAGAAGGTTGGATGCATCCTGGTGAATATCGTTTTGACCAGGGAACAGACATCAAAGATATTATGCAAAGCATTGTCGATGAGACGAAGAAAGCATTATCTGATGCTGGTGTAAAGGGCGATGAGCAAGCATTTTATGTTCTAACGGTAGCTTCCATCGTGGAATTTGAAGGTATTACGCCTGACTATAAGGCTATTGCAGGGGCTATCGAAAACCGTATTAATAACCCTGATGGGGAAACTAGCGGGTACATTCAGTCCGATGCTACGGTTGCTTATGGTCTAGGGAAGAAGACCGTTCACATTACAAATGAGCAAAAGCAAGACCCGTCAAATAAGTACAACACTTTCTATTACAAAGGCCTTCCTGCTGGCCCTATTGGTTCACCGGGTACTAACGCTATTGATGCCGCAGCAAACCCCGATAAGAATGACTACTATTTCTGGGTGACTGTCAATCTTGATACTGGCGAAACAAAGTTTGCTAAGACCTATCGTCAGCATCTGAAGAACGTTGAAGAATACGATAGATGGTGTCGTGAACATGATGGCAAGTGCACCTAAAATAGATGATTCGATGAATACTCGGAAGAAAGCTTTTGTTCTAGGTGACCCTATTGAGCATTCGCTTTCTCCGAGCCTTCATCAGGTTGCCTATGAGCATCTTGGGTATGAGATTGATTATGGTCGTTGGAAAACCTCTATTGAGGAACTTCCAGAACGGTTTTTACCTGCTCTAACCGAAAATGTGGTTGGCTATTCTGTAACGATGCCGCTGAAAAACGCCGTGATTGAGAATCTTCATGAACTGACTGATTTTGCGAAGGTTCTTGATGTTGTCAATACGGTGTATTGGCGAGGTGAAGGTTCTTCTCGACGAGCTATAGGGCATAATACTGATGTTTCGGGCATCGTCAATGCCTTGCACCATGCTGGTGTTCGCGTATCTACAGACGACTTGCCACGGGCTATTCTTGGTGGTGGCGGAACTGCTACCTCTGCATTGATGGCACTGTCCTTTTTGGGTTCTACTGAGGTCGATCTTTATGTGCGTTCTGTAGAGCGCGCGGCAACTGTTCTTCGGCTAGCCGAGAAACTGGAGATCCGTCTTAACATCTGTCGTTTTGAAGATTTTGCTTCACAATATTCGGTTTATGAAGCCGTTATCTCAACTTTGCCGGCAGGAGTGGCTGATCAATTTGCCCCAACGCTGGGGTCTTCTTTGAACGGTGTACTTTTCGATGTGAGTTATGACCCGTGGCCTTCTACCATTGCCTCGCGTTGGGAAGATGCTGGGGGAGTTATTGTCTCTGGTTTAGATATGCTGCTGTATCAGGCTATCGACCAGATTAAGCTTTTTACAGGTCATGCGTTAGAAGAGACGTTACCTGAACAGCTTCAGATGATGAATGCGATGTGTTCAGCTATTGGGTTGTTACCACGAAATAAGCTACCGCTTAATGTTTATTCGATGGAACATTTTGGTTCTTGTGGTTAACACAGTTTTCATGTGAAGACATCAAAAATTTTATTCAGTTTATTTTCTGGGTACTCTAGTGCTTAGGGAAGAACCTTTTGGTTATCACACTACATATGTAAAGGAAGTCAGAGCATGTTGCGTTGGCTCACAGCCGGTGAATCTCACGGTGAAGCTCTTGTCGGTATTATTGAGGGCGTCCCAGCAGGTGTAGAACTGACCTCGCAGATGGTGCGTGACGCTTTGGCTCGACGTCGTCTCGGTTACGGGCGTGGAGCACGTATGAAGTTTGAAGAGGATCAGGTTCGTATTTTAGGTGGGGTGCGTCATGGTAAAACACTGGGTGGACCTGTTGCTTTAGAGATTGCGAATACGGAATGGCCAAAATGGGTTGATGTGATGAGCGCTGACCCTGTAGATCCTGCACTACTCGAAGGACGCGCACGGAACGCACCATTGACTCGTCCTCGACCTGGGCACGCTGATTTTACGGGAATGCAGAAATATGATTTTGATGAAGCACGACCTGTTCTAGAAAGAGCTTCCGCACGAGAGACGGCAACTCGTGTAGCTCTCGGTGTTGTTGCTTCTCAGCTTCTCAAAGCTCTAGGAGTGCAGTTGGTAAGTCATACAACAGCTATTGCTGATGTATGCACTCCAGAAGATGCTCCTCGTCCATGCCCTTCTGATGTTGGGGCACTTGATGCTGACCCATTACGTTGTTTTGATTCTGCCACTTCTGCTGCGATGGTTCAGGCTGTAGATATGGCTCATAAAGATGGTGAGACTCTTGGTGGGGTTGTTGAAGTCCTTGCCTACGGTCTTCCTCCTGGGCTTGGTTCTTACGTTCATTGGGACCGTCGTCTTGATGCACGTCTTGCTGCTGCATTAATGGGGATTCAAGCCATTAAGGGTGTCGAAGTTGGAGATGGGTTTTTGACAGCTTCTCGTCCGGGAACTCGTGCGCACGACGAGATAAGCGTGAATGAGCACGGTGTTACTCGTGATTCAAATCGTGCCGGAGGTATCGAAGGTGGTATGAGTATCGGAGACCTCTTGCGAGTTCGTGCTGCGATGAAGCCTATTGCTACAGTCCCTAAAGCGTTGAAAACTATTGATACTTCTACTGGTGAGGTTGCAAAAGCTCACCATCAGCGTTCAGATGTATGCGCGGTACCTGCTGCTGGTGTTGTTGCTGAAGCGATGGTTGCACTGGTTCTTGCTGAAGCTGCTTTAGAGAAGTTTGGTGGGGACTCTGTGACTGAGACTCGACGGAATATGGATGCTTATCTTGCTGCTATTCCGCAGTCTTTGAGCTGGGAGTCGAACGTTGCCGGTTGGGACCGTTAGACGCCTATGTCGAAGCAGCGTCTTTCTCCAGAGCGTGTTAGTGTCTCATCACCGGACCCTCAGCATGTTCGTGAAGTTCAAGAAGAGTTCTTAGATCGCCGTCGGCCAGTAGTTTTTATTGGTCCGATGGCTGCTGGAAAGTCTTATATAGGGATGCACTGTGCCCGTTTTTATGGGTATCAGTTTTTAGACGCAGATCAGCTCATTACCGAACAATATGGATCGATACCAGAAATGTTCGATACTTTAGGAGAAGAATATTTTCGTAAAGTTGAGAGCGAAACTATTTTTCAAGTTCTTGAGTCTCCACAGTATCGCAACAGTATTTTTTCGTTGGGTGGTGGTGCACCCATGAGTGAGCAGGTTGCACAGAAACTCAAAAATGAATGTGTTATTTATCTGAAGGTGGATGCTGATACTGTTCGCCCACGAATTTTAGGTAATAAGACGCGTCCACTTTTGCAAGGGGATCCTATCCAGCGTTGGAATGATATTTTTCAACTACGCAAAGAACGCTATGAACAGTTAGCAAGCTACACGTTGGATGTTCGGGGGTCTCGTCCTATTTCAGAGATTGCTGCAGAAGTTCAACAATTTATTTTACGTACTCGTGGGGGAGTAACAGCATGAGCAATAATATGGAGCCAACCGTTATTTCGGTTACGGGAGATACCCCGCAAGAAAATTATGATGTTTTTGTTGGACATCATCTTTTAGCTCAGTTACCTGAGATTCTGGGTGCTCAAACTCGCCGTGTGTTGATGATTTATCCGAGGGCTTTGCGTTCTACCGGTGAACTGGTCATGGAAGATTTACGTTCGGCCGGTTATGACTCTTTCAGCGCAGAGATACCTGACGCAGAAGAAGGAAAACATCTTCAAGTAGCAGGTTTTTGCTGGCAGGTGTTAGGGAAGAATGATTTTACTCGTTCTGATGCAATTATCTCTATTGGTGGCGGAGCAGTCAGCGATGTGGCAGGTTTTGTGGCCTCCACCTGGTTGCGCGGTGTGAAGGTTGTTCATATCCCGACAACTTTACTTGGCATGGTCGATGCTGCAATCGGTGGAAAAACAGCGATTAATACTGCTGAGGGAAAGAATTTGGTAGGGACGTTCTACCCTCCGGCAGCTGTTTTATGCGAGTTAGGAACGTTACGGACTTTGCCCGTTCATGAATTATTGACGGGGCTGGCAGAGGTCATTAAATGTGGGTTTATTGCTGATCCTGAGATTCTCGATATTATTGAAGGCAATCCTGATGCTTTACGTGATTCTCAGTCTGCAGTAATTCGTGATTTAATTGAGCGCTCTATCCGTGTTAAAGCTCGTATTGTTTCTGAGGATTTAAAGGAATCTGGCCTTCGAGAATTCCTGAATTATGGCCACACTTTTGGTCATGCTATTGAGCGAGTTGAGCGTTATCAGTGGCGTCATGGTGCGGCAGTTGCGGTAGGCATGGTTTTTGCTGCTGAGTTATCTTTGGCTGCAGGGTATGTTGATGAGTCAGTGGTAGAGCGTACTCGTCGTATCTGTCAGTCGGTGGGTCTTCCGGTGAGTTATCGTGGGGACCGTTGGCAGCAGCTCATTGAGTCGATGCGCCGAGATAAAAAGGCTCGTGGAAATTTGCTTCGTTTCGTCCTTCTTGAGGGGTATGGTTCACCTCGTATTTATGAAGTTCCTGATGATTCTTTGTTGTTTGCAACGTATCAGGAAGTTTCTTCTACCTCGTAGGCTTTATAGACCCTCATCTATATGATGAAGGCTGTGTGTTCTGGCACAGGGGAGCATCTATTTTATGTTTCTTCGTCCAATACAGCTGTCTTTATCTCGTTGAAGCGTTACAATGGCTAAGAATCATTTGATTATTGATAATTCCCATATATTTGAAGGAGAGTCGGTTGGCTACTACCGCTGACATTAAGAACGGCGTTGTACTTAAGATTGATGGTAACCTCTGGTCGGTTATCGAATTCCAGCACGTCAAGCCAGGAAAAGGTGGAGCGTTCGTTCGTACCAAGTTGCGTAATGTAACCTCCGGCAAAGTTGTCGATCGTACGTTTAACGCTGGCGCAAAGGTCGATACTGCTACTGTTGATCGTTCTGATTATCAGTATCTCTATCAAGATGGTGATGATTACGTTTTCATGGACGTAAAAACTTACGATCAGATTAACGTTCCTCAGGTTGTTGTTGGTGACGCAGCAAATTATCTTCTTGAGTCTCAGGTTGCTACTATCGCGATGCATGAGGGTGAGCCACTATACATTGAGCTTCCTGCATCTGTTGTTCTTGAGATTACGTACACTGAGCCTGGCCTTCAGGGTGACCGCTCTACCGGTGGCACAAAGCCTGCAACAGTTGAGACTGGTGCTCAGATTCAGGTTCCACTCTTCTTGGAGACTGGCACTAAAGTTAAGGTTGATACTCGTACCGGTGAGTATCTTGGTCGTGTAAACGACTAGAAGAACAGGGCATAAAATACGTGAATTCACGAACTAAAGCTCGATTGAGAGCAGTTGAAGTTCTTTTTGAAGCTGAGCAACGAGATGATGAGATTCTAGACGTATTGACTCGTCGTCGTTTACATACTTCCGCGCAGATTTCTACGTACTCTGAGCAGATTGTGCGCGGTGTACAAGAACATGACGAAGAGATTCGTGAGTATATCGAAACGTACTCTCAGGACTGGACCATGGACCGTATGCCTAGCGTAGATCGTATTCTTTTGCGTATCGGAGCATGGGAACTTCTCTATAATGATGAGGTTCCAGATCTTGTTGCTATTTCAGAAGCAACGGGACTAGCTCGGGTGCTTTCGACTAACGATTCACCTAAGTTCATCAATGGTCTTTTGGAGCGGTTGCGTCAAGTTAAACCTACGCTTCTTGCATAAAAGTATCTTTCAACGGTGGGGTGGCTACACTATGTGGCCACCCCACCGTTTTATGCGTGGTGACGTGCTGATTTACCGGATAACTTCATCGTTTTTCTCAAAAACTTTTCTCAAAACATCTCTTCTTGCAGGTTTGCCAAGATAAAACATGATAGATTGCTCCATAAAGCAAGCAACCTTTAAGTCCGTCCCGTGAGGCGGGGAAGGAGGCCGGCAGATGAGTGAACTCTACCCAGTGATGGGTCGCACCATTCTTAACGAAGCCGATATTAACCGTGCCTTGACACGTATTGCTCACGAAATCCTTGAAGGAAATCGTGGTGCAGAAAATCTTGTCCTTGTGGGGATTCAGCGCAAGGGCGCACCATTAGCGCAACGTTTAGCAGAAAAGATTGCGCGCACTGATTCGTCTTTTAATCCTCAGCTATGCCTCGGTCAATTAGATATTACAAAATACCGAGATGATCTCAATTCAAAACCTGAGAAGACTCCTTTACCAACAGTTCTACCAGCATCCGGTATTAACGGTAAAAATCTCGTGCTCGTCGATGATGTTTTATATTCCGGAAGAACGATTCGAGCAGGTTTAGACGCTCTCAAAGACTACGGGCGTCCGGCATGTGTGCGTCTAGCTGTTCTCGTTGATAGGGGACATCGCGAATTACCTATTCGTGCAGACCACGTTGGTAAAAACCTTCCCACCTCATCTGAAGAACTTGTTCGTGTATATCTCGAAGAAATTGACGGTTGCACCGATCGCGTTGAGATTTTGCACCCTAATAGCGGAGAATAAAAGACCATGCGTCATTTACTAGACACTAAAGAATTAACTCGCGAAGAAGCGATAAGTATTCTCGATACCGCCGATTATATGGCAGAAGTGGGCCGGCAGGAGGTGAAAAAACTTCCTGTCTTACAGGGCCGTACCGTGGTAAATCTCTTCTTTGAAGACTCTACTCGTACTCGACTTTCTTTCGAAACAGCCGAAAAACGCCTCGGCGCCGACATCATTAATTTTGCTGCTAAAGGTTCTTCTGTTTCTAAAGGGGAATCTCTCAAAGACACTGCTCAGACCTTAGCTGCAATTAATGCTGACGCGTTTGTGATTCGGCATAGCGCATCAGGGGCACCTCAGCGTTTAGCAGAAGCTGGATGGACCAATATTCCAGTTCTTAATGCTGGCGACGGTACACACGCTCACCCAACACAAGCCCTTCTTGATGCGATGACACTTCGACAGTTCCAGCATCAGCTATCAGGTATTCCGACTCAAGGTTCTGCACTTGAGGGAATGCGTGTCGCTATCGTTGGCGATATCCTTCACTCTCGTGTTGCTCGTTCAAACCTCTGGCTTCTACACACATTAGGAGCAGAGGTTATTTTTATAGCACCGCCTACTCTTTTACCTCATGATATTGATCATTGGCCAGTTCAGGTGTACTACAACTTTGATCAGGCCTTAGCGCATGGTGTTGATGCGGTAATGCTACTTCGTATTCAAAAAGAACGTATGAATGCTGCGTTCTTCCCTAGCGTTGAAGAATACGCCCGATTATGGGGGCTTACCCCTGAACGTTTCAAAGCTTTAGCACGTTCGGGAGAACAGACAGCCGTTCTACATCCGGGCCCAATGAACCGCGGGCTTGAGATTAGTTCTCTTGCAGCAGATTCTTCACAATCGTGGGTTCTTCGCCAGGTCAATAACGGAGTCTCTGTGCGCATGGCGGTGCTCTATATGCTAATGACTGGCCAAGACGGCAGCGAACTTTACTCTTCAAATAACACACAGATTCACCCATAGCGAGAAGATATGACACAGAAATACCTCATTAAAAATGCTTCTATCCTTGGCCAAGATATAGCAGATATCCTTATTGAGGCCGGAAAGATTGTGCAGATAGGTACAGCATTGACAGCTGATGATGCTCACACCATTGAAGCACAGGGGCTCATTGCTTTGCCTGGTCTTGTCGATTTGCACACCCATTTGAGAGAACCGGGCCAAGAAGATGCTGAAACGGTTGAATCTGGAACTCAAGCGGCAGCTTTAGGTGGCTATACAGCGGTTTTTGCGATGGCGAATTCACAACCAGTAGCCGATACTGCAGGAGTTGTTGAGCAAGTATATGATCTTGGAAAAAAAGCAGGCTGGGCGCAAGTCTATCCTGTTGGCGCAGTAACCGTAGGTCTCAAAGGAGAACGTCTTTCAGCAATCGGTGCGATGGCAGATTCTCGTGCTCAAGTACGGGTTTTCTCTGATGATGGTATGTGCGTATGGGATCCGGCACTGATGCGTAGAGCCTTAGAATACGTCAAGACTTTTGACGGAGTCATTGCTCAACATGCGCAAGAACCTCGGTTAACCGAAGGTGCTCAGATGAATGAAGGAAAAGTTTCAGCAGAACTTGGTTTAGCAGGATGGCCTGCTGTAGCTGAAGAATCCATTATCGCTAGGGACGTTCTTTTAGCTGAACATGTTAATTCTCGTGTGCATATCTGCCATCTTTCAACACGTGGGGCAGTAGATATTGTGCGCTGGGCTAAGTCTCGTGGTGTTCAGGTGACGGCTGAAGCAACACCTCATCATTTACTTTTGACCGAAGAACTTGTCCGAAGCTACGACCCTGTATATAAGGTGAATCCTCCTTTGCGAACCGAAGAAGACGTTATGGCTCTCCGTCAGGCGGTTGCAGATGGAACGATCGATATTATTGGCACAGATCATGCTCCGCACCCAGTAGAGTCTAAAGATTGCGAATGGGCTTGCGCGGCAAATGGTATGACCGGTTTGGAACAGGCATTATCAATTATTCAGAAAACGCTTGTTGATACTGGTCTTATTGGTTGGGAGCGTGTTGCAGAAATTATGAGTTTCCGTCCTGCTCGTATTGGCAGTGCAACAGGTCAAGGACGTCCCATTGCACCAGGCGAGCCAGCACATATCGTACTTTATGATCCTCAAGCAACACGCGTTATCAACTCAGCTGAACAGGCGACACGAGGTAAGAATAATCCGTACCAGGGGTTAGAAGTTCCAGGCGCCGTTCGTGCAACCTTCTTTGCCGGTCATCCTACTGTTTTAGAGGGGTCTTTAGCGACGCCGCGCCGACAACCAGCAGAGGGGAACAGCCTCTAAACCATGTCAAAATATTTTTTCCCCACGCTTGTATGTATCGGTGTTGTTGTCTTAGCTTGCCTTTTGATGTGGCGTGGCTGGTCGGCACGTAAAAGACGTCAAAGTGAGCTAGGCCCTTTAGCGCCGGTACCAGAACGTTACGATGAGTTACCGCCTGATGTTGTTGTAGCGGGAACGTATGTTGTGACAACTCTACTAGGGGATTGGTTGGCTCGTGTTGCAGTGCATACTTTAGGTGTTAAATCTCGGGCTGAGTTATTCATTTTTGATGAAGGACTTGTTTTAGCCAGAGAAGGTGCACAACACCTATGGATTCCTTATCGCGATGTTATTGCCGTACGCCAAGAATCAGGTATTAACGGAAAGTTTGTTGAGAAGGATGGTCTTCTCATCATCTCCTGGATGTTCAATAGCACTGCCGTTGATACAGGGTTTAGGCTATTGCACCCGCAAGAACAAGAAAGTATTCAAAAAGAAATTCTTCGAAGAGCACCTCAAGCGAAGGATTCTCTTCCAGCTCTTTAGCCCTCAATGATTGATGCGAATTATCGCAAAACACTATATAAGGAAGTTAGTTGATGTCTAATCTAACTCAGCACCAGCCCGCTCTTCTCGTATTAGAAGATGGCACGGTTTACCATGGACAGGCTTATGGAACAGTAGGAAAGACTCTGGGAGAAGCAGTGTTTTCTACGGGTATGACCGGTTATCAAGAAACTCTCACTGACCCTTCTTACGCTGGTCAAATTGTGGTGCAGACTGCTCCTCATATTGGAAATACTGGTGTTAACGCTGTGGATGCGGAATCACGTCAAGTGTGGGTTGCCGGTTATGTTGTACGAGATGCTGCTCGACGTCCTTCAAATTGGCGTAGTGAAGGTTCTCTCGATGATTATCTTTCAGCGCAGGGAATTGTAGGTATTGAGGGGATTGATACTCGTGCCCTTACCCGTCATTTACGTTCTGCTGGCGCTATGCGTGCTGGTATTTTTTCGGGCGAGTACGCGCAACGTCCGGTATCTGAACTGTTGACGATGGTGCAAGAGTCTGAGCCGATGCAGGGACGACAGTTAGCGGAGAGTGTTTCTTCTGAACAAGCGTATACCGTTGAGCCACAAGACTTCGGGTGGGAGGGCCCCATTCAAGGGGTGTTAGCAGCTCTTGACTTAGGTATTAAATCGATGACTCCCGAACAGTTCGCACGTCGTGGTGTTCGTGTTCATGTTTTGCCTGCTTCATCAGACTTTGAGGCTATTCAGGCGGTCAAACCTGACGGCGTGTTCTTCTCAAATGGCCCAGGAGACCCCGCTACTGCCAACCAGCAGGTTGAACTTCTACAACAGGTTCTTCGTTCTTCTATTCCGTTCTTTGGTATTTGCTTTGGCAACCAATTGTTAGGTCGTGCCTTAGGTTTTGGTACATATAAGTTGCCTTTCGGTCATCGTGGGATTAACCAACCTGTTCTTGATAAGACAACAGGCAAAGTAGAGATTACAGCCCAAAACCATGGCTTTGCAGTGGACGCACCTCTTGATGAGGTGGTGATGGCTCCATGTGAGGAATTTGGTCGTGTTGAGGTTTCTCATATCGGCCTCAACGACCGTGTTGTTGAAGGATTACGTTGCTTAGATATTCCAGCCTTCTCAGTGCAGTATCATCCTGAAGCTGCGGCTGGGCCACATGATGCAGCGTATCTTTTTGACCGCTTTATCGATTTGATGAAACAACACCAGAACTAAGAAACTCACAAAGGATTTTGTAAACAATGCCACGTAGAAAAGACCTCAACTCTGTGCTCGTTATCGGTTCTGGCCCTATTGTGATTGGGCAGGCAGCCGAGTTCGATTATTCCGGCACTCAGGCGCTTCGAGTTCTCAAGGAAGAAGGAATCCGAGTGATTCTTGTGAACTCAAACCCTGCGACGATTATGACTGACCCAGAGTTTGCTGATGCAACATATATTGAACCAATCAGCGCAGAAGTTATTGAAAAAATTATTGAAAAAGAGCGTCCTGACGCGATCTTGCCAACTCTTGGTGGGCAGACAGCCCTCAACGCCGCAATTGACCTTGACCGCCAAGGTGTTTTGGCAAAGTATCAGGTAGAGCTGATTGGTGCGAATATTGAAGCTATTAATCTTGGTGAAGACCGAGAAAAGTTCAAGGGTGTCGTAGAACGTGCTGGTGGTGAGTCTGCTCGCTCGGTCATCGTTCATAGCATGCCAGAAGCTTTGGCGGCAGCTGAAAAACTAGGTTACCCGATGGTGGTGCGCCCTTCCTTTACAATGGGCGGTTTAGGTTCTGGTATGGCTTATAACGAAGAAGACTTATACCGTATTGCCGGTGCTGGTATTCAGTACAGCCCCACGAGTGAGGTTCTTTTAGAAGAATCTATTCTTGGGTGGAAAGAATACGAGCTAGAGATGATGCGTGATAAGAACGATAACGTTGTTGTTATTTGTTCTATCGAGAACTTTGACCCAGTAGGTGTGCATACGGGAGATTCCATTACTGTTGCACCAGCCTTAACCCTTACTGACCGTGAGTTCCAAAAGCTTCGTGATATTTCTATTAACGTTATTCGCGAGGTGGGTGTTGATACGGGTGGATGTAATATCCAGTTTGCGGTGGATCCTCATAGTGGTCGCGTTATCGTCATTGAGATGAACCCTCGTGTGTCTCGTTCTTCTGCTTTGGCTTCTAAAGCGACAGGGTTCCCTATCGCAAAGATTGCGACAAAGCTTTCATTGGGATACACCTTAGATGAAATCCCTAATGATATTACGCAGAAGACTCCGGCATCTTTTGAGCCAACCTTAGATTATGTTGTTGTTAAAGTTCCGCGTTTTGCATTTGAGAAGTTTCCCGCAGCTGACCCCACGCTAACAACAACGATGAAATCGGTCGGTGAGGCGATGGCATTAGGCCGTAACTTTACGGAGGCTCTGCAAAAAGCTATGCGTTCTTTGGAGCAGAAGGGGGCAGAATTCAGTTTTGATATTTCTTCTGCAACCGAGGAAGACCTCGATCAGTTACGTCAGCTTTGTGCCCGTCCGACGGCAGAGCGTATCCACTATGTTCAACAAGCGTTAGCTCTTGGTCTTGGGGTTGAGGAGCTCTACCAGCTTACTGGTATTGACCCATGGTTCTTAGACCAGTTGGTGTTGCTCAATGAAGTAGCAGAGAATATTCGTGAGCATAAAAACCTTGATGAGCAGACTCTACGTCTGGCGAAGAGACATGGTTTTTCTGATGCGCAGATTGCACATATCGTGGGTTCCTCAGAGGAAGTTGTTCGAGGTATCCGTTATGCCTTAGGTATTCGTCCTGTTTTCAAAACGGTTGATACTTGTGCTGCAGAGTTTGAGGCTTTTACTCCGTATCATTATTCTTCTTACGATATGGAAGATGAGATTGCACCACACCAAAAACCATCTGTGATGATTTTGGGTTCTGGTCCTAACCGTATCGGTCAGGGTATCGAATTCGATTATTCGTGTGTTCACGCCTCACTGGTGTTGCGTGAAGCGGGATATGAGACGGTGATGGTTAACTGCAATCCGGAGACAGTGTCAACTGATTATGACATTTCAACCCGTCTGTATTTTGAGCCTCTCACTCTTGAAAATGTTTTAGAGATTATTGATGCAGAGCGCCGTACTGGTGGTCTTCTTGGGGTGTTCGTTCAGTTGGGTGGGCAGACTCCGTTGAAACTCGCTCAGGCGTTGAAAGAAGCCGGTGTGCCGATTCTTGGCACTTCACCTGAATCTATTGATTTAGCAGAAGACCGTGGTGAATTCTCGCGAGTTCTTGAAGAAGCTGAACTGATTTCACCAAAGAATGGTACCGCTTTTACGTTTGAGAATGCTCGTCGTATTGCTGATGAGATTGGTTATCCAGTGTTGGTTCGTCCTTCCTATGTTTTGGGCGGTCGTGGTATGGAGATTGTGTATGAGCCTAAGCAATTGGCTCGTTATCTTGAGAACGCCACCGAGGTTTCGCCTTCACAACCTGCCTTGATTGATAAGTTCCTTGAGGACGCTATCGAAATTGATGTGGATGCTCTTTATGATGGTGAGCAACTTTATCTTGGTGGCGTGATGGAGCACATTGAAGAAGCGGGTATTCACTCTGGCGATTCAGCATGTACTTTACCTCCAATTACTTTGAGCCCTGACACTATTGCTCAAGTGAAGGAAGCAACGCTTAAGATTGCTCGTGGTGTCAACGTTCGTGGACTGATTAATATTCAGTTTGCGGTGCAATCTGATGTTTTGTATGTGATTGAGGCTAATCCTCGTGCTTCACGTACTGTTCCTTTTGTGTCAAAGGCTACAGGCGTTCAGTTAGCTAAGGCAGCAGCGTTAATTGGTATGGGCAAGAGTATTGCTCAGCTACAGTCTGAAGGTGTTTTGCCGGTCACCATGGATGGAGCTTCTTTGCCTTCAGATACTGCTATTGCGGTTAAAGAAGCAGTGCTTCCTTTTAGTCGTTTCCGTACCCCTGAAGGCGTGGTCGTGGACTCGTTGCTAAGCCCTGAGATGCGCTCTACTGGTGAGGTGATGGGCTTACATCGACATTTTGATACGGCTTTTGCGAAGGCAGAGAGTGCTGCTGGCGGGGCGTTACCTGTTGAAGGCAAGGTTTTTGTTTCTATTGCTAATAGGGATAAGCGTCATGCGATTATTTATGTTCGTATGTTGCAAAGTCTTGGCTTTGAAATTATTTCTACTGGTGGTACGGCACAGGTGTTACGTCGTAATGGTGTTGATTCTGTGGTTGTTCCAAAGATTGCTGAAACTACAGCAGATGAGAAATCCATTGTTCAGATGATTACTGAGGGTGAAATTTCGTTGATTCTTAATACACCTTCCGGTGGTGAGAATGCTCGCGGTGATGGGTATGAGATTCGTGCCGCAGCAACCTCTGTTGGTTGCCCTGTGATGACGACGGTATCGGAGTTTGGTGCAACGGTACAAGCAATTCAAGCGATGCGTGAGCACAGCTGGGATGTGATGACTTTACAAGAACATAGTGCTTCGTTAAAGGCTGAGCAGATGCGTCGTCTCAGTGAGTCTGAGGAGTTGGCTGATGCGTAATTCGTGTGTAGGTTTTGGCGATGTGCTGTTTCAGAAGATGGAGCAGTATGGGCCGTTATGTGTGGGTATTGATCCTCATCCTCAGCTTTTGCAGCAGTGGGGGTTGCCTGTTAGCGCTGATGGTGTAGAGCGTTTTTCGCAGTTAGTTCTTCAGACATGTGCTGGAAAAGTTGCTGCCGTCAAACCACAGGTTGCTTTTTTTGAGAGCTATGGTTCAGCTGGTTTCTTGGCTTTAGAGCGTTGTATCAAACAGGCTCAGAGCCTGGGGCTGTTGGTGATATCTGATGCAAAGCGTGGAGATATTGGTTCTACGATGAGTGCTTATGCTCATACGTGGTTGGATGATTCTTCGTCTCTTGCAAGTGATGCGCTGACTCTTAGTCCATATCTTGGGTTTGGAAGTTTATCTCCGGCGTTGGAACTTTCTGAGTCTCAAGGACGTGGGGTTTTTGTTCTGGCGTTGACGTCTAATCCTGAGGGTAAGAGTGTCCAGCATCGTGGGGGAGAGCGTTCTGTTGCTGCTGAGGTGATTCGTTCTGCTCAGGAGAGAAATGCTGAGCAGTCGTGGCAACGGATGGGCTCTTGTGGTCTCGTTGTTGGTGCGACAGTGGCTGATGCTTTAGATGTACTATCGATTGATTTGTCTGGTTTTAACGGTCCGATTTTAGCTCCAGGGTATGGTGCTCAGGGTGCTACGGCTGAACAATTGTATGAGGTTTTTTCTGGTTGCCAATCGCAGGTTTTGGTGAATTCTAGCCGTGGGGTTTTGTCTCGGGGTCCGTCTGTTGAGGGGCTTATTGATGCGATTGAAAGTTCGCAAGAAAATCTCAAAAATAATTTAAATGACAGAATATAATAATTCGTCGTTTATTAGGAGTGATTGGTCTAAATAATCTGACTTAATCTGAGTATCATCTAGTAGAAATATCCAGTAACGTCCCCTAAAGTGTTAGATTAATACACGTCAAAGGTGGTTTGTTCAGCACCTTGCATACCTTCGTATCGGGTGCTGAACAACCCACCAAAAGACAGGTTCGCAAATATAACACGTCACATTTACGCTAAGGGGAATTAGCATGGCACTCCGCCCACTCACCGAAGAAGAACGCGCAGCAGCTCGCGAAAAAGCTAAAGTTTCTCGCACCATTCGCGCTGAGGTCAAAGAATCTCTCAAAAAACGTGAAACAACTATCGCAGAAGTTCTCAAACGTGCTGATAATGAAGAAGCTGTGAGTAGACTAAAAGTAACAGATTTGCTAATGGCCCTTCCAAGCATTGGTGAGATTCGCGCTAACGCAATTCTTAAAGAACTCAATATCGCGCCGTCCCGCCGTTTACGCGGATTAGGTGTACACCAGCGACGCGCATTAATCGACTTCCTCGAACGCTAAAGGCGGTTTTCAATGACTGAGAGCACTACACCTCGACTCACTGTTTTAGCAGGACCTACCGCCGTAGGTAAAGGTACTGTTTCGCAGTATATTCGTGAGAATTATCCAGATGTATGGTTCTCAGTTTCAGCTACAACACGAGATCCGCGCCCTGGTGAAGAAGAAGGCGTACACTACTATTTCGTGTCCGATGAAGAATTCGATTCGATGGTAGAGAACCGCCAAATGCTTGAGTGGGCACAGGTTCATAATAAATATCGTTATGGAACCATGAAGAATATGGTCACTCGTGCTCTTGAATCGGGAAAACACGTCTTATTGGAGATTGATTTACAAGGTGCTCGTCAAGTGCGTAACAGCATGCCAGAAGCTCGGCTTATTTTCCTCGCTCCACCAAGCTGGGAAGAACTTGTTCGACGCTTAGTTGGACGCGGTACAGAGTCTGCTGAAGAGCAACAACAACGTCTAGATACCGCAAAAATTGAGTTGGCTGCTGAACCCGAGTTTGATCATACGGTAGTTAACGACACCGTTGCACAAGCTGCTCAAGAGATTATTGAGCTTATGGGTCTGGAAAAAACCTCAGCATAAAACTTCTACGAGGGGTGAGAATCTTTGCACTGAAGATTCTCGCCCCTCATAATATTTTTTATCGTAGAGTGCAATTTATCGGGCTTTTAGATATACTTATTTTTTGTCTTAGGCAAGTTTCTCTCTACGAAGCTTGCTGGTTGTCAATCTTATGGGAGTATTCGTGGCTAACGCACACAATGAAGAAGGAATCATCAACCCTAGCGCAGATGAGCTACTTGAAAAAGCAGAGTCTAAGTATGGTCTGGTGATTTTTGGCGCTCGTCGTGCCCGCCAGATTAACGCATACTACTCTCAGATGCACGAAAACCTTTTCGACCACGTAGGTCCTCTCGTCGACAGTGAACCTAACGAGAAGTCACTTTCTGTTGCAATGCGCGAAATTAACGAAGGCCTAATTGAAGCTCGTCACGTTAACGAGGGAACCTTCGATGAAAACGGTGATCTCATCCCTGAGGAAGCTCCTTCAGCTTTCTTGACCGGAGGGTTCTACAGCGAAGAATACTCTGAATCAGCACCTATCGTAGAATACGTAGACGCCGAAGACTCCGAATAAGGTTTTCGGCTTCTGTCAAGAAGAGCGCACTATGCGTATAGTTATCGGCATCGGAGGAGGCATCGCGGCGTATAAAGCCACGTCCCTCCTTCGTCTTTTTTCAAAAGCAGGGCATGAAGTCATCGCTATGCCCACAGAAACTGCCCTAAACTTTGTAGGTAAAGCAACTTTTGAAGCTCTCAGCGGCAACCCTGTAGCAACTTCTGTTTTTGAGCGAGTACCTGAAGTAAACCATGTCAAGCAAGCAGAAGATGCTGACGGTATTGTGATTGCACCTGCTACAGCAGATCTTCTCTCACGGTTAGCTTCTGGTCGCGCTGATGATCTTCTTAGCGCAACAGTACTTACCACCCACGCCCCAGTTATTCTTGCTCCAGCAATGCATACCCAGATGTGGGAACATCCTGCAACCACACACAACGTCCGTAAACTTCGAGAATACGGTTACCACGTTATTGAACCAGCAATTGGACGGCTCACGGGAAAAGACTCAGGTATTGGCAGAATGCCAGAACCTGAAGATATTTTTGAACAAGCCCTCAATGTTCTCAACCGCAATGTTCCAGACGGTACAGGCAACCAACCCTTTACCGGAAAACACATTGTGATTACTGCAGGTGGAACTCGAGAGCCTTTAGACCCGGTACGTTTCTTAGGTAATCGATCTTCTGGTAAACAAGGCGTAGCTTTGGCACGAGTAGCTCATTCTCTCGGTGCACGGGTTACTCTTATTGGTGCCCATCTACAAGTGCCCGTTCCCTCTACTGTAGAGCGCGTTGACGTTTCAACAACTGAAGAACTACGCCAAGCAGTTCATCACCATAGTGAGGGAGCGTATGCTCTCATCATGGCGGCTGCAGTTGCTGATTTTCGTCCAGCGCATTATGCAGAATACAAAATTAAGAAAACGGCGAATGACGACGAAGCCCCGACGATAGAGCTTGTCAGAAATCCTGATATTCTGCGTGAGATGGTTCAGCGAAAAGAGCACTCTGATCCTCAAGCGCCGAAGATTATTGTTGGTTTTGCCGCCGAAACGGGTAGCCAAGAAAAGACTGTACTAGAGCTCGGTCGTGAAAAGCTACAAAGAAAAGGGTGCGACTATCTTGCAATCAATCAGGTAGGAAAGACACTTGGCTTTGGTACCGACACCAATACGGTGACGCTACTCTCACAAGATTTAGCTACTGCCGTTGAGGTGAGTGGCTCAAAAGAAGACGTTGCTCAAGCCTTATTACTCCATATAGCGCAACATGTGCACAAAAATTAATATTTTTCTTTTATCCCGTCTAACTAAGTAGAGTAAATACGTGAATTCTCATCCTTCTCATCTTCGTTTATTTACCAGCGAGTCTGTTACTGAAGGTCACCCTGATAAAATTTGTGACCAGATTTCAGACGCAATTCTTGACGCTCTTCTCACCGAAGACCCTCATGCAAACGTGGCTGTTGAAACCATGGTAACCACCGGCCAAGTGCATGTTGCCGGCGAGGTCACAACCACGGGGTACGTCGATATTCCCTCTATCGTACGTAAGACCATCCTTGATATCGGATATAACTCTTCCACCCACGGTTTTGATGGTGAGTTCTGCGGCGTGTCGGTATCTATTGGTGAACAGTCTCCTGATATCAATGCTGGTGTTTATCATTCTCTAGAAACCCGTACCGGTTCTGAAGATGAACTAGACCGTCAAGGTGCTGGAGACCAAGGCATCATGTTTGGGTACGCATCAAACGAAACTGAAGTCCTCATGCCCGCGCCAATTTGGGTTGCACATCGATTGTCTGAACAGCTTACGGCTGTACGTAAAAATGGAACTCTTGAACGTTTACGCCCTGATGGAAAAACTCAAGTTACTCTCGGATATGACGGAAATACTCCCGTTTCAGTAGATACTGTTGTTGTGTCTACACAGCACACTAAAGACTATGATTTAGCTGAGCTTGAAGCTGATATCCGTCAACACGTCATTTCGCCGGTACTGCAAGATCTTGATTTTGACAGTTCTCAGGCCAAAATTATTATCAACCCTGCTGGACAGTTCGTTCAGGGCGGCCCAGTAGGTGACGCGGGACTTACCGGACGAAAAATTATTGTTGACACCTATGGGGGATTTGCCCGACATGGTGGAGGGGCGTTCTCCGGTAAGGATCCGTCAAAAGTTGATCGTTCTGCCGCATACGCTATGCGTTGGGTAGCAAAGAATGTTGTTGCTGCCGGACTTGCTGATCGTGCAGAGGTTCAGGTTGCTTATGCAATTGGTAAAGCTTCTCCTGTCGGACTGTATGTTGAGACTTTTGGAACTGAAAAAGTGAATCCCGTCATCATTGAACAGGCTATTCGCGAAGTCTTTGATTTACGTCCTTTAGCTATTATTCGTGATTTGGAGCTTCGCCGCCCAATTTATGCGAAGACGGCAGCTCACGGGCATTTCGGCCGTGAAGAAGAAACTTTTACGTGGGAGAGAACAAACCGCGTAGAAGAACTACGCGCCGCAGCAAATCTCTAAATATACTAGGTTCTATGACGAACGTTTCTTCTGCAGGGTCCTTGCAAACAGATTTGTTTGCGGGGACCCTCAATATCACCAATATGCTGAGGCAAGAACATCCTCTTGCTCAGCAGTTCCCTGTTGCGCGGGTGATACTAGAAACAGACGTCCCGCATCTTGACCGCGCATTTGACTATTTAGTTCCTGAATCTTTAGCTGATAGCGCTCAACCGGGAGTAAAAGTCAAAGTTCAGTTCAACGGGCAGAACATGATGGGATACATTAAATCTCGTCAAGATAGCAGTGAATATGACGGCAGCATGCGATATATCGATCAGATTATTTCGCCTGTTTCTTTAGTATCGCCAGAGATTTTTCAACTGGCAGAAACTCTTGCTGATCGTTATGCAAATATTCTTCCGCATGTTTTACGTTTAGCAATTCCAACACGAGTAGTTGGTGTGGAAGAGAAATTTCTTGCACAATCTCCAGAGTTCTTTCGTTCTCAAGCACCTTCTATCCATCTTAAAAAAGAACTCAACACTGCTCTTTTTGAGCCTTATGACGGGGGACTAGAATTCCTCGATGATACCAGTTCTGCTGTACCTACACGGGCAGTGATGAATACGTTGCCCACCGCCTCAGCAGCTTGGGAAGACATTCTTGCTGTTGCTCTAGTTAATACTATTGCATCGGGGCAAGGCGCTTTAGCTGTTGTCCCTGATAAAAAATCTTTAGAACGTTTAACCCACGCACTTTTAGAGTATATAGATGAAGAGAGCTTTGTCCGTCTTACGGCGCACGATAAACCCTCAGAGCGGTATCGCTCTTTTCTTAAAGTACGTTCTGGTGAAGTTTCTTTAGTCATTGGCACACGTTCGGCAGCTTATGCTCCCGTTCATCGGCTCGGACTAGTTGTGTGTTGGGACGATGGCGATGCTAACCATATAGAACAACGTGCCCCATATTGTCATGTGCGTGATGTTTTGACGTTGAGAGCAATTCAAGAACAGTGTGCAGCTCTTTTTGCTAGTTATTGTCTCAGTAGTGAGTCTGCTCGATTAGTTCGCACACGATGGGCTAGTTTCTTGGGTGCCCATCGTGAGATAGTGCGTGCTCATGCTCCGCGGGTTGTACCGGTAGGAGATGACTATCAGCTAGCACGTGATCCTTTAGCGGCTAAGGCTCGTATTCCTCATCTTGCTTTTGAAACTGCTCGTGCAGCATTGAAAAGAGGCCCCGTATTAGTTCAAGTTGCGCGTTCTGGATATATTCCGTCGTTATCATGTCAGCGTTGTAGAATGCCAGTTCGGTGCCCAGAATGCCGTGGCAGTGTTTCAGTAACGTCTTCTGAATCTATACCAAATTGTACTTGGTGTGGGCGCCTTATCCAGCAATGGTGTTGCCCTGAATGTGGCTCTCAGTCGTGGCGAAGCAGCGCTAAAGGGGTTTTACGTACGGCAGAAGAACTAGGAAGGGCTTTCCCCGGCGTTCCGATTATTTCTTCAGGCGGAGATCATGTCCGCAGTTCGGTAGGTTCTTCTGCTGCACTTGTGATTGCAACATCTGGTGCAGAGCCTGTGGCAGAAGGTGGTTATAGTGCCGCTTTATTGCTTGATGCAGATTCGATGTTACACCGAGATTCTTTGCGTGCTCCAGAAGTTGCTTTGCGTTCTTGGTTCAACGCGTCTGCGTTAGTTCGGTCTGCTGCGGAGGGGGGCACCGTGATTTGTACGGCTTCTCAGTCGTGGGCTTTAGAATCTTTAGTTCGTTGGGATTCACCGGCTTTTGCGCTTCGAGAACTTTCAGAGCGTCAAGAGCTTTCTTTACCGCCTGCTGTCCGTACAGCAGCTATTACAGGTACTCAACGAGCGGTAGAGTCTTTTGTTTCTTCACTATCTTTACCGGATGAAGTAATTGTTCGTGGGCCTTTGGAAGTCTGCGACCATAGTCTTTACTGGTCTGAGGAAGATGAAGAGTCCAACCAGTATCGAACCATTCTTTTCTTTAGTTTTGGTATTGCTCCAGAAGTTACTCATCATCTACGAACGACGCGTGCTTCGCAGTCCATACGTCAAGCTGAGCCGGTACAGATTCGTTGCGATGGTCTTGATATTTTCTAGGTATTAGCTCGTGTCATATTGGTGGCGACGTTAAGAAGTTGTAGCGCTGATTCTTTCCATGAAAATCGTTGTGCATCGCGTAGTCCTTCGCGAACCACCTGCTGATAGTGTGCGGTATTTTCTAAAGTTCTAATAGCTTGTACAAATGCTTGGGGGTCTTCTGGGTTGCAGTGTAACCCGTGAGGGGCAATTTCGTGGAATATATCGATATCGCTGATGACGACGGGGCATCCTTGTGCTTGAGCTTCAACAACAGGTAGTCCGTATCCTTCTGCTCGAGAGGCTGTGAGCAATGCGGTGCTTGTAGCTAAGAGTTGTTGATATTCTTCGTCACTGACTCCATGGCAAAACTCGATGTTATCGGTCACGTATTGGTGTAGTTCTTGCTGACGTTGTTCGCTGATACGAGAAAGCAACAATAGCCGGTACTCTGGTAAGTCTTTCATGGCTATCATGAGAGTTTCAACATTTTTATATTCCATAAAAGAGCCCATATAGAGGAGAGTTTTTTGACGGTGCGCGATACGGTCTTGGGCTTGTTCTTCGCTGACAATACTGCCGGTAGCAGCAGCATTAGGAATAATGTGTAAGGGTTTTTTGGTGAGGTGGTGTTGTCGAATCAGCTGGGCACTTGTCTGAGAAACGGTTGCCACAGCGTCGGCACGGTTGAGGAGCAAACGTTGTGGTGTGTAAGAGCGGTGGAAAAGTCTCCATCCCCATTGGATAGGACGCGGTAAAAAGCTTGGGGGAGTTGGGTGTTCGTAGTAGATGAGGTCGTGCAAGGTGAGGATTAGATGAAATTTTTTGCCCCAACTTCCAATAGTTTGCATGGGTGAGAAAACAACGTCTGGATGATATTTATTAAGTGTTCTTGCGATAAATGGCTCACGAATATTGGTGGGAGATGAGACGAGGATATAGTCCATATCAGGGAGCATTTTAAGCTGCCTGATGTCACTAATAGCCATGATAATCTCAAGGTCAGCGCAGAGGGGGTGCTGTTCATCGTGAAGTTTTTTGAGCGCTTCCAGTAACGATGCAGTGTAGCGACTAATACCATCGTGAAAGCCGTATCGGGTATAGCGGGCGTCAATAATGAGTCTCATGCGCTCTCTTCCATGATAAAACTCCGAATGAGTTGTGCAGCGTATCGGGGTGTCTCGTAATGAATCAGGTGACCAACTTCGGGGATAATGTCCATTTTCCCTCGACGTATTTTCTGGTACATCTCTTGTTGTGTTTCGAGTGTACCTAGGTCATCTTTTTCTGCAACTACCATGTGTACGGGAATGGGTACCTGAGCAATATATTCTGCGGCAGTGTGCTGTGTTGAGATTTGGTAGGCTTCATAGACACTTTGGGCGGATGCAAAAGAACCAAAATAGAGACGATGTTGAGTATTGATAAAAGATCGTAGGAGTGGATTCTTTGTTTTCATCATGATTTCGCTCATGACGCGTGTGATACTTTTTGAACGTAATAAAGGCAAGCCAAAGATTGGAGGAAGGTGCGCACCTAGCCAGTAATATCCCTGAACCGCGAGGGTGAGCAATTGAGCAGAGCTTTTGAGCGGATATTGGCTGATGGGGTTAATGAGCGATAGCTTTTTGATGTGTTGTGGGTAGGTGGATGCTGTATAGCTACAAATAATGGAACCGAAACTATGCCCGACAAGGTAGATAGAGCGATGTTCATTGCTGAGTGTAAGTATTAGAGCATGTAGCCATTGTCCGTAAGCGTCTATGTTGTGTTGGTCAGAAGGGAAGGGTTCTGTTCTGCCGAATCCTGGTAGGTCAGGGATAATAATGCGGTATTCAGACAGATATGAGCCGATAAGTTCTAGTCCGTGGTGGTCGCCTCTAAAACCGTGGATTAACAGTAGAGGTTCCCCTTCGGGGTTTCCGTATTCCCAGTACCAGGTAGATAGTCCATTGATGGTGAGGTGTTGGGCTGTCCCATGGGGGTAGGAGGTGGGAGGAACTTCAAAAATATTCTGTTCGGTTACACCCATGAGTACGATGTCGCTTTCTGGTTAGTATGCTCTTAAAATTCTTGTACCTTTAAGACTATGGCAACATTAACTGATGGGCTGGTCATCTATAAGGTGTTTTCACGATAGACTAAAGACAAATAAGTCTAAGAGCATTTAAAGTTTTGTCGCATGTGCATAACACACAGCACATTGAAGCTCATCGTACCGACGTTCAACAACCAAAGGAAATCGCTGTGTCAGCTGAGGTGAAAGCTACTAAAAACACGGAAAAGTCGTATGACTTCCGCGCTATTGAGCAAAAATGGCAACCCTATTGGGAAGAAACTAAGATTTTTAACCTAACGGGTGATGAAAACCGAGAAAAACGGTATGTCCTCGATATGTTCCCCTATCCTTCTGGTGACCTTCATATGGGTCACGCAGAAGCTTTTGCTGTTGGCGATGTCACTTCTCGTTATTGGAAACAGAAGGGGTTTGAAGTATTTCACCCTATTGGTTGGGACTCTTTTGGTCTGCCAGCAGAAAATGCTGCTATCAAGAACAATACCCACCCACGTGAATGGACATATAAGAACATTGAGACTCAGGCTGAGTCTTTTAAACGCTACGGTATTATGGTGGACTGGAGCCGACGCATCCACACCTCAGACCCCGAATACTACCGTTGGACTCAATGGCTGTTCCAACAGTTTTATCGTAAAGGACTTGCCTATCGTAAGTTCTCACAGGTGAATTGGTGCCCCAAAGACCAGACTGTTCTCGCAAATGAACAGGTCGTTGATGGCGCATGCGAACGTTGTAAATCTGAAGTCACCAAGAAGTCTCTAAATCAGTGGTATTTCAAGATTACTGATTATGCTCAAGAGCTTCTGGACGATATGGAACAAATCAGAGGTCATTGGCCAGATCGTGTTTTGGCAATGCAAAAAAACTGGATTGGGCGCTCTGAAGGTGCAGAGATTCGTTTTGATGTTGAAGCAGGCGGAGGAAAAGATAAAACCTCCATTACTGTTTTCAGCACTCGTCCAGATACTCTATACGGTGCGACCTTCTTCGTCGTTGCTGCAGATTCAGAGCTTGCTCTAGAAATCATTGCAGAAGACCAGAAAGAAGCCCTCGAAGAATACCGTGAAAAGATTAAAGCTTTTTCTGACATTGATCGTCAGTCTACAGAGAACGAGAAAAGTGGTATCTTTACCGGACGATACGCGTTTAACCCGCTAACCGGAGAGAAACTTCCTATTTGGGCTTCCGATTATGTTCTTGCAGATTATGGAACCGGCGCAATTATGGCTGTTCCAGCTCACGATCAGCGTGACCTCGAATTCGCGAAGGCCTTTGATCTTCCTATCGTAACGGTGGTAGATACTGGGGAAGAAGACCCAGCTATTTCAGGTGTTGCTACCACCGGCAACGGGAAACTTATCAATTCTGGTGAACTCACGGGACTTGATAAAACCGAAGCCATCAAGAAAGCTATCGAGATGATTGAGGCTGCTGGAACAGGTGAAGGTAAAGTTATTTACCGTCTACGTGACTGGTTGCTATCTCGTCAACGTTTCTGGGGCACTCCTATTCCTATTATTCATTGCGATGATTGTGGAGAAGTTCTTGTCCCTGAGGATCAGCTTCCTGTTCGTCTACCAGAAGACCTCAAGGGTGATGAACTCGCCCCTAAAGGTCAATCTCCTCTAGCAGCAGCCGAACAATGGAATACTGTAGACTGCCCACAATGTGGCAAGAGCGCTAAACGTGACTCTGACACGATGGATACCTTCGTGGATTCTTCGTGGTATTTCCTCCGTTACCTCTCACCAGATGAAGACCAAGCACCGTTCAACAAAGAAGCTGTCCAGCAGTGGGGCTCAGTTGATATGTATATCGGCGGTGTGGAGCACGCAATTTTGCATCTACTATATGCTCGTTTCTTCACCAAGGTCATTCGCGATCTGGGCATGATTGATTTTGATGAGCCTTTTGCCTCTTTGATGAATCAAGGACAGGTCCTCAACCGTGGTAAAGCTATGTCTAAGTCTTTGGGTAATGGTGTGAACCTCGGTGAACAGCTCGATACTTTCGGTGTTGACGCTATTCGCACAACTATGGTTTTTGCCTCTCCACCAGAAGATGATATTGACTGGTCTGATGTATCTCCCGGTGGTGCACAGAAGTTCTTGGCTCGTGCATGGCGTATTGCCGCAGACGTTACTTCAGAACCTGACGTCGATTATCAGAATGGAGATAAGAATCTGCGGTACTTTGTACACCGCACGGTTCGTGATGCTACCGAAAATATCGAAAGCGGTAAATTTAACGTCATGGTCGCAAAAACCATGGAATTGGTGAATGCGACACGTAAGGTCATTGACTCTGGTACGGGACCGGCTGATCCTGCAGTTCGCGAAGCAGCTGAAGTTATTGCTATTTTGCTTTCTTTGTATGCACCATATACCGCAGAAGATATGTGGCATATTCTAGGTCATGACGCTCCTGTACTGACTGCCGGTTGGCCACAGGTCGATGAGTCATTATTTGCTGATGAAATGGTGACTGCTATCGTACAGATTAAAGGTAAGGTCAAAGACCGTTTTGAGGTTTCTCCACAAATTAGTGAAGAAGAGCTAAAGCAAAAAGCCTTGAACTCAGAGACGATTCAACGTCTTATCGGCGATTCTCAGGTTGTTAAAGTGATTGTTCGAGCACCTAAACTCGTCAACATCGTAACCGCCTAGTAGAGTTATGTATGTGGGTGTGGAAGTATGACTTTCACACCCACATATGTTTTTAAGTTCTAGGGAGATAGGAGAAGAATGGTGCGCCGTATTGCTGTTGTGACGGATTCCTCAGCTGCTTTAGATAAAAGTACTCTTCGTCATCTCGTAGATTCTGGCGGTTTTGCGATGATTCCCTTAGACGTCTTTATCGATGATCAGTTAGTTTCTGAGAAGTTTGTAAAGTCAGCTGAACCTTCTTTAGAAGAACAAGAAGCCGTAGTTCTTGCTCATGTTTTAGGGCAAAAAGTACATACCTCAGCTCCTTCTCCAGAACGTTTCCGGAGTGTCTATGAGAGTTTCGCAGCTCAAGGTTACGAGGCTATTCTTTCCCTACATCTGTCTCGACATCTTTCGAGCGCTTATTCTTTTGCTTGTACAGCTGCTACACATAGTCCAATCCCTGTGTATGTCGTTGATTCTCAGACTGTGGGTATGGCTCTAGGACATGTTGTCTTATCTCTCCACACGATGATTTCGCAAGGTTTCGATGCTGCTGAGTTATCTCAAGTAGCGGTGGAAATGCTTGAAAATACGGATATCTTTTTCTACGTGCCAACTCTTGACGCGTTACGCCGCGGTGGAAGAGTTCATCCAGCGCTTGCACGAGTAGGACAAATGTTGCAGATTCGTCCAGTGGGAACTATTCGTGAGGGGAAGCTGATGTATCTTCATCGTCCTCGTTCGTTGGAGCGAGCGCAGTCCCTGCTAGCAGAGGTGGTGTCTGAGCGTTCTGTCTGTAAAGGGGCTGAACAGTATCAGCTGGAGCAAGTAGCAACACCTTCTCCTCGTGGTCGTATTGTTGCTGTTCATTATTGTGCGCAGGAATTGGAGGCCCGACGTTGGGCTTCTTCTTATCGTATTCATCCTGATTTTTTTACTCCGCTGCCGACGGTTCTTGCTGCTCATGCAGGGCTTGGGGCGTTGGCGGTTGTGGTGTATTAGTGATTCTCAGGGTGCACCATACCCTGTGCACGAGTAGATTAGAGTAGAGATTTATCCACATTTTTTCGTGAGATTGATGTTTTTTTGTGCGCTTTTTTAGACTCAGGTCTATGAAAAGTTTTTCTGATGTGTCCTCTCAATATTTATCTTCTGATACGGATCGGTGTTCGTCAGATGATGCCCCTGCGTATCGTCTTTATCGTGCTCGTCATATTGATGGTAGGGAACGATCTGCGAGCTTATATGAGGATATAGGTGAGCCTGAGGTTGATAGTCAAGAGCGGTATAGGCATCGGGTGATACGCTGGAAGATACCATGGGCCGTTGCCATTCTTTTATGCATCATTTTAGCGGTATGTAGTGTACTGGCGTTCTTTTCCTCTTCACGTCACGAATCATCTATTGATGAAAAAGAAGTTTCTTCTTCTGAGGTGTATTCTTCTGTGGAGGAACCTTTAGCTAGTGTTCACTCTTCGGGGTCTGCTCCTTCTGTGTGGGTTCATGTTGTGGGTGCGGTGAAGTCTCCGGGACTTTATGAGCTTCCTGATCAAAGTCGTGTTGCTGATGCTATTTCAGCAGCGCAAGGACTGGTAGATGATGCCAATCCAGATTCTATTAACTTGGCGTCAAAGATAACGGATGGTCAGCAGGTACGTGTTCTTTTTCAAGGACAGTCCGTTGATGCTGTTCAAGGGGTTTCTCCGCAGAATCATCAAACAGGTGATGTTGTTGGTTCATTGGTTAATATTAATACTGCTTCTGCTCAGGAGTTAGAGACTCTTCCTCGGGTAGGTCCCGCGACGGCACAAAAAATTATTGAGTTTCGTCAGGCTCATGGAGGTTTTCGTGATGTTGATGAGCTCGAGAGTGTTTCGGGTATTGGTCCAGCACTTCTTGAACGTCTTCGGCCTTTAGTGCGAGTTTAATGATGGCGTCGACTGAACGTATTGTTTCTTCATATCATGATGTTCGTTTAGTTTTGGTTGCACTGTGTATCTGGGTTTATACGTTAATCAGCTATGCAGGTTTTGGGTTATCAGGTGATGTTCTTGTTGTATGCGGGGGCGTGGCATGTTGTGTTGTATGCGGGCTATTTCTTGTATCACCATATTTGAGGGTACTTTTCCCAGTATGTTTGACGCTGTGTAGTGTGTTTTTAGCGGTTTGCTGTCAGGGATTGAATTTGTCTGCCAGGGATATTACAAGTTCTGTTCATGTTCTTGAGCAAGTTGAGGGTGGTTCTACACGTTTTTGGGGGAGTGTCCAACGTTCTTCGCAGATATCTTCTCATCGTTATGCTGTGTATTTTCATGCTGAAAAGGTTTTTGCCCCTTCTTTAAAGCAGCCTCAGGTGTTGAATCTTCCCCTGATGTTTTTCTCCTCAGAGCGCCTTGAGGAGGGGACTTTTGTGAAGGTTATTGGTGTTCCAGAAAGCTCTATATTTCAGTTTCGGTTAAATTCAGCTAAGGTGTATCCGTTATCGGAGCCTGTGTCTTCTCCTGTTAAAAGGGTTAAAGAACAGGTGGCACAGTATGCCTCAGGTACGGTAGGTGCTGCGGAGAGCGCATTGATTTTAGGGCTAGGGTATGGTGATGATAGCCAGCTTCCGTCTCAGAACCGGCAGGAGTTTCGAGTTTCGGGGTTAACACATCTAACCGCTGTATCTGGTGCAAATATTGCTTTTATTTTTGTATTGTTTTATCGATTTTTAACGTATTTTAGGGTTAGCCGCTCTTATGCTATTTTCTGTGCATCTATGGTGACGTTCTTTTATGCTGGTGTTGTTGGTTGGGAGGATTCGGTACTGAGAGCGTGGGTGATGGGTGCTCTCGGCGCTTATACCGTGTTACGGGGTAGCATAAAATACCCGTTGCATCTCTTGTCGTTGAGTGTCATTGTTCTATTAGTGTATTCTCCTGAGTTGGCGATGAGCGTAGGGTTTTCTCTTTCTGTCATCTCTTCAGGTGCGCTCATAGTATTTGCACCAGTTTTGGTAGATATTTTTTCGTCGTATTTTCCGTTATGGTTGTCGGAGCTTTTAGCGATTCCTTTAGCAGCTTCGTTATGGTGTGCACCAGTGCTTGTTCTTATGACGCAGACGATTACTCCGTATACGGTTCTTGCAAATATGCTTGCTAGTGTTTGTGTTCTTCCGCTAAGTGTTGTGGGGTTGTGTGTCTTATGTTGTTCGTGGTGTCAATGGTTTTGGATGGTTGATATTTTGCTACAGGTAGGTTGGTATCCTGCCCATATATTAGTGTTGATTGCACGAGGTATTACACGTTTACCGTTCAGTTCAATAGCGGTTCCTTCTGGTAGTCTGAGCGTGATAGTTGTGGCCGGTGTTGTTATGGTGCTAACTGGTATTTCATTTTGCGTGATGTTGTCCAAAGAAAAGTTCTTTAGGGTTTCTATGAGAAAATAGGGTTTATCTCTTGGTCGCGTTGAAAGGCACATCTTATGGCGAGGAAGTCTCGTTCATCTTCTACTAGTTCTGCATTGTCGTGGCGTTCAGTTCAGTTGGCGCCAGTTACGTTGTTATGGGGTAGTGAAGAATATTTTATTTCGCGTGCAAAGACACGGATTCGTGCACAGTTTATGGAACGCTATCCAGAAGCTGATCGTGTAGAGATTTCTGCCAAGGATTATCGAAGAGGGGAACTTGCTGCGGCCTCTAGCCCATCGTTATTTAGTACCTCAAAGATTATTGAAGTAGATCAGCTTTCTTCGATGAGTGAGGATTTTCTTCATGATGTGATGGATTATCTTCAACGTCCTGAGCAGCATATAGCTATGGTGTTGTCTCATAATGCTTCGAACAGCAGGGGGAAGAAGTTGGTTGATTTTTTCCGTTCCTCAGAGTCTTTTCCCTTCGTTGAGTGTAAACCGCTTAAGACAGATCGTGAGAAGTTAGAGTTTGTCTCTCAGGAGTTTAAAGATCATCGAAAAACTATCGATGCTAAAGCTATTCAGCTACTGGTGGCTGCTACTGGTGCTGATACCGCAGAGTTAGCTTCTGCGTGTTCTCAGCTAATGAGTGATGCGCCTGATGTTGTGACAGAAGAACTAGTCCATCAATATTATGGGGGAAGAACAGAGGTCACAGCGTTTAAAGTCTCTGATGCAGTGGTTTCTGGTAATAGTAGGTTAGCATTGACTCTTTTACGTCATGCTTTAGCAACAGGTGTTGACCCTATTCCTCTTGTTGGTGCTTTAGCTGCTCGTATGCGTCATATTGCTAAAGTTTATGGGAGCCGCGGGAATACTACCGTTCTAGCTTCAGAGTTGAAAATGGCGCCGTGGCAGGTTGAACAAGCTCAACGCGATTCACGGCGTTTTTCGGAGCAAGATTTAGCGGAGATTTTTCGTGTTTTAGCAGAAGTTGATGCTCAACTTAAAGGGGAGGGTACAGACCCCTTATTTGCTCTTGAAAAAGCGATTCTTACGATGAGTCGTTCATAGTGGTTCCAAAGGGACATAGATATGGGTAGTCCCCGGTAAGTTAACTTACCGGGGACTACCCATCACTTCGCTAATAGACAGTTACCGCCCCAAGGGACGATAAGTGAAATTAGGAAAGCTTATTTACTCGTACAGCAAGACCTGATTTCTTGTTAGCAGCGGTCTTCTTGTGAAGAACGCCCTTAGAAACAGCCTTGTCCAGTTTGCGGCTTGCAAAACGAAGTGCAGCAGTTGCTTCTTCTACGTTCTGCGCCTCAACAGCTTCGTTAACCTTGCGGATAGCGGTCTTAAGCTCGGACTTGTAAGCGTTGTTACGAAGGCGAGCCTTCTCGTTGGTGAGGATGCGCTTTTTCTGGGACTTGATATTAGCCACGATTAAAACTTTCTTTTTGTCTAATTGGTCGGTGAGGGCTACGCTGATCGATCATCGACTGAGCGGCGTGGGGATGCCTATGGCAACCGATCAGCAGTGCCCGATGACCATCGGACACACATAGAAAACTCTAGCAGAAACTTACAGCAGAGTCAGCAGAGTTATTCCCCACAATTGCCGTGTTGTTTGAGAATCCTCTCACGCACCACGGCGAGCTAGTGCCTGATGAACACGGTCAAAAGTCGCTTTATCCATCACGGCTCCCTCTCGACGCATATCTGCAGGACTTACCCGAATGATTCGATCGAGTTTCACTTCAGATGGGCGGCCACTTTTATCCCAAGACCCTGCCCCAATATCCATATAATTTCGGTCTCGGTGAGTTGAGTTTGTATGATCTTTACTCGTCAGCATCAAGGCCAGTAAATATTGTCCGTCTCGTCCAATAAGAAGAACAGGACGGTCTTTTCCTTGAGTATGGTCTTCTTCATAAGGCACCCACGTCCACACCACTTCACCGGGGTCTGGCTCTCCGTCAAGGTGGGGAGAATATTCAAAATGTACAGGGCCACGATAATCACCAGGGTAGCGAGCTGCAAAATCTTCACGACGGGTTGTACCGCTATCGGAGCTTCTGCGGGGTGCAGAGTCCGCTGATCCTTGCTGAATTTTTTGGAACTCTCGGTATGCTCTTTGAGCAAGACTGATAATACGGCGCACCGTTGAAATATTAAACTTCATTCCCTTAACATAACTGTTTTGAGCATTATTGTCTGCTTGTTATCGAGATTACCGCCATTATCTTCACTGTTTACCACGTCTTAGACAGCAGAAAAACAGAAAACATGGGAAACTAGATACTTGATGATCACATTATTCGCAGGTTTCTGCGGCTGAAAGGAATGCCCTACGTGTCACCTCTAGCTGCCAACGCTCCCGTTCCCGCGGCAACGTCACCAGAAATTATCCGCAATTTCTGTATTATCGCTCATATTGATCACGGGAAATCTACGTTGGCTGACCGCATGCTTCAAGCGACCGGCGTTGTTACACCGCGCGACATGAAAGCGCAGTACCTTGACCGCATGGACATTGAACGCGAACGTGGAATCACCATTAAATCGCAGGCTGTGCGCATGCCGTGGGAGGTTGATGGTACAGCCTATGCTTTGAATATGATTGACACTCCCGGCCACGTTGACTTTACATATGAGGTCTCTCGTTCCTTAGCAGCATGCGAAGGCGCATTACTACTTGTTGATGCGGCTCAAGGAATTGAAGCTCAGACTCTCGCTAATCTATATTTAGCGATGGAAAATGAGCTAACCATTATTCCAGTCCTCAATAAAATTGATTTACCGGCGGCAATGCCTGACAAGTATGCTGAGGAGCTGGCAAATCTTATTGGTGTTGAACCAGAAGATGTCTTAAGAGTCTCTGGTAAAACCGGTGAAGGTGTGGAAGAACTCCTTGACCGCATTGTTGAGCTGATTCCTGCCCCTCAAGGCTCTGCTGAGGCACCGGCACGCGCCATGATTTTTGATTCGGTTTACGATTCTTACCGCGGCGTCGTCACCTATGTTCGTGTTGTGGACGGACAGCTAAGCCCTCGTCAAAAAATCAAGATGATGTCTACCGGCGCGGAACACGACTTATTAGAAATTGGTGTTATCTCTCCCGAACCTATTCCGTCGAAAGGTCTTGGAGTCGGAGAGGTCGGGTATCTTATTACCGGTGTGAAAGATGTACGCCAGTCTCGCGTTGGTGATACCGTTACGTCTTCTCATCATCCAGCAGAGGAATCTCTTGGAGGGTATGAAGATCCTAAACCGATGGTCTTTTCAGGGTTATTCCCTATCGACGGCTCTGACTATCCTGCCCTTCGAGACGCTCTCGACAAGCTGAAGCTCAATGACGCAGCATTAGTATATGAACCAGAGACCTCAGCTGCATTAGGTTTTGGTTTCCGTTGCGGATTCTTAGGTCTTCTGCACCTTGAAATTGTGCGTGAACGTCTAGAACGAGAATTTAACTTAGATCTCATCTCTACCGCACCTAACGTTATCTACGATGTGGTTGATGAGTCAGGAACTTCTCGACGAGTCACGAACCCTAGTGAGTTCCCTGAAGGAAAAGTCGCCCTCATCAAAGAGCCGATGGTTGCTTGTACTATCATTGCACCCAGTGAATTTATCGGCGCGATTATGGAACTTTGCCAGTCACGACGTGGCATCATGGGTGGAATGGATTATCTATCTCAAGATCGTGTTGAGCTACGATACCGTATCCCTCTTGCAGAAATTGTTTTTGACTTCTTCGACCAGCTCAAATCACGTACCCGTGGTTATGCTTCCCTTGACTGGAAATTTGATGGTGAAGAAGAAGCTGACTTGGTTAAGGTAGACATTCTCTTACAGGGCGAAAAAGTAGATGCTTTCTCTGCTATCACTCACCGTGATAAGGCATATTCTTATGGTGTGATGATGACAGGAAAACTACGTACTCTCATCCCTCGTCAACAATTCGAGGTACCGATTCAAGCGGCTATTGGCTCTCGCATTATTGCTCGCGAGAATATTCGTGCTATCCGTAAGGATGTTCTCTCCAAATGCTATGGTGGCGATATTTCTCGTAAACGTAAACTTTTGGAGAAACAAAAAGAGGGTAAGAAACGTATGAAGATGGTCGGTCGAGTAGAAGTTCCTCAAGAGGCTTTCATTGCGGCTCTATCATCAACTGAAGAAGCTAAGGACAAGTCTAAGAAGTGACCCCTCCGGCGCAGCCTTTAGGTATTCCTGCTCCTAGCGATGGGATGATACCCGCTGATTCTGCCGCAGCTAGTCAAGAACAAGAGTTTAGTCTGTACGTTCACGTACCTTTCTGCTCTATCCGATGTGGCTATTGTGACTTTAACACCTACGCTACTGAAGATTTTGGGCAAGGTGTCGGTTTAGCTACGTATGCAAACGACGCTATAGCAGAGTTAGACTTTGCTCAGCAGGTCTTGAAACGTTCTGGTGTTCCTGAACGAACTATGAATACGGTATTTTTTGGGGGAGGAACACCCACGAAATTACCCTCAGCAGATCTCGTCAGAATACTACATCATGCCATCGAACTTTTTGGGTTATCCCCAGATGCAGAGGTCACTACTGAAGCTAACCCTGACTCTGTATTAGAAAAAGATTTAAGCGTGCTTGCAGCTGGTGGATTCACACGCGTTTCGATTGGTATGCAGTCAGTTGTCCCTGAAGTTCTTTCAGTACTTGAACGAACCCATACTCCAGAGAACGTACCGAAAGTTGTTTCGTGGGCTTCTCAGGAGGGGTTACAGACTTCTGTTGATTTAATTTATGGTTCACCGGGGGAGACACTTGAACAGTGGAGACGTTCTGTAGAAGCTGCGATTAGTTACGAACCTGACCATATTTCTGCGTATTCGCTCATTGTTGAAGATGGCACAAAACTTGCTGCTCAGATTCGTCGCGGAAAGTATCATATGCCAGATGAAGATCTCATGGCAGATATGTATCTGTTAGCAGAAGAACTGCTTACAGAAGCGGGATACCATTGGTATGAAGTGTCAAACTATGCTAAGGCTCCACAGTATCGGAGTACTCATAACTATTCGTATTGGCGTAACCAAGATTGGTGGGGAATCGGTCCTGGAGCGCATTCTCATATTGCTGGTACACGCTGGTGGAATGTTAAACATCCCGTAACCTATGCGCATCGTCTTCGGCAAGGAGATTCACCGGCAGCAGCTCGTGAAATTCTTGATCACAAGACACAGTTTTTTGAAAAGGTGATGTTGGAGCTCCGTACTGTCGATGGTATCCCTTATGAGGTCTTAGCGAATATACACGGTACTGAAACTCTCGACCGAAAGCTTCGGTGGCTACAAAATCAGGGACTTATTGATGATGAGCAACTTAAACGCGGTGTTGTGGGGCTGACTCTTCAGGGACGTTTATTAGGTGATGCGGTCACCAGAGAACTGCTTCCAGAATAATTTTTTGCTTTCGAGGTGTTCTGATAAAACTGTGGGTGGTGTTGTTGTTTCTCGTGCACGTCGTATTGAGCAGTTCCTCTCTCAGAAC
>NZ_JBLXYA010000009.1:0-99748 GCF_048512865.1 Rothia sp. P13129
GTGAGAGAATGCGTTCAAAGAGAAAAGTATTGAATTTATATTGGTAAGGGTTAGAGCGGTTGACTTTAATTCCAGCACGTAAAGACATGACAGCAAGGTACGTCCACGTCAATGCTGCGATGAGGCCAAATAGCCAACCAATTTTAGGTGTTCCAGCAAAAAGTACCGAAAACACGATGACGATAGAAGGCAAGAGGGTGAAATTAAATGCTTCACGAGCTTCTTGTTCGGCGAAAGGTCCGCGTCCTCGGTAGAGGTAAAGAATAATACCCGAGGGGATGCAACCAATGACACCTCCAAAGTGGGCGAGGGTTGCGATGTTGCGATCCTGCTGGACCGTTAACTTGTTCATAGGTGTGGATGAACCCTCAAACTTAGAGTCAGGGGATACAACAGTTTTCAAAAAACACTCACTCTTCTAAAAGTTGCGAGACAGGCTAAATGATTACGAGATAAAAGATTACAATCCATTCTAGGTCTGATGTGTTCAATCTAGAAGAACTTTTGTAATCTTTTTCTTCACTTTAGTCGAGACCTTTAGCACAGCTGAACCTTTACTCAGGTGATTCCATCAGAAAATCGATTAATTGTTCAACCGGAGCTAACAGAGTAGGTTCTAAATCTTGATAAGAGTTCACTCGTCCTAGAATCTTTTTCCATGCCTGAGCAACATCTTCTTGACTCGCGCAGGGCAACCCTAGCCTTTTGAGTACACCTTTTTTCCATTCTTCTTCACGAGGAATAACTGGCCATTTTTTTATTCCTAGTCGTTGAGGACGTACAGCCTGCCAAATATCAACAAAAGGATGTCCAACAATCTGCACGTTATTCCTAGCACCAGGTATCTGTAATGTCTGAGCCACAATGTGGCTTTCTTTAGAACCTTCTACTAGATGGTCAACAAGAACACCTAATCGTCGGTGCGGTGCAGGGCAAAACTCACGAACAGCATCAGGCAAGTCATCGATACCGTGTAACGGTTCTACCACAATACCTTCAACACGCAAATCATGTCCCCACACTTTTTCAACCAGTTCTGCATCGTGGATACCTTCAACCCAGATACGTGAGGCGCGGGCAACTTGAGCAGGTGCGTTCTCTACAGCAATAGATCCCGAACGACTAATTTTTGGGACACTACGAGTATTCTTTGCGCGAGGTGGTAGGACTTTGACAGGAGTCCCTTCAAGAAGAAACCCAAAACCCAAGGGAAAAGTTTTAATTTTTCCTCGATGATCTTCTAATCCCACCATGCCTTCAGCGCCGATACGCTCATACGTTTTAGCAATCCCAACCCAACCACTATGAACGTCTTCAAGGAGCATTCCTTGAACCAGATGAACTTCTTGTATCTCTGGTTGCCTTCTTTGGTGTAGTTGGTTGAGTTCTTGAGCACCCCACGCATAGTAATTTTCCATAGTAAGTATTTTATTCCATTAGCCCTGAGCGTACGCGCTAGGGTTTTGATAGGTTTCAGTACTACAGTTACATTGGCACTTAAAGTGCAGTAGTGCTAATTTCTCTCTATTTCAAGGTAGGTTCCGTGACGCAATCTCGTCAGCATAAGATCCTCCAAGCAATCGTTGAGGACTATATCAGTTTCCGCGAGCCGGTGGGGTCTAAAGCGCTCATCGAACGCCATCATTTAGGCGTTTCTAGCGCCACGGTTCGTAACGATATGTCTATCCTTGAAGAGCAGGGTCTTATCTCAGCACCGCATTCGAGCGCGGGACGTATTCCCACAGAAAAAGGGTATCGTTTCTTCGTGGACGAGCTTTCTAACCCTCGCCCTCTTTCAGCTGCACAAAAACGAGCGATTCATCGTCTTTTAGATTCTTATGACAGCATCGACGAAATACTTGCACAGACAGTTAAAATACTGTCACAGCTCACTCAGCAAGTTGCTATCCTGCAATATCCTTCAGCACCAGAAAATGTTGTGCGACATATTGAGCTGATACCTGTTGGAGAACATCATGTAACGGTAATGTTGATTAGCAACTCTGGGCAGCTCACCCAACGACTAGCGCAGGTTGAACGGTATAGGGAAGAAGAGCTTGAGTTGCTTCGAACTCGACTCATCGAAAAATGTCAGCAACAGAAATACCATATTGCGCGAGCTCTCTTATCATCGTTCTCTTCATCTCATCATGCCCCTCATAGCTTAGAAAATGGTGTTCTTGACGCTCTAGGGCAGTTGCTATCCCCACGGGACACCTCAAAACTTCTGATTGCTGGAACGTCATATTTGGCGCAATCGACAGAAGATTTTAGTACTAGTATCGCCCCTATCTTAGAAGCTTTAGAAGAACAAGTAACAATGTTGCACTTACTAGCTGAGATGGCTCAAGACCCACGAGGATACGCTGTGCGTATTGGCACAGAAAATAGCGCGGCGCCTCTTGCCGAGACGTCTATCGTGACTTCCGTATATAGCTCGCCTAGTTGTACCGCTAAGCTTGGGGTTGTTGGACCAACCAGAATGGACTATGCGGGCAGTACCGCAGCGGTACGAGCTGTAGCAAAATATCTTTCAAAAATTTTGGGTAGTTAGTTCTCAACGACTAGAATTTCTACAAAATACTTTCAACACATAGCAACACACGATAAGGATGATGTGAGTGAGCAGTCACTATGAAACATTAGGTGTTTCCCCTGATGCAAGCCCCGAAGAAATTAAAAAGGCATACCGTAAAAAAGCCCGCCAGCTTCACCCTGATATTAACCCTTCAGCAGAAGCCGCCGAAGAGTTCAAGCGCGTATCCCATGCCCACGATGTTCTCTCAGACCCGGATAAACGACGTATTTATGACCAAACCGGAAACGAAAACGGACAGGCACAAGGTGGTTTCGGGGGAGCAAACTTCGGAGGATTCGGTGGGTTCTCGGATATTTTTGAGACCTTCTTTAACCAACCGCAACAGGGACCTACGAGCCGAACACGTCAGGGTCAAGACGCTCGCATTACGGTTCGTATCAACCTTGAAGACGCCGTATTTGGTGCAGAAAAACCTATTACCGTTGATACCGCAGTAACCTGCGAAAAATGTGATGGTGACGGTTGCGCTGAAGGAACAGCCCCTATCACCTGTGATACCTGCCGCGGACAAGGATATATGCAACGACAAGTTCAATCTATCCTTGGAACTGTAGTACAGCCTGTCGCGTGCCCCTCTTGTAATACTTTCGGCACTGTTATTCAAAGCCCCTGCCCAGAATGTTACGGTGAAGGACGAGTCCGAGAACGGAAGCCCATCACCATTAAAATTCCGGCTGGTGTTTCTTCAGGCGCGCGTATGCGTCTAGCCGGTTATGGTGAGGCTGGTACAGCAGGCGGACCAGCAGGAGACCTCTATGTGGATCTTCGCGTCAATCAACACGACACTTTTACCCGCGAAAATGATGACTTACATGCCACCATCGCTATTAGCATGGCGGCAGCTGCTCTCGGCACTGAAGTAACCTTAGAAACTTTTGATGGTCCACAAGTAGTAACTATTAAACCGGGTACTCAATCTGGAGATATTGTCACCCTGAAAGGCTTAGGCGTCACTCGCTTTGATCGGGCAGACCGCGGCTCACTCAAAGTCCATGTTCAGGTCAAAACACCCACAAACTTGACAGAAGAGCAACGCGAAATGCTTCAGCAATTTGCTCATAGTCGTCAAGAAGATCTCAAAATTAGTGAAACAGTCCGAGAGAAGCACGGTTTCTTCTCACGTTTTAAAGAACGCTTCGACCGCTAAAAGTACAAAGGATATTCTGTGACCTCACCTATTTTCTATGTTTCCTCTGATGAACTTCAATCAGCAACTCCTGGGCAACTTATCGCCGTGCAGGGGGTCGAAGGGCATCATGCTAAAGTCGTGAAACGTTTAGAAATAGGTGAGGCCATAGACCTCGCGGATGGGAGAGGCATACGAGCCCACGCAGAGGTCGCGTCCTATCTCGATGATGGGTTAGAAGTTCGCGTAGACACTATAGTGCGCGAAGAGCTATCAACTGAAATTATTCTGGTTCAAGCATTAGCTAAACAAGACAGAGATATATTGGCTATAGAAACAGCCACAGAACTAGGTATTGGGGGAGTCATTCCATGGAGTGCTGACCGTTCTATTGTCCGATGGAAAAAAGAACGAGCAGCAAAAGCACACGCAAAATGGAGCAACACTGTCCGCGCTGCAGCAAAGCAAGCACGACGTAGCTGGGTCCCTCAGATTGAGAATTTAGTATCCTCACGTGAGCTAGCTAAATACCTAACCGAAGAAATTGCGCAGGGGGCATTAGCTATTATTTTGCATGAACAAGGAACACTCTCACTGACCCAATATCTCAACGATTCAGAAAACCTACCACAACGTATCTATCTCGTAGTGGGGCCAGAAGGCGGCATATCTGCGCAAGAACTTGAAGCATTTGAAAACGCTGGTGCAACAGTTTGCCTCTTAGGGGAACACGTCTTACGGTCCTCTACTGCAGGAAGTGCCGCACTTTGCGTGATTAATACACTTTCAAAGGCATGGTAGAAGCATACTCAAAAAAATATTTTCCCTCTCAGGAAGAAGTATTTTTCGTTGGCTTCATACTCCGCAGAAGACCAGCACCCCGATAGACTATTGACCAGTGGAGTTTAAGGAGCACCCGTGCAAGAAAACCCTATCAGCGCAATACACCCCCATCAAGATCGCCCGTTATCTGTCGTACGCACATTTTCTTTCACCTCTGATGATGAGATGGTCTCTGTGCTAGGTCCCTCAGATAGTTTTTTGACACTATTAGAAGAGAAATTCCCCGGCATCACAATTCAGCCTAAGAACTTAGATGTGGTGATTACCGGAAATTCTGAACTTGTAACGACCGTTATTCGTCTCTTAGGGGAGTTACGTCATCTCAGTCAACAGTCTGTCCCTATCACAGCTGAGGTTATTTCACGGATTATAGGAATGCTTTCACAAGAGCTTGCAAGCCCTGCTATTGCGATGTCTCATAATATTCTCAGCTCACGTGGCAAGAGCATTCGCCCGAAAACCATTAACCAGAAGAAATATGTAGATTCTATCGACGACAATACCGTTATTTTTGGTATCGGCCCTGCTGGTACTGGTAAAACGTACCTCGCAATGGCTAAAGCTGTTCAAGCTTTACAAGCTAAAGAAGTGAATCGCATTATTTTGACTCGACCAGCAGTTGAGGCAGGGGAGCGATTAGGCTTTTTGCCAGGCTCACTCAACGATAAAATTGACCCCTATCTGCGCCCACTGTACGATGCGCTACACGATATGTTAGATCCCGAATCTATTCCTCGGCTCATGGAAGCTGGAACCATTGAGGTTGCGCCCTTAGCCTATATGCGTGGACGTACGCTCAACGACGCCTTCATCATCTTAGACGAAGCCCAAAATACTACTGTTGAGCAGATGAAAATGTTTCTCACCCGTCTAGGGTTTGGGTCAAAGATTGTGGTTACGGGCGATATTACTCAGATTGATTTACCTCATGGGCAAGCATCTGGTTTACGTCAGATACGTCAAATCCTCGAAGGCATTGATGATATTAGCTTCTCAATTCTTGATGCAACAGACGTGGTACGTCATGCCTTAGTTTCAGATATTGTTTCTGCGTATAACCGTTGGGATGAAGATAAAACCGCTATGGAACGCAAACGTCAACGTAAGGTTAAACGTCAGACTATTGAAGCAGCTGCAGAAAAGCTTCTAGAGAAAACTGGTTTTGAGGCAGAAAAGGATAATAGCTAATGCCCATTGATTTTGATATTGAACTCCTTGACGATTCTGCTGATACGTGGACAAGAGAATCTTTTGCGTCTTTTGACCAGCAGACAATTACAGATTTAGTACACCATACGTTTGAACGTCTACATATCTCAGAAAATACAGAGCTTTCGATAGCTGTGGTTGGTGAAGCAGAGATGGAGCGTATCCATCTTGAGTGGATGGACCTTCCTGGACCGACAGATGTCATGTCTTTTCCAATGGATGAACTCAGCGTTGGAACGGCAGAAAATCTTACAGTTGGCGTTTTAGGAGATATTGTTTTGTGCCCACCAGTAGCTGCCCGCCAAGGTCAGCAAGCTGGACACAGTACTATTGACGAGATGTGCCTGCTAACGGTACACGGAATCTTGCATTGTCTCGGTTATGACCATGCAAACGCTGAAGAAGAAGCAGAAATGTTCGCTCTTCAGCGTTCCATTCTCGAAGCATTTTTGGGACGTCCTGCACCTGTAGAAACACGGTATTAAACTTATGGCTTTCTTTCTCCTTCCTGTCTTACTGATATGTTTTATTGGCTGTGCATACGTACTACGCGCAGTAGAGACCGCATTTACATATCTTCCTTCTACCGAGATGGAGCACCTCAGTAAAGAACGAGGAACCAATAAACTTGCTGCAATTGCTGATTTTCTTGACCCATACATTTTCTCTATTCGGCTTTGGCGTGGCATTTTTGAAACATTTGCAGTAGTGGCAGCGTTTACAGTATTACAACTATTATGGGATGCCGTCTGGATTAGCGCGTTGCTTACAGGGCTTGTGATGTCTGCGGTCAGTTATTTCTTCTTTACCGTGGCGCCACAGAAGTCAGGACGTACACACCCTGAGTTGTATGTTCGCCGTTTTTATCCAGTGGTGTATTTCTTACGTTTCGTATTGGGGCCTTTACCAAATTCCGTGCTTCAACGTCATAAAGATTCTGAGAATGAACCCACCCGTGCAGGATACTTCACCGAAGATGAGTTAAAAGAGTTCGTAGATCGAGCTAGTACTCAATCAACCATTGAAAATGAAGAAGCACAGATGGTTCACTCTATTTTTGAGTTGGATGAGACGCGTATTCGTTCGGTGATGGTTCCGCGTACAGATATGGTCACTATGGACATCGATGAGACCTTAGAAGATGCCATCAATCTTTTCTTGCGTTCTGGATACTCTCGAATGCCCGTTTTAGGTGAAGATTTTGATGATATCCAAGGTTTCCTATATCTCAAAGATGTGGTTGAGGCAACGGTAGAAAATCAAAATAACTCATCTACACACACCGTTGCTTCGCTTTTACGTCCTGCTCGGTTCGAGCCAGAATCTAAACGAGTCATGGACTTGTTACGTCAGATGCAACGAGAATCTACACATGTAGCCATCGTTGTTGATGAGTATGGTGGTACTGCTGGTCTGGTCACCCTCGAAGATCTCATTGAGGAACTTGTTGGTGATATTTCTGATGAATATGACCAAGAAACACCTGAGATTAAAGCTGAACCAGATGGAAGTTTCAAGATTAGTTCTCGTCTTAGTGTTGAAGAATTAGGAGAACTTTTTGATATTGAACTTGATGATGAAGAGGTAGACACTGCCGGAGGTTTACTTTCTAAATACCTTGGCAAAGTTCCTATTATCGGTAGCCAAGTCGTAGTTAACGGTATCGGTATCCGCGCTATTGGTGCTCGTGGTCGCCGTAACCAAATTGGCACATTATTGGTCTGGGCTGCCGATGGTGAAAAGTCCGCAGACAACATATCAAGTAGTTCTCAAGGAGATTTAGGGGCAGGGCACAGGAACATTTAGCTGTGGCTTGTCTTTTATCGCGGTAGAGTATAGAGAATAGTTATATTTATTGAATAAGGGAGTATGTGTGGAGCTTTCCACTTTTCCGGAAGATTTTTCTGCAGGTTTCGCGGTTCTTGTTGGGCGCCCAAACGCTGGTAAGTCTACGTTGACGAATGCGCTTGTAGGCCAAAAGATTGCTATTACATCGAACCGTCCGCAGACGACTCGTCATACGATTCGTGGAATAGTTCATCAGGACAATTTTCAGTTAATCCTTGTTGATACACCCGGATTACACCGTCCTCGCACTCTTTTAGGTGAGCGTTTGAATGATATGGTTGCTCAGACGCTTTCTGAAGTTGATGTTATTGGCTTTTGCATTCCGGCTGATGAAAAAATTGGCCCAGGTGACCGCTATATTGCTTCTCAAATTGCAGCTGCAGGTCATAAGCCAATCGTAGCTATTGTGACTAAAGCCGATAAGGTTTCTTCAGCAGAACTTGCAGAACACCTTCTTGCTGTTCAGGCATTAGGCGAAGAAGTGATGAGTGCAGAACGCGCCCAACGTGCACAGCGTGCTCAGCGGCAGGCAAAGGCTTCTCGTCAGAAAAATACTGTGAAGAATCTTCCCTTCCGTAAGGATACTGGCCCTGCTGCACAACGTGAAAAAGCACGTCGTCAGGGAGAAGGCGAACCGTTCAACACCCCTGTTGTTGACGGCAAAGGCGGATGGGCTTCAATTATTCCGGTTTCAGCGGTAAAAGATTATCAGGTTAATCAGTTAGCAGAGCTTTTTTCGACTTTCTTACCTGATTCGCCACCTTTATACCCTGAAGGTGAACTTACAGATGAGCCAGAAGTTACCCTTGTCGCCGAACTCATTCGTGAGGCTGCACTTGAAGGAGTACGAGACGAGCTACCTCACTCAGTAGCAGTTACTGTCGAAGAAATGCAGCCGCGTGAAGGACGGCCGGAGAATAATCCGCTAGTCGATATTCATGTCAATCTTTTCGTTGAACGACCTTCTCAAAAAGCAATTATTATTGGTAAAGGTGGTTCTCGACTCAGAGAAATTGGTGCAGAGTCCCGTAAGAATATTGAAGCATTATTGGGCACTAAGGTGTATCTAGATATTCATGTGAAGGTTGCAAAAGATTGGCAACGTGACCCTCGCGCACTCGGAAGACTCGGGTTCTAAAATTCTAAATACTCGGTACGTCACCGTTAGACATCTTCTCAGGTCTTAAATAGTGATCGTATAGATATTAACCAAAGTATTACTTTTAGCATTTTCTGATGGGAGAATCAGTGACACACCCAAAGCAGAACTCTTCGGATCCGAATCGTCTTGTAGGGTTTGGTCGACATATGCGTCAAGAGCCGGTACGTTCTCATCGTTACCGGTGGATTGCGTTGTCCTGCGTCGGGGCGTTTCTCTTCATCGTGGCAGTAGCAGGAGTTAATCTTCTGAGGTTGCGTACTAACGTCCACACGGCTTCATTAAATATTGGCGAATATGCTAGTGGAAGTCTCAGTGATGGGCCGTTGGATATTCTGGTGATTGGCTCAGACACACGTGCTGGTAATAATGCAGCGTACGGCAGTTTAGAGGATGCTAATTCAGGGGCTCGTTCAGACGTAATGATGTTGGTTCAGGTCAGCCAAAATCGTCAGGACGTGTCAGTTATTTCTTTTCCTCGAGACCTCATCGTTGATATTCCGAAGTGTACAAGCCCAATAACGGGGATGGTTTACCCAGCTGCTTCTGGATTACAGATTAATGAATCGCTCAACCATGGTGGACCTGGTTGCACGGTAGCGACCATTAGTTCTTTGACCGGTATTAATATTGATCATTTTATGCTTGTTGATTTTAATGCGGTGAAGGCTCTTTCTCATGTTGTTGGCGGTGTTCAGGTGTGTGTGACTCAGGCTATTGATGATTCCTATAGTGGGTTGAAGTTGCCTGCGGGTGTTTCATCAGTAGAGGGAGAACAGGCTCTAGCATTTTTGCGTTCTCGCCATGGTTATAGTGATGGCAGTGATACGAGTCGAATCGCCGCTCAGCAGAGTTTCCTTGCTTCCCTTCTCCGTAAAGTTAAATCAGAAGGTACACTGACTAATCCTACTCAGCTATTTAATATTGCTGAGGCTGTTACACAAAACGTTACGGTAGATAAGGGGCTAACAAACCCGGCAACTCTTGTAAATATTGGTGCGATGTTTGCGTCTATTGATTTGAGCAAGGTAGTGTTCGCTACCGTTCCGAATGAGCCTTATCTTTATGATGCAAACAAGTTGCAATTAGCACCTTCTGCAGAAGATCTCTTTGAACGTCTTCGCGAGGATCGCGGGCTAACAGATAAGTCTGCTCCTGCTCCGGAACAAGCACCAACAGAAGAGACTCAAGAACCTGAGCAGGCAACTGAGGAGCAGGTCTCTTTAGATTATTCTGCTCCGATTACGGTGCTTAACGCTTCAGGCGCTGAACATCGTGAACAGGATATTGAAAAAGTGGTCGCTTCCTTGGGATATTCACATATTACGGCAGAACATTCTGATACTGAATACGCGGCTTCAGCGGTATATTATCCAGCTGGTTACGCGGGACAAGCTCAGCAGATTGCTCAAAAACTCGGTATTACGGTGGTTGAAGGATCAGCTTCTTATGATGCTGTGACTGTAGTGATTGGTCAGGATTTCACATCGGGGGATGTTCTTTCGCAGAAAGAAACGTCTATTGCAGGTGACGCTTCTGGTCAAACTGCTGATCAGGTGAAGTGCCAGCAATCCTATGAATACTAGGTGCATGCTGTAAGGCGTTAAGGGTGTGTAGCTTTGTCATAAAGCTACACACCCTTTTCATATATTGGAATGGGGGAGAGTTGTTTTCTTGAGGATTTTCACTCTCGTGGTACGTTCAAGAGGTGATACATATTTTTTATTTTCTCCTTAGTTGCCGTAACGACCCCTAAAATTCAGTATTGACAAGATCGGATAGTCGTTACGGAGTTCGTTGTCTCCGGTCTTTCTTTTTTCTTCAAGCTAAGGCATCATACACCATGAAAAATTTTCAAAAACCTTCCCCCATGCCGGTACATAAGTACCGCCCTTTTTCTGAAAAGATTGCTGTTGACTTACCTGACAGAACGTGGCCACATAAGGTTGCGACGCAGGCACCACGTTGGTGCGCTGTCGATTTACGAGATGGTAATCAGGCACTTATCGATCCCATGGATAGCGAACGTAAACTAGCAATGTTTAAGCTACTTGTGAGGATGGGTTATAAGGAAATTGAGGTAGGTTTCCCCTCTGCTTCGCAAACCGATTTTAATTTTGTTCGTACCCTGATTGAAGGTGGACATATCCCTGAGGATGTCACGATTCAGGTGTTAGTGCAGTGCCGCGAGCATCTTATCGAACGGACTTTTGAGGCTCTTGCAGGGGCTCAACGAGCCATTGTTCATTTTTATAATTCTACGTCTGTTTTGCAGCGTAAGGTTGTTTTTAATCAAGATCAAGACGGCATCTTAGACATTGCCCTTAACGGTGCACGCTTGTGTATGAAATATGAGGAACAATACGCTTCTTGCACAGAAATCACCTATGAGTATTCACCAGAATCTTTTACTGGCACTGAATTAGAGTATGCGGTACGAGTCTGCAATGCCGTAACCAACGAGTTAGGTATTGGACCTGGGCGCGAAGTCATTATCAACCTTCCAGCAACAGTAGAGATGGCAACTCCGAATGTATATGCCGATTCTGTTGAGTGGATGAGCCGACATCTTGAACATCGAGAACACGTCATTTTGTCTTTGCACCCTCACAATGATCGAGGAACAGGAGTTGCGGCGGCAGAACTTGGGTATCTTGCTGGGGCAGACCGTATTGAAGGGTGCCTGTTCGGCAATGGCGAGCGCACCGGTAACGTCGATTTAGTTACTTTAGGGTTAAACCTGTTTACGCAAGGAATTGACCCTAAGATTGATTTTTCTCAAATTGATGAGGTTCGTCGTACCGTTGAGTATTGTAATCAGCTTCCGGTACATGAGCGTTCTCCATATGGTGGCGACCTCGTTTTCACGGCTTTTTCTGGTTCTCATCAGGACGCTATTAAAAAGGGTTTTGAAGCAATGGAGAAGGCTGCTCAGCAGCAAGGAAAGAGCATTGACGATTTGGTGTGGGAGGTTCCGTATCTTCCGATTGACCCGCGAGATGTTGGCCGTAGTTATGAGGCTGTTATTCGTGTAAATTCTCAGTCTGGTAAGGGTGGGGTCGCTTATCTTATGAAGAAAGATTTTGGTTTAGACTTACCTCGCCGTGCGCAGATTGAGTTTTCGTCGATTGTTCAGGCTCAGACGGATGCTGAGGGTGGCGAAGTTACGTCTGAGAATCTTTGGAGGATTTTTAATGATGAGTATTTACCTCATCATGATACTGCTCAACGTTGGGGAAGATTCTATTTGGATTCCATGGTTGTAGAGTCTCAAGCCGGTGGTGTGACGACCTTGCGTGTGGGGTTGAATGTTGCTGGTCGCCGTTTTGAACGAGTTGGTACGGGCAACGGACCTATTCATGCGATGCAGTCTATTTTCCAGTCTGAAGGTGTTGATTTGAGGGTGCTTGATTATTCTGAGCATACGTTATCTTCAACGTCAGAGGCTCAGGCTGCTAGCTATATTGAGGCAGCTGTTGGCAATCGTGTGTTATGGGGTATCGGTATTGACTCGTCAACGACGTGGTCTTCGTTAAAGGCTCTTACTTCTGCGGTGAACCGTGCTTTGCGTGAAGAGAGCTAGGTCTTTTTGACGCTGTTGGAAACCGGTACAAGAACTTGAGGAGTTCTTGTACCGGTTTTCTGTTGTTCTTTTGGGGATGTGAGATAATGGTCGTTGTGAGTACGGTATCTTCAACCTCTCGTTCGTATACGGACCAGGCATTAGTATTGAGGACCCAAGTTTTGGGGGAGAGCGACCGTATTATTATTCTCTTGACCCGTTCGCATGGTGTGGTTCATGCTGTGGCTCGTGGAGTACGTAAAGGACGTTCTGCTTTTGGCGGTCGGCTTGAGCCTTTTATGTACGTTGATGTGTCTTTACGGTCAGGTAAAAATTTATCGACGGTGACGCAGGTTCAGACTCGGCGTGCTTATACAGGTGCAATTATGGGGAATTATTCTTCCTATATTGTTGCTTCTGTTTTGAGCGAGGTTGCTGAGGCGTTAACCTCTTTTGAAGGTGAGGGTGTTGAGTCTCATTTTCTTCTTTTGGCTGGTGCTTTGTCTGCTTTAGCTCAAGAGCGTCTTCGTCCTTATGATGTTCTTAACTCTTATGTGCTCCGTGCATTAGGGTATGCTGGCTGGGGTTTTTCGCTAGATTCTTGTGCTATTTGTGATGGTTGTGGGGATCCGTGGCGGTTTTCGCCAGAATATGGTGCTGTATGTAAGGTGTGTAGTCGTTCTATTGTTCATTCTAAAGTTTTTGTGATGCCAGAGGATGTTCGTCAGTATTTGATGTTTGTGAGTCGTTCTCAGTGGGATAAGTTAGCTCAGTTAGATACTGAGTTGTTATCTTATGCTGCCTTTTCTTTTGTCTCTGGGTACGTACAATGGCATTTAGAGAAACCTCTTAAATCATTCTCTCTGTTGAAAAAGGATATATAGTTATGCCTGTTTTTCCTGATCCGCATCCTTCTGGGGCTGTTCCTCCGAAGATTCCGCGTCAGTTTATTCCGCGTCATGTTGCGGTGGTGATGGACGGTAATGGGCGTTGGGCTAATCAGCGTGGCTTGCCTCGTAATGAGGGGCACAAGGCAGGGGAGCATTCTCTTGTTGATGTGGTTGCTGGTGCTATTGAGATGGGCATTCCGTACGTTTCTGCTTATGCTTTTTCTACAGAGAATTGGCGTCGCAGTATTGATGAAGTCAGTTTTATCATGCGTTTTGTGACGGAAGTTTTGACTCGTCAGTTAGATACTTTGCAGTCGTGGGGTGTTCGGGTTCTGTGGGCTGGACGTAAGCCAAAGCTTTGGAAATCTGTTATCCGTCAGTTGGAATATTGTCAGGAGCAGACAAAAAATAATACGGTATGCACGTTAGTTATGTGTGTCAATTATGGTGGGCGTGCTGAGATTGCAGACGCTGCTCAAGCTCTTGCTCAAGATGTTGCTGCAGGGGTGGTTAAACCGCATTCTGTGAATGAGAAGATGTTATCGCGGTATTTGTATCAGCCAGAAGTACCTGATGTTGATTTGTTTCTTCGGTCTTCGGGGGAGTTGCGTACGTCAAATTTCTTGTTGTGGCAAAGTGCTTACGCTGAACTGGTATTTCTTGATGTGTTGTGGCCAGATGTCGACCGTTTGGTGCTGTGGGATGCTGTTGAGCAGTATGCTCGTCGTGATCGTCGTTATGGTGGTGCGGTAGATCAAGTTGCGGGGCGTTAGTCATTAAATTTTTTTGAAACGTTAGAATTGTTGTAGCGTTGTATTGCTGATGATAAAGAGGGTGCTATGAGGATTTATCCTGCCTTATTCAAAGTTATTTTTGTCCCTATGGACGCAGAGAAAGCCCATAGGGTGGGGTATTGGGGTATTCGGTTCCTCAGAGCTTCGGGGCTTACTCGTTTGGGACGTCGAGTTTTGCGTCCTGACCCGCGGTTGAGGACCACCGTCATGGGTTTAGATTTTCCTTCTCCATTTGGGTTAGCTGCTGGTTTTGATAAAGAGGCTCGAGCTATTAATGCTTTAGCTGATTTAGGTTTTGGCCACGTTGAAGTGGGGACAGTTACAGCTCAGCCTCAACCGGGAAATCCTCCTCAGCGTCTTTTCCGTTTAGTCAAGGATTATGCGGTGGTTAACCGCATGGGATTTAATAATGATGGTGCCGCTGCGGTAGGTCCTCGTATTGCTAGTGCTAGAGCTGATATTGATGCTGAATATGATTCTCAGCAGGTGCGGCCTATTGTGGGGGTCAATATTGGAAAGACAAAAGTTGTACCTTTAGAGGACGCTTTAGAAGATTATAAGATTAGTACGCGTACGTTGGCGCCACAGGCTGATTATTTAGTTGTCAATGTTAGCTCTCCGAATACTCCGGGGTTACGTTCTTTGCAGTCGGTGGAATCTTTACGTCCGTTACTTGAAGTTGTTCGAGCTGAGGCTGATAAGGTTGTCTCTTCTCGTCGAGTTCCCTTGGCGGTGAAGATTGCTCCGGATCTTGCGGATGAAGATATTAAAGATATTGCACAGTTAGCTGTTGATTTAGGGCTTGACGGAATTATCGCGACCAATACGACTATCGCTCGAGAGAATCTAGGCTTGGTTTCTTCTGCAGAAGAAGTTGCAGCTTGTGGTGAGGGAGGTCTTTCGGGCAGGCCTCTTAAGCCTCGGTCGTTAGAGGTTATTCGTTTGCTCAAAGAATATGTGGGTGAGCGTTTGTCGATTATTGCAGTGGGTGGAGTTACTGATGCTCAGGACGTTCAGGAACGTTTGGATGCTGGAGCTGATTTAGTTCAGGGGTACACTGCGTTCTTGTATGAGGGGCCATTGTGGGCTCACCGTATTAATAAGGATTTATTGGCTTTACGCTCTTGATATATATAAAAATATTCCGTGTTCGTTTACTAAAAAGTAAACGAACACGGAATATTTTTATAGGTTTTTTATCGTGGGTATTCTCCGCGTTTAACCTGTGGCTTCGGTAGGCGGAAGCGTCGAATCATCAAGACACGATTGACCGCATAGAATGCACTTCCTGGTTCGATGTCTGAAAATTTTTCGAGGAGTTTCTTCTTCAATTTACGCCACATCATCCAGCTGTCGAGTGCCCAGATGAGGATGAATAGCCACATAAGAGCAGTGGAGATAAAGCGTAGTTGAGGGGTAAATAGCCCCAGAACGAAGATAAAGATGACAGCAAGAATCATGAAGTCACCAATGTTGAATCGGGCGTCTACATAGTCACGAATATAGCGACGTTGAGGTCCTTTATCTCGTGCTGGTAGATACCGTTCTTCGCCGGTGTGCATTGCTCTGTTTTCGCGTAGGCGTTGTTCACGGATAGCTTCTCGCTCTGCTTGTTTCGCGGCTTTTCTATCAGCCGGTATGAGAGGTTTTTTCCGTGCTGCTTCTCGTTCTTTTCGAGAAGGGGTTGGTCGCCCTTTGGGTGCAGTGTAATGCGGGTTTTGGGGGTCTTCATTGGGAGCTACCGTGGTTTCTTCTACCAGGGGCTCTTGTTCACTAGATTTCTTTTTACGTCCAAACACTCTCTAAGAATATCGGAGAATCTGCAAGAACGCTCATAACCGCGTAATGTTATATCTATGAGTATTGAATCAAAGTTTAGTTTTCCGTATCGTCAGGCTCTTCAAGAGAAGATTGGTCAGGATTTTGAGCAGACTCTTCAAGAGTTGACAGATCTTGTTGCTATCCCATCTATTGCGTGGGAAAGTTTTGATCTTTCTGAGGTTACTCGTAGCGCTCAGAAGGTCAAGGAGTTAGCTTTAGCTGCTGGTTTTCCAGAGGTAGAGATTCTTAGCGCCTCATATGGGCCTGATCAAAAAGAGGGCATGCCTGCTGTTGTTGCAACGAAGCCTGCTGCTGAGGGGTATCCCACCATTTTGCTTTATGCCCATCACGATGTTCAGCCGGTTGGTGATTGTGCACTTTGGGATACTGAGCCTTTTGTGGCTACTCGCAAAGGTGACCGGTTGTATGGTCGCGGGGCAGCTGACGATAAAGCTGGCGTTATGGCTCACTTGTCTGCGTTTCGTGCTGTGAGCGAGGTACTTGGTGAACAGTTTTTAGCTGGAGTGACTCTCTTTATTGAGGGAGAGGAAGAAGCTGGTTCGCCGAGTTTTACGTCGTTTATTCAGAAGTATCGACAGAAGTTGGCTAGCGATGTGATTGTGGTTGCTGACTCGGCGAATTGGCGTGCGGGTGTTCCTGCTTTGACGACGGGCTTACGTGGTGTTGCCAGCGGGTCGGTGGAAGTTCGTGTGGGTGATCATGCTGTTCATTCTGGCATGTTTGGTGGCCCGATGTTGGATGCTCATACTGTTTTAGTTCGCTTGTTGAGCACACTACATGATAGTAAAGGTTCAGTAGCAGTTGAAGGTTTAACTTATGCACCTGAACCTGAGGTTGAATATCCAGAAGCAGACTTCCGTCAAGACTCAGGAATCCTTGATTCAGTAACTCTTGCAGGAGAAGGAAGCATCACCTCACGCCTATGGGCGCAGCCAGCTATCTCCATTATTGGCATGGATATCCCATCAGTAGCCGAGTCTTCTAACACTATTGCGGCGACCTCCCGAGCAATGCTCAGCATGAGACTCGCACCGGGACAAAACCCTCAAGAAGCGCACCAGAAACTTGAAGAGCACTTACTTAAGCATGTTCCGTGGGGTGCAGAAGTTCGATATACGGAATCAGACAGTGGTCAGCCTTTCAGTGCAGACCCAACAGAAGACAGCGTTGAGCTTGCCTTAGCTGCAATGCACAGCGCTTGGGATGTTGAGCCTGCACAAACAGGTATGGGCGGTTCTATCCCGTTTATTGCAGACCTCAAAGAGGCCTTCCCTGAGGCTCATATCCTGATTACCGGAATTGAAGACCCAGATACCCGCGCTCACAGCGCAAATGAGTCTCTATATCTTCCCGATTTTGAGCGCGCCATTTTGGCTGAAGCGCTCATTATTAGCCACCTTAGCCAATAAAGCTATTGCACTTTCTTACACTAAAGCATGTCTCTCAACACGTTAGAGCTTCAGGAAATACTGATAAGGGTATTTTTGTTCTAGGATATTGAGTAACACATACCTTTAGTTTGCTCTTGCAGGCTAAATCCATAAGAGAAGGAATTGGTAATGACCGAAACAGTAACCACTGATACTCCCACACACGGAGTCAATCTGACTGACGTCGCAGCACAGAAAGTACGTGCCTTACTAGAACAAGAGGGCCGAACTGACTTGCGTCTACGTGTTGCCGTTCAGCCAGGGGGTTGTTCAGGGCTAATTTATCAGTTGTACTTCGATGAAAGAGTTCTCGATGGAGACGCTATCCGTTCTTTTGACGGGGTAGAAGTCATCGTTGACCGTATGAGTGTTCCTTACCTCGATGGCTCAACTATTGATTTTGAAGACACTATCGAAAAACAAGGCTTCTCTATCGATAACCCCAACGCGCAAGGATCTTGCGCTTGTGGAGACTCATTCCACTAAGAGTCCTAGACAAAACTTTTGAGAGGGATATTGGCTTGTTACCCATACGACACAAGCTAATATCTCTCTCAAAAGAGTAAAAATACCGAAATAGTTAAGAAATAGCGGCAAGTTCAGTGACACAGTGTCAGCAGAATGAGCAGAATCAAGGTAAGCTCATACTGAAAGAATTTTTAGAGGCGTTTTCTGTCCACACACAGTTTTCGTCTTAGATAGCACGCACACCGCTAAAAGGAAGGGCCGTCTGTGAGTTCGCAGCATCGAACCGGCAGTATCAAGCTCAAGGCATTGGCCACTAACGCCATTGCCTCAGCTTCTGTATTGCTGATGACAGGTTGTTCAGATCAGGCAGAGGTGGGCTGGTTGCCCACAAAGCGTGGAGTTACCGACAACGCAGACACCATCATGGATCTATGGATTGGGTCTTGGGCTGCTGCCATCATTGTTGGGTTGATTACTTGGGGACTAATGCTTTGGTGCATTATCGCTTACCGTCGACGCAAAAATGAAACAGGTTATCCACGCCAGCTGAGCTACCATGCTCCTCTGGAGATCTTCTACACCATTATTCCGGTTATCATGATTGTCAGCTTGTTTACGTTCTCCGATACTGCTGAACGTCAAATTACTGCACCAAAATCTGATAACCCTGACGTCACCATTGAAGTGTATGGCAAGCAGTGGGCTTGGGACTTCAACTACCTAGATTCCAATGTGCATACCTCTGGTGTTCAAGCACATTTGAGCCTCGACGGTTCTGAAGGAGTTGAAGAGACTCTTCCCACTCTCTACCTACCAACGAATTCAACCGTTGATCTCGTTCTTAAAACCCGCGATGTTATTCACTCATTCTGGGTTCCTGCTTTCTTGGAAAAGCGAGACACCGTTCCTGGCATGACCAACCACATGTACTTCACCACTGGTGCTGAAGAAGCTACATACGCTGGTAAGTGTGCAGAGCTTTGCGGCGAATACCATTCGGAAATGCTCTTCAATGTCAAGGTTGTCTCTCCTGAAGAATACGAAGCATATATGAAGAAATTAGCTTCAGACCCTGAAACTCAGGGTATTCTCGGCGATGAATACAACCGTAATCCTAACCAAAACATCCGAAACTAAGAGGTGACCCGTGACTAGCTTGGAATACTCAGCGGATGGGGGTCAGGTTGCCCCCCGCGTGGTACCTAAATCTAAAGGGCGAATCTTCGTCAATTGGATAACTTCCACTGACCACAAAACTATTGGGTACATGTACCTCATAGCATCATTCATCTTTTTCTGCATCGCAGGTATCATGGCTCTGCTCATGCGTATTGAGCTTTTTGAACCTGGCATGCAGTTCTTGCAAACCAAAGAACAGTTCAACCAGCTGTTCACCATGCACGGAACCCTCATGCTTCTCATGTTTGGTACCCCTGCATTTACTGGCTTTGCAAACATCCTTATTCCCTTACAAATTGGCGCTCCGGACGTTGCGTTCCCACGACTGAACTCACTCGCGTTCTGGTTCTTCCTCTTTGGCTCTCTAGTTGCCATCGCTGGGTTTATCACCCCTCAGGGTGCTGCATCCTTCGGATGGTTCGCCTACGCGCCATTGAACAGCACCACCTACTCACCAAGCATTGGTGGAGACCTGTGGGTCTTTGGTCTTGCTCTTCAGGGCTTTGGAACCATTATGGGTGGCGTTAACTTTATTACCACCATCTTGTGCATGCGTGCCCCAGGTATGACGATGTGGCGTATGTCTGTTTTCACATGGACAACTCTTATTACCTCGATTTTGATTATCATGATCTTCCCTCCTCTAGCTTCTGCGCTATTTGCGTTGGGTATGGATCGTCGTCTTGGTGGACATATCTTTGATCCTGAAAACGGTGGCGCTATTCTATGGCAGCACCTCTTCTGGTTCTTTGGACACCCTGAGGTATACGTCCTCGCGCTACCATTCTTTGGTATTGTCTCCGAGATTATTCCAGTTTTCTCTCGCAAGCCTATCTTTGGTTACAAAGGTCTAGTCTTTGCAACGATTTCAATTGCTGCTCTTTCCGTGACTGTGTGGGCACACCATATGTACGTTACAGGCGCAGTAATGTTGCCATTCTTCTCCTTCATGACCATGATGATTGGTGTTCCTACCGGTATGAAATTCTTCAACTGGATTGGTACCATGTGGCGAGGATCAATCACCTTTGAGACACCTATTATTTGGGTTCTCGGGTTCTTGGTCACGTTCCTCTTCGGCGGTCTCACCGGTATTATCTTGGCAACACCTCCACTGGACTTCCACGTATCAGATACCTACTTCGTGGTAGCTCACTTCCACTACGTTATCTTCGGTACCGTGGTATTCTCCATGTTCGCAGGCTTCTATTTCTGGTGGCCAAAGTGGACTGGTAAAATGCTTAACGAACGTCTCGGCAAAATTCACTTCTGGCTCCTATTCACAGGATTCCATATGACCTTCCTCATCCAGCACTGGCTAGGTGTTGTAGGTATGCCTCGTCGTTACGCAGATTATATGCCTGAAGATGGATTCACATGGATGAACCAGCTCTCCACCGTTGGTTCCATGATTCTTGCAGTATCGATGATTCCATTCTTCTGGAATGTTTACATCACAGCACGTTACGGAACCAAAGTTGAAGTTGATGACCCATGGGGCTTCGGCGCATCCTTGGAATGGGCAACATCTTGCCCACCTCCTCGCCACAACTTCACCGCGTTGCCACGTATCCGTTCTGAACGTCCAGCTCTTGACTTACACCACCCAGAACTCTCAACCAACGTTGATGTTGCGATGGCTGCTCGTCAGGCTGTAGCAAGCGGAGAAAGGAAGTAGCCTACGATGAAAAGTATTGCTTGGCTTTTTGGGCTCATTGGAGTCTTCCTCATCCCCGTAGGACTCATCTACGGTTTTATGTCGAAGTTCAGTGATTTAGCAGGATTCCCCGCGATTATGGTAACCGCCATCATGTGCTTATTCCTATCAGGGTTCTTGTTCTATACCGATAAGTTGCATCCGGATCAACCGAGCGATAATGAAGACGGAGAAATTATTGAGGCTGCAGGTGACTACGGCTTCTATTCTCCATGGTCTTGGTGGCCTATCGTTATTGCTGCGGTCTGCGCACTATTAGTGATTGGCTTAGCTTTGGGCTGGTGGATTGTAGGTATTGCGCTTCCGCTATCGGTTCTAGCTTGTGTCGGCTGGGTCTACGAATATAACCGTGGAGATCACGCTCACTAATGAGCTAACTACAGACATCATTGTGTCAATGGTGTTCTAGGTTCACAATGAACCTAGAACACCATTTTTTTATGCCCTCCATTATGAAAAGAACATGGAGTTGAGCATAAAACATCTTCGACTAAAACACATTGTTTACACTAAGAGGTTTTAAGAACCTAAATTGATGCCTACAGAGCGATCGCTTGAGTATCACGCTTATCGAGGTATTGGTTTTGCATAAGCCTGAGCAATAGAGGTATAGAGTATTGGGTTCTGCTGAGGTTTTTAGAGCACACGGGGCAGCAATTTGTGTTTTCGCCCATGCCTTATATTGACGATTTTGAGGTCTGCTGTAAGTCAGGGGGTAAAGGTTCTTTACGGAGTTGCACCTCAGTGCCAGACGTGTGTAAGTAAATTGGGTTTTCTTTTTGGTGGGGCGCTGAGGTTTTGGGTGTCGGTTCGGCATTTTTAGGGATGTACAGGTGCTGGTTGGGCTGAGCACTGCTCCGTCAAAGCCCAGTGGTGTTGTCCACTTAGCACCCCGACAGCAAGAGCGTTACGTAAGTTTTTTCAGAGCTTGCTGACTAGGGAGTTTGTTGTCTCCTTTATTAGTTTGTGATGTAGTAAGTTGACTTGCTTACAGTGTGCGTGATGGGGTTTAACTGTCGCCAATCACTTGAGTGAAGAAGAGCAAGCTTCTACTCTCGATAGTACTTCTTGGAGCAGGAGTGACCCTTGTACTTCAGCAGCATCTAGCAGCTTTCATGCTTGTGTCTCTAGCTGTCTTTGTCATTACCTCAGACGGCAGTTTTGAGAAGATTCCTCCGAGGAAGGAAAAGAATCAACCATACCCGTCTGCTAAGGAAATTAGGAGGTATCGTGAGGAGCATCCAGGAACCTCTATTACCCAGGCGGTAGGAGCGTTGAAGGAGTGAGGGGCAAGCTGGGGAAGCGGTCATAGCCTGATTAAGCTTCAGGAATGATACCTTTCGGCTCAGTTCCAGGCACGCTTGATTGCGGCAATACCTAAACCCATTTTTCGGCAACTTCGCATTATTTATACCCGGCCTCTTTCAAAGCCTGAATCTGCGCTCTACGGCCGATAGAATGAGCATTCTTCCACAGCCTTCCCAACGCGTGAGCCTTAGCGAAAGGCTCACGCGTTGGGCTTCTATTCTTCGGCTCCCGCCCTTACGCCCAATCTCAGCCACGAACTCTCACTGAGCTGCTCAGACATCATAGGCTCCCAGCTCTGTGAGCCTGTTTTCGGGGTGCACTTCTCACATATGAACTTTTCTCAACACTCCCGACAATTCCGGCAACCTCAGACAATGGGTAACGGCAGACTGTACTAGGCGTTATTCGCCGGAGCCGGTAGCTTGAGTTGGAGGCGTTGGTGGGGAAGTGGCAGCAGACAGGGCTACTGAGTGGGAGCAAGTTGCGACGGTGAAGCGGGTTCGGTCCCGAGGCTTTGGTGCTGTTTCTTCTACAATTACGTTGTGCGTAGCATCACTGCGGAATCCAAATGGTCTGTAGCAACTCCTATAGGTGCTGAAAAGGTTCTTAAAATAGTTGAGTGGTACCGGCTAAAACTAGCCAGTACCACTCCTTTTTATGTGGAGAACTATATTTTACTTCTCGAGAGCTTCACCTGATGAATGAGAATCCAACTCATCATGACCGTGATCATGATGCGCTGCTTCAAGCTCAGCAGGAGTTACCGGAGCAACTCGGTCTTCAAACCATAGCTGAGATAGTTTGCCACGAGTCTTTTCCATCAAAGAAATCTTACCCTTTTTGTTAGGTTGGGCAGGAATAACTTCATGGTTTTCAAAGGCAACGAGTTTGTAACGACGGAACTCGTCCAGTGGCTTATGCACCTCGATAAATTCGCCGTGAGGAAGCTGCACAACACGACCAGTTTCAATACCGTGTAAGACAAGTTCGCGGTCTTTACGCTGCAATGATAGGCATAGGCGATAGGTAATCATATAGCCAATAACTGGGCCGATGAAGAATAGAACTCGTAGCCAGTAAGCAACATCGTTCAAGGATACGTGGAAGTGAGTTGCAATGAGGTCAGAGGACGCTGCAATCATCAAAACACTATATGCGATAACGCCAGCAACACCAGCTCCAGTACGGAAAGGAGCATTGCGTGGACGGTCAAGAATATGATGTTCTTTATCGTCTTTAGTAACCCAACGTTCAATCCACGGCCATCCAAACATGAACATGATAATGACGCCAGCCATGGCAAAGGGGAGAAGAACGTTCAGAACCCAAGTACCACCGAGGAATTCAAATTCCCAAGGGAAAGGCCATACGCCAGGCCAAAGACGCAAAGCACCATCGCCAAAACCAACGTACCAGTCAGGCTGAGTACCTGCCTGAACAGGGGATGGATCGTAGGGTCCGTAGTTCCAAATAGCGTTAATGGTGAAAGTTGCCGCCAAAAATGCGATGATTCCGAAGACGATGAAGAAGAAACCGCCAGCTTTTGCAGCATATACCGGGCCAACAGGGAAGCCCACAACGTTATCTTCACGACGTCCAGGTCCAGGGTACTGGGTATGTTTGTGAACAACAACCATGAACAAGTGGATGGCTACACAGAGAAGAATCAACGCGGGGATGATCATAATGTGCAAGGAGTATAAACGCCCGATGATGTAGTGTCCGGGGAATTCTCCTCCGAAGAAGAAGAGAGAAAGATAAGTTCCCACAACTGGAATTGCCATCATAATGCCATCGACAATGCGTAGACCGTTACCGGAAAGCACGTCGTCGGGTAGGGAGTATCCGGTAAAGCCAGCAAAAATGCCGAGGATGAAGAGGACACAACCAACAACCCAGTTCAGCTCGCGTGGTCGACGGAAAGCGCCGGTAAAGAATACGCGAAGCATGTGAATGCAGATGGCGAGCATGAACATCAATGCTGCCCAGTGGTGAATCTGACGAATCAGAAGACCGCCACGAATATCAAAAGAGATATGCAAAGCGGATTCAAACGCCACGGACATTTCGGTACCCTTCATCGGCAGGTAGGAGCCGTCGTAGGCTACTGAAGCTGTTGAAGGGTTGAACCAGAAGGTTAGGAATGTTCCGGAGATAATGAGAATCACGAGGCTGTAAAGAGCAACCTCACCGAACATGAAGGACCAGTGGTCGGGGAAGATTTTGCGACCAAACTCTTTAACGATTCCAGAAAGTCCAACACGGGAGTCCACAAAGTTTGCGATACGTCCGGTTGAAGTCTTTGGAGTGTATTCAGTCTGAGTAGTATGTGACATTTTTATTGTTCACCTGCCATCTCTTTGACGTGTTGTGCACGTTCCCAATAAGCGGGACCAACAGGCTCTTTAAAGTCGCTACGAGCTACCAAGTAGCCTTCGTCATCTACGGTGATAGGAAGCTGGGGTAGTGCGTGACCAGCTGGCCCGAACACAACCTTGCATTCATCAGCAGCATCGAAGGTCGACTGGTGGCAAGGGCACAAGAGGTGGTGTGTGCGTTGCTCGTACAGAGCGATGGGGCAGCCTACGTGAGTGCAAACTTTGGAGTAAGCGATAATGCCATCGACGTTCCAGTCTTCACGTCCCTTAGAGACCTTTAGTTCAGCTGGGTCAAGACGCATGAGCAGAACAACTGCTTTTGCTTTTTCTTCAAGGTATCCGTTTTCGTGAGATACAGAAACCAAGGTCTCTGGAAGTACGTGGTATGCGGAACCGATAGTAACGTCAGCTGCTTTGATAGGCGTTCCGGAAGGGTCACGCACGAGGCGAACACCTTTATCCCAGAGGGTGTATTTGAGAACGGCGGGGTCTGCTGGACCAAGGTCGCGGAGGAAGGTGACGAAGGTCAGCGGCGCAAGAATCATAGAGCCGATGAGGGTGTTACGAAGCAACGGACGGCGTTTGATACCAGATTCTTCAATAACAGTTTCGATGATTTCTTGAGCTTTTGCGCGGTCTTCTTCGGTGCGAACAGCGTGCCGCTCTTCCATCATTTCGTGGTCAGGCATCAAGGTGCGTGCCCAGTGGACGATACCGATACCGATACCGAACATTGCAAAAGCGATACCCAAGCCAAGCAATAGGTTTTGCAGACGTAGCTGATCTGTTGCGGCGGGGTTCAATACGTCGTAGTAATCTCCGCCGATGCGAACACCAAAGTACGCAAACCAGAAAAGCACTGATCCGAGCATCGAGATGATGAACAGAGCAATTACTTGGCGTTCTGCGGCTTTAGCCTTTTTGGGGTCCACGTCGGTCAGGCGCGGAGCGTGCGGAGGAAGTCCAGGATCTCTGAACTTCTCCTTACTTTCCTCGTGAGAGGTAACTACGGCTGAGGAATGTTCCTGTACACCGTCACTATGGTTACCCATGTGTTGCCTCAAATCTTCCTTGGTACGAAATCTTATGTGTGTGTTGTCTTAAGCAGAACGTGATGTTAGCCAGATAGTGAATACGAGAACGATACCTAGGCCAACGGTCCAGATGAGCAGGCCTTCAGCCACCGGGCCAAGAGAACCAATTTTGAATCCGCCGGGAGATACGTTGTATTCCTGAGACTTTAGGTAGGTGATAACGTCACGCTTTTCTTCTGGGGTGATGTTTGCATCGTTAAACACTGGCATGTTCTGAGGTCCAGTTGCCATAGCCTCGTAGATGTGGCTTTCTTTAACACCCATGAGCGAAGGAGCCCATTTACCACGAGTTAGCGCACCACCTGCACCTGCCGCATTGTGGCACATAGCGCAGTTTGCTAAGAAGACTTTAGCGCCGTTAGCAGCGTCACCTTTGGATACATCAAGGTATTCATCTTCAGGAATTGCAGGGCCAGCACCGAGGGAGGCAACATAAGCGGCTAGCTGAGCAGTTTCTTCTTCGTTGAACTGTACTGGTTTCGCTTGGGCCTGCGGACCTTGCATCTGCAGAGGCATACGTCCGGTTCCTACCTGGAAATCAACAGCAGCGGCACCTACGCCAATGAGGGAGGGTCCGTCTACAGTTCCTTCTGCATTTGCGCCATGGCATGTTGCGCAGTTAGAAACAAAGAGTTTTTGTCCTGCTTCAACCTGTTCTGCAGTGTAGGTGTTCTTAGTTTCTGCTCTTGCTTCGTTTGTAGCCGTGGCAACTGCATAGAGGCCACCGGTGAGGACGAGAGCGAAAAGAAGTAACACGAGGGCTGCAAGCGGATGACGCCGCTTCTGAGAAATTGCCTTCACGTCGAATAGTTCCTTAGTTGTGTGTGTGCTGAATAATCTGTTGAGCTATGGTTTTCGTTCGTATTTTCTACTTATCGAAGGAAGTAGACCACACCGAAAAGCGCAAGCCAGACGACATCAACAAAGTGCCAGTAGTAGGAAACAACAACGGCACTCGTTGCTTCGTAGTGACCGAAACGTTTTGCCACGTAGGCGCGACCGATGATGAAGAGAAACGCTACGAGTCCAGCGGTCACGTGGAGCGCGTGGAAGCCGGTGGTGATGTAGAACGCTGATCCATATGCGCTAGAAGCGATGGTTACGCCTTCGGATACGAGAGTTGCGTATTCATAAACCTGCATCGAGACGAAGAATGCGCCCATGATGAAGGTTAGAAGGAACCACTCGACCATGCCCCATTCCTTGATATTCATCAGGGAACCGGTACGACGAGGCTTAAGCTGCTCAGCTTTGAAGACACCAAATTGGCAGGTCACAGAGCTCAGCACCAAAACAATGGTGTTAAAAGTAGCTAGTGGGACTTCCAAAAACACTACGTTTTCTGCCCAGATATCGGGGCGTGAAGCACGTAGCGTGAAGTACATTGCGAATAGTCCGGCAAAGAACATCAGCTCAGAACCGAGCCACACAACGGTACCTACGGCAACGTTATTTGGACGGTTGAGAGTCGGATGAGCCGACTTACTTGGGGTTTGGGTTGCAGTTGTCACATAGACATTATGTCTGTAAAACACCGTTCAGACCAAGAACCTAGGCCTTAAAGTAGTAGGTGTGTTGCAAAAAACCCTTATTTTCCGCGGTTTTACAGTAAATCTTTCTTAAGAAGATAGCGACACGATGTCTGTAAACTTGGCGTAACCCTCTCACCATACGAGTCATTTTGTACCAAGAAAAAGGTTTAGCACGTTCTTTGTTCTAGAATCGGGGGTATGAAACAAACACCAATCTCATGGAAATTAGTTCTCAATTCTTTGCAAAAGTCTCAAGAGCTTGAAAAAGAACAAGCGTTATGGGCTATGGATCAGATGATGACTGGCCAGACTCCTGATAGTATTCTGGGTGCTTTTCTCATGGGATTACACACTAAAGGGGAGAGTAGCCAAGAGCTTGAGTATCTTTCTCAAGGAATGTTAGCTAAAGCTGTTCGCCCTAGCATTAGACAACAAGCAGTAGACATTGTTGGAACTGGGGGAGACCAACAAAATACAGTAAACATTTCAACCATGGCCGCTGTTGTCATTGCCGCTAGCGGAGTTCCTGTTGTCAAACACGGCAATAGGGCTTCTTCCTCAGCGAGTGGATCTGCTGACGTTCTTGAGGCCTTAGGCGTTCCGTTGGATTTAAGTATTGAAGAGGTTGAACAGTGCAGTGCAGAGATTGGTATTGCTTTTCTTTTCGCGCAAGTGTTTCATCCTTCGATGCGCTTTGTAGCTCCGGTGCGACGACAGATGGGCGTACCTTCTGTTTTCAATTTTCTCGGGCCGCTTACGAATCCTGCTCAGGTTCTATCGTCAGCAATTGGAGTAGCCCGAGAAGATTTTGCAGAAAAAATTGCGGGAGTTTTTGCTCAACGTAAAAATCATCACGCATTAGTCTTTAGAGGCCATGATGGTTTAGATGAGTTAACGGTCAGCGGACCATCTGATATTTGGGAGATTCACCAAGGGGAGATAAGACACCAGATATTCGACCCTCGTGAATTTGGCTTTGTGTATCATTCGTTAAATGAGTTGCGAGGCGCAGACGCTTCATACAATGCGCAGATTTTTTCAGATGTGATGTCTCAAGAAATCTGCGAAGGCGCTATTTATGATGCGGTTGTTCTTAACGCAACAGCTGGATTAATGGCTTATCAAACACCCGAAGAATTAACGAGTTTTGAGGAACGATTCGATAATGCATTAAACACTGTGAGAGAAACGCTCTCATCAGGTAAGGCTCAGGCTAAACTTGAATCTTGGATTAACTTCAAGAGCTAAACCTTAAACCAAAGGTTAAATAAAAAAGCTTAAGGGTGGGCACACAACATGTGTGCCCACCCTTAAGCTTACGCTAGATCGAACAATTCTTAGGAAAGTCTCCAACGTTTGTGCTTAAAAACTGTTTTCGACAGTAGTAATAGCAAGATTCTCCATCCCACCAAAAAGAAGGCTAGAACAATCGCGCTAACCATGAAGAAGCTCCAAGCTGTTCCACCACCGAAAACTAGCCGTAATAAATGCCCAATCACAACAGTGGAAGCCCACACAGCAACACCGGAAAACAGAGAAAAAGGTCTAGAGTTTACAACTGGAACGAATCGAACAGCTAAGAACCCCAGAAGAAAGGGAATAGCCGTCATAAAAGTTCCAGATAGCGGCTCATGATGGTTGAATCTGCCGATTCCAGCAAAGAGCACAATAAGGAAGATATCAATACCGGTGCTAAGGTGCAGAGGTAAAGAACCTCGAGAGCGAGAACGAGTAGCCATAGGGAAAATCCTTCCACGGGAAATATATACCTGCATTATCTCTCTCACACAGCGCCGTTTCTAGACATCTGCTTGGCCGTGTCCTCAAATTTCACAAAAGGCTGAGACAACGTGTGTATAGCAGTACGAGTTCATGCAGAAAACAGTCACACTAGGATTTCGATTTCTGAAGGCCTCAAAACCCTAGTAGAGGAGTGTAAAATATATTTACTTTACATAATGTAGATTATCGGCGAATCAGAAAGCTGTGGATATCTCAAAATCACTAGGTCTTTCTTGATCACTGAGAATATAATGAATATGTACAACATAAGGAGCTTTATATGTTCGACTGGTTCGTTTATCACCTCTGGGCCTTCTGGATTTTCGCAGCCATCCTTCTGGCTATCATTGAGATTCTTTCCCTCGATTTCTTTTTCCTCATGCTTGCATTAGCAGCTTTAGGAACATCAGCCTCAACACTTTTTACCGAATCATTCAACATTCAGGTCTTTATCTTTGCTGTACTAAGCATTGTGCTTCTACTTGCTGCCCGCCCAAAACTTATTCATCGACTCAATAAGAACACCCCAAATATTTCCACAAATACCGCAGGACTTATTGGTCAAGAAGTTAAAATTCTTGAAAAAGTAACATCAGATTCAGGTCTTATCGAGCTAGCTGGAGACACTTGGACAGCACGCTCAGCAGACAAAAATAGAAGTTTCTCCCCCACTCAAAATGCTTATGTTTTGAACATTAAAGGAGCAACCGCGTATATCGGCGACCACAAAGCCTAAAACTATAGCCAATAAACGCACCCATAGAAAGGTCGTGCATATATTATGCCGCTTACAATTGTCCTCACGTCCCTAGCTGTTCTCGTAGCAGTAATTCTTTTACGCGCAGTACGCATCATTCCTCAAGCTCGCGCAGGAATCGTCGAACGCCTCGGCAAATATCACACCACCCTTAACCCCGGCTTCCATGTCACGGTACCTTTCATCGACAGAGTCTTACCTCTTATCGATTTACGCGAACAGGTTGTATCCTTTCCAGCACAATCAGTAATCACCGAAGATAACCTCGTTGTAGGAATCGACACTGTCGTATATTTCCAAGTCACAGACCCGCAAGCTGCCACGTATGAAATTACCAACTATATCCACGCAGTAGATGAACTCACCTCAGCAACACTACGTAACGTCGTAGGTGGACTCAACCTCGAACAAACCCTTACCTCACGCGACCAAATCAATAGTGAACTACGAGGAGTACTCGACAGCACGACAGGGCGTTGGGGTATCCGTGTCTCACGTGTCGATATCAAAGAAATTCAGCCACCAGCGTCCATTCAAGACTCCATGGAAAAACAGATGCGCGCAGAACGAGACCGTCGAGCTGCGATTCTCACAGCTGAGGGTCAGAAGCAGTCTCAGATTCTCACCGCCGAGGGTGACTCTCGTGCTGCTATTCTTCGAGCTGAGGGTCAAAAGCAGTCTCAGATTCTCACCGCCGAAGGCGACGCAAAAGCTGCTATTCTTCGGGCAGATGGCGAAGCTCAAGCTGTTCAAAAAGTCTTCAACGCTATCCATCGAGCAAACCCATCACAAAAACTTCTCACCTACCAGTACCTACAGACACTTCCAAAACTTGCTGAAGGCGATGCAAACAAGCTCTGGTTTATCCCTACTGAATTAGGTGAAGCCCTCCGTGGATTAGGAAACGCTTTCGATCCAAAGAGTTTCACCTCAGATAATTCTCAAAATGCAACAGAAACATCCGAAGAAAATTCTCCAAAAATCTCGGAGGACCCTATCGTTGAAACAGGAATTATCAAGGTAACGCCCGAAGACCTCAACCCAAATCTAGATAAGCTCAATACCGGAATTGAAGTTCCTACGGAAAATAAGCCCGGCTCACCCTCATAGGTAGAATCATCAAGGGCAAAAGGTCTATAATGTTTCTTTGACCCACTTATTGTGAGTCAGCCTTATCTACGCCCCTATCTGTTTTTCTCATAGAGGTTTAGCCAACACATTTGGAGGATATTAAATGAGCGATCGCAGCCTACGTGGTATGCGTCTTGGTTCGCAGTCGATGGAAACTGAGGCCGGCGTTGAGCCAGCTCCTCGACAGCGAGTTGAATATCGAACAGAAAAAGGTGAACGAGTTTTTGTGACCTTTGCCCAAGAAGCCGATATCCCCCAAACTTGGACTGCAAAATCTGGTGACGAAGCATACCTCGTCAACGGCGAAGGCGACCAAGAAGAATCCCAAGAAAAACCAGTACGTACACACTGGGATATGCTTCTAGAACGTCGCAGCATTGAAGAGCTAGAAGATACTCTCCAACAACGTATCGACTATTACAGACAGCGCCACTCGCTTTCTTAGAAAGCGCACATACTCAAAATGTTGGGGTGTTTCTTCACAGATTTGTGAAGAAACACCCCAACATTTTTAACATCAATAGGGTGTGGTTGCCATATTTATGGCAACCACACCCTATTGGTATCTAGAATAAAATCTTATTTACCTCTCAAAGAGCTAACTAGCTCTTTAGCTTTCTTGTAGCGAGAAGTTAGTCCCCAGCCTGTCACTTTAGTCATTGAGTCAAGGATGATGGAACTGTCCATTTTTGAGGTGCCAATAGCACGTTCAACGAAGGTGATAGGAACTTCAACAATTTTAAGTCCGGCGCTTTCTGCCCGCCACGCAAGATCCACCTGAAAAACATAGCCTTTAGAATCCGTATCAGTAAGCAACAGATGTTCGATCGCATCGCGACGGAATGCGCGGTAACCAGCAGTAATATCGTTGATCTTTGTACCTAAAATAATTTTGGTATAAAGATTTGCGCCACGGGACAAAATCTGACGATGCATCGGCCAATTTTTTGTTTTTCCACCAGGAACATAACGCGATCCAATAGCTAAGTCCGCACCATTTTCAATAGCCTCTAGGAGCAAAGGCAACTGTTCTGGGCGGTGGGAACCATCTGCATCCATTTCAACGAGGACGTCATATCCTTCATTCAAACCCCATTTAAAACCCGCAATATATGCTCCACCTAAACCATCTTTAACGGCGCGGTGTAGTACATGGACATGAGAGTCCTCGGCAGCAATCTCGTCAGCCAGTTCACCAGTACCATCAGGACTATTATCATCCACCACTAAAATATGGCAGGTTGGAACTGCTGCACGAAGTTCCCTCACAACAACAGGAAGGTTATCTTTTTCGTTGTATGTAGGAATCACCGTCAATACACGCATTAGCCATTACTCCTTGTGCGCTTTGAAAGAGCGCTTTGAAAAATTCAGATACCAGTATATAAGTTCTCTTACCTGTCTTCTGGTAGTTTTAGGTGAGCCTAGACCATGATTTTACAGACGATTTACTTAGTATAAGCTGACCATCAATATACAGTGACGACAAAACCGGTAAATCCTCTGCTTCAAGATGAGGCAAAGAAGGTACTCGGGAACGAGGATCCGTACTCCAGCTTTGCGCTATTCCTTGGGTCTGGGTTGATTCAAGAGAGGCAATATTCCACATAGCGCAGTCTGCTGGAGATGAAGGCACAAGTTGTCCATAAAGGCTTGAGGACTCCCCCAAGCTACGGTACACCGCACGCGTTAGAGCGTGAAATGCACCACGTGATGTTACAGAGGTCTCAGGCGTGTTGCGCTCGATGATTTGATGAATTAGATTCCACCCCAAGTTTTTAGGCGTAGAAGACTGTGGATCAGAACCGCAGAAAGTAACAACGCCTAAAGAGGTTGCCGCAGATAACGACTGATGGACTTCTTTATCAATATCACTGGTAAATCCTAAAGCAACTTTGTGTTGTACACATTGCATCATAGATTCTTGGCTCAGGGAGCTAACACCGTCACAGCGCACTGAACGAAAACCTAGATATTCTTGCGTTTCTAAATAGTTCAAGAAACGCTGAAAATCATATTCCCCTTCAACTTGTACTGAAAGGTGATAGTTTCTCGAAGATGCACGCTCGAGAACCTCCCAAAACTCTGAGCAGGTGACAGAAAGAGAAATGCGGTCAACTCCCCTAGGCAGAGCATCAATCTCAGCTAAAGAATTAACTTCACAGTAAAGATAGCTACGTACCCCAACACCAGATAACAGGGAAGTCACTTCACTAAAAATATCGGCAGGAACAACATAGGTGACTCCCCCATACCCATGTTCCAATAAACAATCCGTTAACAATTGAGCTTCAACAATACTCGAAACTCGTACCATCCCTAAACTAAAGGCAGCACACAGAAGACGTCCGCCCATATCTATGCATTGCATCCGATCATCATAAAGAGAACAGGCACCAGCCTCCGACCCCAACCATTCGACACTCGAACCATCAATCAGAACAGCCGTTGCTTCAGGATCAACAGGGGTATGAACTAAACCAGAACGAAATAAAAGTAGAGAAGAAGACACCTTAGTTACAGTCCTTCCACTTCAGTCATAACAACACCACGACGAATCAAACGAATAGCAGCCTCACACTGAGTACGAAGCTGAGCATCTGAAACGCTAACATAAGAAATTTGGTTCAGGACATCAATGACCTGACGCATCCAACGCACAAAATCTCCTGCCGACATATCAGCGTGCTCAAGAACTTGAGATAAAGATTTACCTCTAGCCCACTGATAAGTAGACCATACAAATCCAAAATCAGGTGCTGAGGTTACCGGCAGCCGAGAACGGCGTTCGGAGGAGCTCAGACGTTCCCAATGAGAATAGACTTTCTGCAAAGATAACTCGATAGAGCGTCTCGGATATTTCTCTAACGGCGAGTATTCTCCACTCTTCGAATGATAGACCACCGCCGATATGACAGAAGCAGTTGCCGCCGAGTCTAACCCGTCCAAGAAACCATCTTCTAAACAGAGAGACAGCAAAAACTCCCGTTCACCATGTAAACGGCGCAAATTCTCTCCGGCTTCTGTCAAATAATAATCATGCCCGTCATGATACATGTATCCATACTCTTCAAGCAGTTTCGTGATGCGTTCAAAAACCTTAGCAATAGTATTAGTCCGGGTATCAACCTGGTGACGAAGAGTTTGAGTCGTAGCATCAAGTTTACGCCAACGTTCTTCCCAGCGAGTGTGCTCTTCCCGTTCAGGGCACTCATGACAAGGATGTTCCCGCACTTGTTGACGTAATTCTTCTAGCTTGTCAGAAGAAGGAAAACCATCTCCTGACAAAGTAACGTCCCGACGAGGAGGACGCCCCTCATACAAAGCAGTTCTCATACGAGATGCAATATCTTGGCGTTCTTTGACACTTCGACCCCGTACCTTACGCGGAATCTTCACATAAGAAATAGGCTCAAGGGGACTCTCAATCTTAGAACCCGGTAGAACTCTATGCTGAGCTTTCTCATTAATAACGTCAATTTCAGGAACGCCATCTCTGCCATCTTGACATTGAAGAACCGTTGCATAACCACGATAACGACCACCGGGCAACTCAATAACATCTCCAGAACGCAAAGATTTTAAAGACTCAAGAGCAACAGATTTTATATAGCTACGACGTCTCTTCTCAAGATTTTTCTTCTCCGCGCTCACAGCACGCACTAATTGTGCATATTCAAAGTAATCACCGCGTTCACAGGATAATGATTTCTGATAGCCCGCTAAAGCACGCTCATTTTTACGTACACGCTGAGCTACCCCCACCACAGACTTATCGGCCTGAAATTGAGCGAAGGAGGATTCAAGAGTCTTCTTTGTCTCATATGTACCAAATCGTGCTACTAGATTAGCGCTCATATTGTAGGTAGGGCTAAAGGAAGAATCTAAAGGATACGTTCTCTTTGAAGCAAGCGATGCAACGTGATCAGGATCTAAACCACGTTTCCATACCACAACAGCATGCCCTTCAATATCAATTCCTCGACGTCCAGCACGCCCCGTCAGCTGTGTGTATTGTCCGGGAGTAATATCTACGTGATTTTCCCCATTGAATTTCGTTAACTTTTCGAGAATCACAGAACGTGCCGGCATATTGATGCCGAGGGCAAGAGTCTCTGTCGCAAAAACAACTTTAAGCAGACCTTGCGAAAAAAGTTTTTCCACAACATCTTTATACAGTGGCAACAGTCCGGCATGATGGGCAGCGATTCCTCGCAGAAGACCATCCTTCCAGCTATAAAAATCTAAAGCTTGAAGATCGAGAACATCAAGATGACGTGTAGCTTCAGTCACGTACTCTAGAATTTTATGTTGTTCTCGGTCTGTTGTAAGACGTACATCTCGTGCAATACAGTGCTTGACTGCGTCATCACAACCATTACGAGAAAAGATAAAATAAATAGCCGGAAGAAGAGCGTTCTTATCTAGGTTCTGGAGTATTTGATAGCGAGGAACCCGCCCCAACGCCACGTGTGAAGAACGGCGAGAATACCCAGATTTATAGCCGTGACGTCCACGCCCATAACCACTATTTCGAGAAGAAGTTTTAAGTTGGCGCAGTCTCGGGTTAATAACGTACCCTTTGGAAATTTCTTGTGCAGAACGATATTTTGCAAGACGAGGGTCTTTCTCGTCAGCAAAAAGATCAAAAAGTTCTCCGCCGACCATCATATGTTGCAGAAGAGGAACCGGACGATGTTCAGAGACAATAATTTGTGTCTCACCGCGGACAGTATCTAACCAGTCTCCGAATTCTTCGGCATTTGAAATCGTTGCTGATAAAGACACCAAAAGAATATCTTCAGGAAGATTAATAATCACTTCTTCCCATACAGCACCACGAGAACGGTCAGCCAAGTAATGCACTTCGTCCATCACCACGTAGCCAAGTTCTTCTAAGGTGGAAGAATCGTCGTACAACATATTTCGAAGGACCTCAGTTGTCATGACAACAACTTGGGCTTCAGAATTAATAGAGGTATCTCCGGTAAGTAAGCCGATAGCCTCCTCACCATAGATTTTTACCAAATCATGATATTTCTGATTGCTGAGGGCTTTAATAGGAGCCGTATAAAAAGCTTTTTTCCCCTCGCTCAGTGCCCGATGTATAGCGAATTCACCAACGAGAGTTTTACCGGCACCAGTAGGAGCTGCCACTAAAACATTTTTATTCTGCTCAATTGCGATACATGCTTCACGTTGAAAACCATCTAGCGGAAAGTTTAAGGTATGTGCAAAGTCTTCTAGAAGGTCAAAACTGCGATGATCCATCATCTTCTCCATCATTTTTCTGGTGACGTCGTAGGATGGCGCAAAATTTTTCTACAACGTAACAGCCTGTCTGGGTGCAATCAGTGGTATTTTCTATACACTATCGCATCTGAAACAAAGAGGGGTGAACGATTATCGCTCACCCCTCTTTTATTTAAAGATTATGCTTTTATTCTTGTTTGGTAGGTTCTTCACGCCCTAAACGTTCAAGTTCTTCGGCACTTGTTGCTCTGTTGAGTTCTTCGTCGTTGAGCCCTTGTGCCAGCTTTGCTTGTTTCTTAGCTCGACGTTTATCTGACCATAGGCAGATAAGAATTGCGATAAAGAAGAAAACTATCAAGGGAGCAGCAAGGTAGAACATGGTAGCAACGTCGTTGCCTGGTGCTGTAGCTGCAGAAATCGTTGCGATGAAGATGACGACCCAGCGCCAAGATTTGAGGACGGTCTTGCCTGATAGAAGACCGATGAAGTTAAGACCCACGAGAATGACAGGAGTCACAAAAGCTAATGCAAAAGAAAGCATAAACTTCACGAGGAAGGATATGTATATTTCCGCTGTCATGACGTTTGTGCCGTTACTTGGAGTGAAGGAGGTAAAAGCAGTGACCACACCAGGGAAACTGTACCAAGCAACGATAAGACCCAAAATAAACATTGGGACAGCAGTAAAGATAAAACCTAAAGCATAGCGACGTTCTTTTTTATAAAGAGCTGGGGTAATAAAAGCCCAAAGCTGGTACAGCCACACAGGTGAGGCAAGAGCAATACCAATGTACAAAGACACTGACACCAACAGACCAAAGCCCGATTGGATGGTGTCATAGTTCAAAGAAGCTAAACGGCCTTCTTTTTGTAGCTCCTGTATAGGAACAGAGATTGCTTCAATAAAGGGCATGTACAGGAAGAATCCAGCGATAGTCGTCAATAAGGTAGCAACCGCAGATTTGATGACTCGGTTTTTGAATTCGCGGATATGCTCCTTCAATTCCATATTTGCTTGAGGATTATTCTTACGACTATGTTCCCGTGCCATTTTTACCCTAAAAACTTATGTCATCATAACCATGTAAACCCGTACCCTCAATACAGAGTAAAGGGGTACGGGTCCACTCAGTTAAAACGGATTTCTTTATTTTGTCTCAGATTCGGTGTTTGAAGGCTTGTTATCAATCACTTCGCCTCTTACGACCTCATCTTCAGAAGAAGCAGTAGGAGTTGTCTCCTTCTTAGAGTCTTTCTTCATGCTCTCAACTTCTGACTTGAAGATGCGCATCGACTGGCCAAGGCTACGCGCCATTCCAGGGAGCTTAGGAGCACCGAAAACTAAAAGAATAACAATCAGTAAGATAATGAGGTGTACAGGGCTGTCAAATAGTCTACCCATGGGAATCAGCACCCTTTCGTGTGTTTCGACGGAGGTCGCCAACGCGTTGTGGCTGACCGAGTGTATCTCGTTTCTGTATTCTACGCGAGATTCGTTCTTGTTGACGCTGTTTCTTACCTTGTTCATAAGAAGCGTAGCTCTCAGATACCGGCGTAAAAATAGCCGGAGGAGATGTACGTTTCACTAAACGAGTAGCAGTAGCAGCAGATTCCTCCCAGGTTTTAGCGCAGTTATCGCTCAACCGTAAGAACTCTTCAAAAGCCGAGGCTCCTTTGAGAATCATCCGATAGGCGTGAAATGCCAGCCAAAGAACTGATACCAGAACTAAGACACTCCATAAAACTATCCAAAACCACCAAGGCATATTTCATAGTATATAAACCATTTACAGCTAAAAGTGTAAAAACACTGCCTAAAACACCGTGGAGTTTCCTCAAGGTTTTTTAAAAGGCTTCATCTTGAGTGCAGTCACTCCAGATGAAGCCTTTTAAAATTACTTACGAACGTCCAAAAGATCTACAACAAAGATGAGGGACTCTCCTGGCGCGATAGCAGCACCAGCACCGCGTTCACCATATGCAAGGTCAGAAGGAATTTCTAGACGACGTCGGCCACCAACACGCATGCCAAGCAGCCCTTGATCCCAGCCCTGAATGACTTGTCCGATACCAACACGGAATTCTAGTGGAGCACCACGGTTCCATGAAGCGTCAAATTCTTCACCTGTAGAGAAGGCAACGCCCACATAGTGACAAGAAATAGCGTTTCCTGCTTCAACTTCTGGCCCTGTGCCCACAATCTGGTCGATGATGACAAGCTCTTCTGGTGCACCGTTGGTGGGGAAATCGATTTCAGGTTTTGTGCGGTCAAGTTCTCGTTTGCCGAAAGACATAATAATTCTTCTCCTTAAGTATTAATCAAAACTTTTATTGAGCCGGTGACTCTTCAGGTGCGGGAGCTTCCTGAGCAGGTTGATTCTCTGCTGGAGCCCCTTCATCGGCTTTTGGCTCTTCAGGTTTCGGTTCCTCGCGTGGAGTCTCAGTATCCGGTTTTTCGTCGCCCTTAGATTCTTCTTTATTCTTTGACTCTTCAGCCTTTTTCTGAGCTTCTTCAGCGGCCTTCTGCTGAGCAATAACAGCTTCTGGTGTGGGCATAGCACCAAGAATATCAACCACAAAAACAAGGGCACCGCTAGGAGCACCATTTGCTGGGTTCTCTCCATAGGCCAGATCAGAAGGGATTACTAAAAGTACGCGAGAACCAACTTTATGACCGGATAGTCCTTCTTTCCATCCTTTAATAACCCCGCCTAAAGAGATGTCCAAAGGGTCACCGTTATAGTTACCGTCAAAAGATTTTCCGTCTTCCCAACGGACTCCCTCATACTTTACGTATACTTGATCGGTGCTCTCAACGGTGCGTCCTGATCCTTCAATCAGGTTCTGAGTCACGAGCTCTTTCGGTGCATCTCCACGATCATCTTTAAGTTTGATGACACCAGCACCACTATCTGCAATCTCAAAGGATTCTAAAGCTTTATTCCAGTCTTTGTGGTCCAGAGCAGTTCCAGTTGCTTCTGGAAGAAGCTTCTGCACTACGGTATAAACTTCGACATTAGTTGGCGAATCAGCCGGAGCAGCTGAGGGGGACTCTCCTGCTTCAGGACTCACCATGTTCGTTGAGTACGAGAAGGAAGAACCGACTTTGTGCTCTGTCAGCATAGAATATAGTTCTGGGGCATTCTCTTTGAGTTTCTCGCCTACCAAAATCATCAATGGTTTTGACTCATACGTTGTGCCGAGTTCTTTAGCTTCTTTACCATCAAAAATTGTTGCTTGTATAAGCAGTGTGTCACCGTCTTTTACAGAATCTCCATCGCCTTCGGAAATAAGGTGAGTTTCAGTTTTTCCTACGCTAAAAGGAGTCGCAAAAGAAACTGACGGAGCGGCTGTTGCATCTTTGAGATCGTAAGACACCTTATCTAGGTTGTTAGCGCTACCACCTGAACAAGCAGACAATGCTAAAGATAGGATGATTCCAGTGGTAGTTAATGCAATTTTCTTAGGCACGAGATATGACTTTCTGTTGGTTATACAATCTATCGCTCGTTGAAGTAACGACACCTTCACTAAAACTGTAACAGTCTCTAGACAAAAGGCGGAGTCCATTGTTGAGCACTATTATGACGCAAAGTTTCTAAAAGAGCCTGTACCTCAGGGTTAGAGGTCTCAAACGGATCCTGGCACACAATATTAAATTGAGGCTTATTATTCAGGCGTAAGTGTACCCAATCCACGGTAAACGGCTCCCCTGCTGCACGAGAAGCACGAATAAACTCACCACGAATTTTAGCGCGAGTTTCTGGAGGAATCATGGTAGCCCGTTGAATACTCTCTGTATCAAGGAATCGTTTCGCTCGTCCTGCACGCGTCAAAACATTGAATACCCCACGATCGGGGTCAATATCGTGGTACGCGAAGTCAAGCTGCACAATACGTGGGTCGCTATACCCGCTAGCACCTCGAAGGATATAAGAATCAAGAAGTTTTTTCTTGATAGCCCAATCAATCTCTGTATCAATACTGCTGTACTCCCCCGTTTCAATGGCTTGAAGAGTACGCTCCCATAAGTCCAGGACATACGGAACATACTCGTGGTGAGCACCATGGTGTTCAATATAATTTCGTGCAGAATCAAGATAGTGACGTTGCATATCTAACGCACAGCAGAAAGAACCATCACGTAACGGGAATTGTGCCCGACCAGTCAAGTCATGTGACACAACACGTAGAGCAGTTGCTGTATCAGAAATTTCAAAATCACGAAGAGGATAATGGTCTTCTAACATGCGAAGAACAATATCGGTAGAGCTAATCTTAAGAAGTGACGTTGTCTCCGACATATTTGAGTCACCATTAATCACGTGCATACGGCGATACAACGTTGCATCAGCATGCGGCTCATCGCGAGTGTTAATCAGCGGGCGAGCGCGAGTCGTTGCAGTAGAGGCGCCTTCCCAAATGTAGTCTGCTCGTTGTGAGAAAGAATAGCTAGGTTCTCCGGCTTTCCCTAGAGAGCATGGGTCCCATTCTGGTACTCCTTGCGGGTGTACTTTTCCGGCGCCGGCAATGATTTGTCGAGTAATCAGAAAAGGGATGAGGCTTGTTGTAAGTTTTGTGAACTCTACTTTTCGTTCGAGGAGGTAGTTCTCGTGTGAGCCAAAAGAGTTTCCGGCAGAATCGACGTTATTTTTGAATAAGTAGATTCTGCCGTGATGGTCTTCTGCTTCTAGGGTGTCTTGTGCTTGATTGACGAGGTCAGCGAAGAGGACCTCGCCTGCTTTATCTTGGGCAATCAAATCTGTGATTGTTGCGCATTCGGCAGTAGCATATTCTGGGTGAGAGCCTACATCGAGGTAGAGTCTTGAACCGTTCGGAAGGAAAACATTAGTGGAGCGCCAAGTATCTACAACAGGTTTGAAGAGTATTCTTGAGGCTTCTTCTGGGCCGATGGGGCCTAATGAGTCAGGTACGTAGGTGATTCCGTACTCGGTTTCTATTCCGAAGATTCGTTTTTGCATAGTTCTATTCTGTCGATGATGGTGTTCTCAGTTCGTTGAAATCACCAAGATTTTAGGGGTTGTGGGGTGTTTATTCTCCACCTTTTTGGACGAATCCTTTGACGAAGTCTTCAGCGTTTTCTTCGAGAAGACCATCAATTTCTGCTAGGAGGTCATCTGTTTCTACAATGAGGTCTTGGTTAATCGCAGCACTCTGAGATGCGATGTTGATGGGGGTTTCTTCTACAAGGTTTTGTTGTTGCTGCGCTTGTATGCGTTGGCGTTCCATTGTTATTCTCCTTCGTGGTTAAGTTGGTCAATTAGGGTGCTCGCATTATCGACGTTGAGTAGATGTTCGATACTCTTTTTAGTGTATGCCTTAGGTTCATCTAATCTCAACCGGTGAACAACAGTATCCCAGGGGCTTCTTGCTACTATGGTGTCCCAGTTGGCGCTGAGTATTTCTTCTGGCCATCGACGAATCATCGTGCCTCGTAGGTAGGCGCGGGTGTCTTCTGGTGGGTAGTGGCTGGCAAAAGCAATCTGTTCTTGTGTAAATAGCGTTTTCATTCTGCCTAGCTGAACAAGCTTATGGTACAGGCCTTTATGCGGGCGGATATCTGCGTATTGAAGATCGATAGCTTGTAATTTGGGGTTATCCCAGTTAACACCTTTTTGAACATATTGATGTATGAGCTGGTATTTTGCGACCCAATCGAGAGTGTCAGCTAAAGCGAATAGGTCAGTTTCTAAGAGAGTGAGGGTTTTGTCCCACAGTTCTAAGATTTCTTGTGTGTGCGAATCTGGGTTTTGTTCATATTTTTGTGCAGCTTCAAGATACAGTCGTTGAATCTCTATAGCTGTTAGGGATGTGCCGTTCGTTAACGGTAATTGCTGTTTCAAGGTTAGATCGTGGCTGACGGTGTGCATGGCTTTGACGGGGTCAGCTAATGCTATTTGAGGGGCTTGATGATTCTCAATCAAGTTCAACACTAAAGAAGTAGTACCAAATTTGAGAAGGTTCGAATAATGAGAGAGGTTGGCGTCTCCGATGATGACGTGTAAACGTCGATATTTATCCGAATCTGCGTGTGGTTCGTCGCGAGTGTTAATCATCGGGCGACGAATCGTTGTTTCTAAGCCGATAGTCCGTTCAAAGAAGTCAGCTCGCTGGGAGATTTGATAGCCAGGTTTTTCAGAAGTTGTGCCGATGCCAACACGCCCAGCACCAGTCATAATCTGTCGTGTTGCAAAGAATGGTAGAAGAGCCTCGGATAGTTCGTCAAAGTCTATATCTCGTCGAACCAAATAGTTTTCGTGCGAACCGTAGGATTGCCCTTTAGAGTCAGTGTTGTTTTTGTAAAGTTGCAGCTTGGGAAGTTTTGTCTCTTCGGCTGTTTCTTCGAGGGTTTGAATGGTTCGTGCAGCGAGGTAGTCTCCAGCAGCGTCCCATAGTACGGCGTCTCGTGGTGATGATGTTTCCGGTGATGAATACTCGGGGTGTGCATGATCGACATAGAGGCGAGCGCCATTAGGCAAAATAGCGTTCATGGTGACTGCGTCGGGGTCGAGTCGTTCTGCATATATGCCGGATTCTAAGAGTGCTTCTGCAGCGATATCTTCGCTGGTGAGTACAGCGCTTTGGTGAGTGAGTTGGCTAGGGTGGGCGTGTTGTTCTTCTTGAGTGTTTCCGTAAGCGTCTTGTAGGGGTGTTTCAGAGTCGTATTCCCATATTGTTGAGCTATTTTGTGCAGAAAGTTCTCGGCGGAATAGTTTGTTATAGGTATCAACCACTTCGGCAGAAAGCATTGTCGGGTTGGCGTGAGGGTGTGTAGGGGCAATAATCCCGTATTCGGTTTCTGCTCCGATAATGCGTTGTACGCTCACAATAGGCTCCTTTGAGACAATGCTGATGCTAACGCTCCATGATGTTCGGTGGAGAGTTGCGGTGGTTTAGTGTGCAGGTTCGATAGAGATGATTTTTTCTCGGATATGTTGTTGAGCTAATACTTGTTCAATCTCTGACAACGGGGGCATCTCCCGATGCCCACCAAATTCTGTGGTGATAGCTCGGATGATATGTTCTTGTGTGATGCCGCGGGTACCATCTCGTAGTTCATCTTTAATAGCATAGTTTTTTGCGGTATCAACAATATTGCGGATAACTGCGCCGGAGAGGAAATCTCCTCGTTTGAGCCATAGGGTATGGCCGTTGTCTAAGGTGATGTGTAAGTATCTGTTATGTGTGGAATCTTCAAAAAGCTGCTCTAGTGCAACGTTGATGAGGTGTTGTACCGTTTCGCTAGTGTTTTGTGCGCCTTGTTGGTCAGTTGCTCCAAGAGGAAGGTCCTCTGTAATATAGAGGCTAAAAATTTCTCGTGCTCCGTGTATGTCGGGACGGTCAATTCTTATTTTGATGTCAAGGCGTCCAGGTCGTAGCACTGCTGGGTCAATCATGTCCTCACGATTGGTTGCTCCGATGACGATCACGTTATCGAGCCGTTCAACACCGTCAATTTCGGTGAGTAGCTGAGGAACGATGGTTGTCTCAACGTCGGAGGAACGACCGGTGCCACGTGTTCTAAAAAGTGATTCCATCTCGTCGAAGAAGACGACAACGGGGTTTCCTTCTTCTGCTTTTTCACGGGCAGCGGTGAAAATATCACGGATTTGCCGTTCTGTTTCTCCAACGTATTTGTCGAGAAGTTCTGGGCCTTTGATGTTAAGGAAGTATCCGGTCTTTGATTCGTGAGGGTGTAGGGTTGCCGCCCTTTTTGCAAGGGAGTTTGCAACGGCTTTAGCGATAAGAGTTTTTCCGTTACCGGGAGGACCATACAGCAAAATACCGTGTGGTGGTGATAGCTGGTATTGGCGGAAAATATCGGGGTACAGGAAGGGAAGCTCAACAGCATCTTTGATTTGTTCGATTTGGGTGTTGAGTCCACCAATATGCTCATAGGTGATGTCGGGGACTTCTTCAAGGACGAGTTGTTGTGCTTCTAGGCGGGGAACTTTCCCTAGCACCATCCCGATACGTGCGTCGTAGGTGAGGTTATCCCCCGCTGAAAGTTCTTGTATTTCTAATGCACCACTGACTCGGGCAACAGTCTTTGTTTGTTGTCCAAGGTCAATGAGCACACGCTCATTATCAAGAACCTCACGTAAAGTAACAACTTCACCGTAGTTTTCGTAACCGAGACTGATGACTGCTTGAGTCTGATCATTGAGCAGGACTGTCATACCTGGGGCAAGCGTTGTAATGTCTAATAATGGTGAGCAGGTGATGCGCACTCGCCGCCCAGAAAGCATAACATCAACGTATTCTTCTGCTTCTGCCGGTGTAACGCCTTGTGCAAGGTCGTCGTAGGTCATCCGCCCTAAGCTGACGGCTAAAACGATAGCAGAGTTCAGCGGTGGGGAGACTTCTTGGGAGAGGCTCAAACGTAACCGTTCGATTTCAGCTTTAGTTTTACCAAGCGCGAAAACAAGTTTTTGGTTTCGTTCTCCGGCTTCTCGAAGCTGTCGGTCAAGGTTACGCCGGCTGTCTGTTGACACACTGAGCTGACGTAGCACTCTCTCGTAGTCTTGGGATGAAACAGTTTTGTTCGTTGAGTCAGTCATGATTCGTACCAGATTCTGCGGATAGGTCTCTAACGATAGATGAGGGTGCGCCCCCTATCGAATCAGGTTTATGGTGTATGGGTTGTTGATTGTGCAGATTTTTCAGCAAGATTTTGTGCATCTCGTGCTGCCCTGCGTAATTTTCGGTCAGAAACGTTGCGCTCGCCTAGAGCTGCAGGAGTCCATGCGTTAAGGTCTTCTTCTGAGAAATCTGTTTTTGAAGCGCGACGTTTCGGAGCAAGTCGTTCTGCGCCATCAGCAAGGCGACGAGCAGTGATGAGGAACCCAGTATGTGCCACCATACGGTGATTAGGGCGAACAGCCAGACCTTCAACGTGCCATCCACGAACCATAGTCTCATGCGATTCAGGCTCAGTAAATCGGCCATCTGCACGGAGAGCTTCAGCAACTCGAGAAAGCTGCGTTACGGTTGCTACGTAGCAGATGATAACACCGCCTGGCGTTAGTGCTTGTGCTACTGCGTCAAGGCATTCCCAAGGAGCTAACATATCAAGAACAGCGCGATCTACGCTTCCAGGTTCTTCAACGTCGCCGAGAGTTTCAGCAAGGTCACCGAGAGTAATGTCCCACGCCGGATGCGGTCCACCAAACATGGTTTCAACATTTCCTCGTGCGATTTCTGCAAATTCTTCTCGACGTTCAAAAGAGCGGAGGTGTCCGTAATCGCCGATAGCTCGTAGAAGGGCGATAGAAAGCGCACCAGAGCCTACACCTGCTTCGATAACGCGAGCGCCGGGGAAGATGTCAGCCATAGTAACGATTTGTCCAGCATCTTTGGGGTACACTACGGCTGCACCGCGGGGCATGGAGAGGACAAAATCTCGGTAGAGTGGTCGGAATGCTTGAATTTTTAGCCCCGAGGAGTTTTCGATAACGGTTCCTTCGGTTTTTCCGATGAGTTCTTCGTGAGCGAAGAAACCGTGATGAGAGTGGTATGCCCCGTTAGTTTCTAGGGTGATGGTAGTAATCTTTCCGCGTTCGTCAGTGAGCTGTACGCGTTCTCCGGGTCGGAAAGGTCCACGACGGTTGTTGCTTCCAGTGGGGGCATGATTGGTCATAGGGAGTTGTTCTCCTTGAGGTATATAAGGCTCATGAGCTGCTGTTAGGTTAGTGTTCTTTATTTATTCTCTCAGATACTAGGCTGAGGTGTTGCATGTTGTTGTTCAATGAGGCTGACCTAACATTTAGCGGTGTTTTTAGATGAAGTCTTGATAGAACAAGATTCTTTGTTGTTTTTGTGGTGTTGTTGTCATCCACGCAATAGGTTGTTCGCTGGCATGTATGGATTCTGGTACCTGTTGTTTTCGATGGTATTCGTAAAAGTGTTCGCGTAAGTCTAGGTGTAAGGCTGTATAGGGTATGTATTCGGGAGCGCTTGGATGCGAGATAGTTTTGAGAGGCTTGTTGAGAAGGTTTTGAAGTAGTTGGTCGTCGTTGGGGCCGGTGTGTTCGATGGAGGTAAGGACTGCAGGGTCTACCCAGTAGATGGTGTCGTGTTCTTGGTAGATGGGTACATCATGGTGGTTCCAGGTGCTCAGGAACTCTTGAATAGGTGTTTCTGGTGAAATGCGGATGGTTTTTCGTGACAGTTTTGCTGCGCTGATGGGGTAGTTTCTATTTTTTTGAGTCACGATACGTTGTAGTGCTGGGTATGAATTTTTCCAAAGGGTGATACTTAAGAATGCTGTCACCAGCAGATATATGGGTGAGGTGATATTTTCTGAGGTCACCCAAAAGAGTATGACTAACGGTAAAAGAAGTAATCCGATGAGGGCGGTGTAAAAAATTCCGGTGGATCGTTTTTTGCTGGTAAGAGTGATGAACGCTTCTAGAGCGTGTGCTCCGTCGAGTGGGTATACAGGAATGAGGTTGAAAAGAGCGATGAGGAGGTTAATATGGCTCGCTAGTAGTATTCCTAGTCTGATGTTGTGCTCTGTTGTGAGGGGTTCTAGTATTCCAAGGAGTAGGGCGTACAGGATATTGATAGTTGGTCCGGCAAGGGATATGAGGATAGAGCTAAGAGGACGGCCTTGGTCGCTTCTTGTGATTCCACCCCATAGGGTCATGGAGATGTAGTGAACTTTGAGCTTGAAAAGGTGCGCAGTAAGAGCATGTGCTAATTCGTGGATAAGCACCCCGAGGGCGATAAGTAACGCCAGTATTGTAGAAGTGGTTAGTGCTGCAGTCCAGTTTGTGATGTAGGTTGTTTTTTGGGTGAGGTAAGTGGCGTATCCAAAGATGGTCATTGCCATGAAGATGAACCATGATATTCGAAGGTAGATGGGGATACCGAAGAGTGTTGCGATGTTGAGTTCTGAAGGTCTTCTCAAGGTATTTGTCCTCGCCCTCATGGTGGTGTGCTAGGCCTTTTCTCACTCTAGTGTATGCGGTGATATCTCACGTGGCGTTGGTGTGAGTCGTGGAAGATAATGGGCGTAGAATATTGTTTGTGTCTACTGCCAAAAATTTTCCTCATAATATTTATTCTCTTTCGGAAGCTGATCAGCAACCATGCACGGTGATGTTATGTGCTTTTGAGGGCTGGAACGATGCTGGTTCTGCGGCGACAGAGGTTATTGACTATTTGATGCGAGTTTTTCCGGCAGAGCCTATTGCTGGATTTAATACAGAATCTTTTTATAGTTTTACGGAGTCTCGTCCTCGTTTGGAGTCTTCTGCTGATGGTACTGGAAAAATTATTTGGCCAGAGCTTCGTTGTGTGGCGTTGCAGGTTCGTGAAAATCTTCAGTTGTTAGTGGTTTCTGGGCCTGAACCGAATGTTCAGTGGCGTAGTTTTGCAACGGCGTTATTGCAGTATGCGCAACAACTTTCTGTTGATCATTTGTTGTTCTTGGGCAGTCTTTTGGAAGAGATTCCCCATACTCGCCCTTTTCCTGTTTCAGTGAGTAGTTATACTTCTAAGTTGCGAGCCTTTGAAGGTGTGCAGGTGCAGTCTTATTCTGGTCCGACGGGGATTGTTGGTGTTCTTGCGTTGATGGCTGAGTCTTATCCTATGACGGATGTGAGTTGTTGGGTGTCTATCCCTCATTATGCGGGTTTGCCTCCTCATCCTAAGGCGACTTTTGCGCTTTTACAGACGGTGGAATCTATTTTGGATATTCAGGTTCCGCACGGTCGTATTCTTCAGGAGGTGCAGGCGTGGGAAGACGGTGCAGAGGCGTTATTGGAGGAAGACCCAGAGCTCGCTGCTTATGTGCGTGAGTTAGAGTCGCAGTCGGAGAATCTTGTGCAGTTCAGTGGCGAAGATATTGCTGCTGAATTAGAGCAATATCTTCGCCGCCGTGAAGAGTAGGTTTTTAGTAACGGATGCCTAAACGTGCGTTAAGAAGGTCTCGGACAAGGTTTCCTCCGCTTCCACCGTTGTGGCAGATGTTATGTGCCCATTGGTCGATGCAGGCAAGGGCCTGTGGTGTGTTGAGATCATCGGCAAGGAGTTCTCTCACATCTTGTATAAGTCTTTGAGCTTCTTCGTCAGTCTCCTCAGGTAGCGCACATTTGAGAGCTTGTTGATAGAGCTCATAGCGTTGCTGCGCATTTTCGAGGAGGTCTTCAGTCCAGAACCAATCGCTACGATAATGGTTACTCATGATAGCAAGGCGGATAACGTTAGGGTTAGTGCCTTCTTTTCTGAGAGTAGAGACGAGTACGAGATTTCCGAGGGATTTACTCATTTTTTCACCGTCTAGTCCGACCATTCCGGTGTGCACATAGTGGTGAGCCATGGGCTTATTGTTGAGGGTATAAGCATGCCCTGCTCCCATATCGTGGTGTGGGAATTGGAGGTCAGATCCGCCACCTTGAACAGTAAAGGGCGCGGGAAGGAATTTTTGTGCGATGGTGGTACATTCAATATGCCATCCGGGGCGCCCTTTCCCTAGGGTATCGCCGTCCCAAGCAGGTTCGCCTTCGCGGTGAACACGCCACAGTAGAGGATCTAATTCGTCTCGTTTACCTGGGCGTTGAGGGTCTCCCCCGCGTTCTCCGAAGATATTGAGCATCTGTTCTCTGGTGAGTCTGCTAATATCTCCGAGTTTCCAGTGTGCGGGCTCTGCTGGTGCGTAGTGTTCTGCTGCTTTGATATCGAAGTAAATATCACCGTCAGGGTGAGTTGTGCCGTTTTCGTCGGTGTACCCTGGCACCGTATAGGCAATATTTTTTGAGAGTAGTTCTGTAACAGCTTCAACGACCCAAGGAATAGATTCTACGGCGCCAATATAGTGGTTAGGTGCAATGATGTTAAGTGCTTGCATATCGCTTCTGAACAGTTCAATTTGTTCTTGTGCGAGGTCTTCCCAGTTCACTCCGGTAGCTTCAGCTCTTTCTAGTAACGGGTCGTCAACGTCGGTGACGTTTTGGACGTATGTTACTGGAATTTTTGCATCGAGCCATGCACGGTGTAGCACGTCAAAAGCAACATAGGTAGAAGCGTGCCCCATATGGGTTGCATCGTAGGGTGTAATACCGCAGACATACAAGCTTGCAGAGTTCTGAGGAGTTTTAGTGACTGTTTTTTGACCTGTTGAACTGTCAAAGATAGTAGGTTGTGGAGCTTGTCCGGGCAGTGTCGGAACCGATGCATATTCCCACGCTCTCATCAGATGTCCTTTCGTTGTGTGTTGTAGTTCAAAGAATACCCGCTTACCTCTAGATGAGGTAAGCGGGTACAGTCTTTCGTGATATTTCACGCAATATTATGGTTGGGAAAGTAGTTTCTCAAAGTGTTTAGGCATGCGCTGATAGTACGCCGAAGCCTAAAAGGACATATAGTGTTACACCAATGGCAATACGGTACCAGACAAAGATGGTGTAACTGTTATGTGATACGTATTTGAGGAACCAACCAATAATGAGGTATCCGACCACAAATGCAACCAATGTTGCGACCATCGTCGAACCAAAACCGTAGTATCCGTTAAATCCTTCAGAGAGACTGCCATAGAGTTTGTATAAGCCTGAAGCGAATACTGCGGGGATAGCAAGAAGGAATGAGTATCGAGCAGCTGCTTCACGAGTGTATCCCATTAACAGACCTGCGGTGATGGTTCCGCCAGAACGTGACACTCCCGGAATCAGCGCGAGCGCTTGAGCGAAACCATAGATGATACCGTGTTTGACGTTAAGTTTATCGAGCGTTCGTTGTTCTTTGCCGATACGGTCAGCAATAGCGATGAATACGCCAAAAACGATAAGCATGGTAGCGGTAATCCATAAGGACCTAAAGGTGGTGTCGATGTATTTTTCGAGCCCTAAACCTAAAAGACCGATAGGGAGTGAACCGATAATGATAAACCAGCCCATGCGTGCATCTGGATCTTTTTTATCGACAGTTCCTCGTAGAGAACCAAACCATTTACTGATAATGCGTACGATGTCACGCCAGAAGAATACTAGTACCGCAGATTCTGTGCCTAACTGGGTGATAGCGGTAAATGCTGCACCAGGGTCAGAAGTATCTGGTAAAAGCTGGCTAACAAATCTAATATGACCGGATGAAGAAACCGGTAGAAACTCTGTAAGACCTTGAACTAAACCAAGGATTATTGCTTGAATCCATTCCACTTAACAGACTCTAGCGGTTTAAATTCGACACAGCGACCCTATGATGGGTCGCTGTGTCGAGTTTAACAATATTTTACGGATTGAAAGAATAGTTAGCTTTCGTCTTCGTAATCGATCTCTTCTTCGTCAAAGTCTTCGTAGTCGTCATCATCATCTTCGATGTATACCTCAAGAGGTGTTACTTCCTCGTAGGTGTCAAAGAGGACTTCTTCATAACGCTCAAAGGCATTAGCAATAGCCACATAGGCGTTATCGATTGCAGGGTCATGTTCACCGCGTCGGTTAACGATGGCGGTAAGATGCTCTTCAAGAGCACTGGTAAAAACTGACAGTGCAGCGCGAGGGTCGTTACTCATATATAGAACGTTATCGTGAAATGTAGCTGCACGGTACTATTTGGGAAGAAAAGTTCTAAGAACGTGAGATAACGTACTCAAATACACAAGCTTGCCTTCCCATTTAAAAACTGATTTACCCGCTGTTTAAAGAAAATAAACGGTGGTAGAACAATTTTTGCTCTACCACCGTTTACTTGGTAATGCTGAGGCTTAGTACCCCAAAGAAGCGAGAGAAGCGCTAATAGCGTCAGCAGAGTTCTTAAGTTTTTGCAGTTCTTCATCGTTAAGTGGCATTTCAAGCACTCGTTCTACCCCGTTATAGGAAAGTACCGATGGTAAGGAGACAGCGGCTTCACTATTAATGCCATAGTATCCCTTCAGCTGAGTAGCTACAGGCAGGACAGCTTGTTCTCCTTGCAAAATGGCTTCTGCAATACGAGCGGCAGAAATGCCGATGGCGTAGTTAGTGGAGCCTTTACCTTCAATAACACGGTATGCGGCTTTCATCGCTTCCTCACCAAGAGCAGTTTTGACCTCATCGGTGAAGACGCGCTCGCCGTTGGTGGTCCATTCGTCAAGGGGGACAAATCCGATGTTAGCGCTTGACCATACTGGAAATTCTGAGTCACCGTGTTCGCCGATAATGTTCACGTGAACAGATTTGATAGCCACACCAGCTTTATTTGCGATGAGCCAACGTAGGCGAGAAGAATCTAGGGTAGTTCCGGAAGCAAAGCAACGGCTAGTGGGTAGTCCGGTAATTTTTTGTGCAACAACAGCTAGAACGTCGCAGGGGTTGGTGACGATCATGAGCATTGTTTCGGGTGCTACTTCCATGACTTTGGGAAGCATTGCTTCAAAGATTTTTACGTTAGCTTCAGCTAGTTCTAGGCGTGGTTGCCCTGGTTTTTGTCTCGCTCCAGCTGTCACGATGATGAGGTCGCAGTCTCGTAGCACTTCAATATCGTCACCGCCATAGACGATTGCTTCGGAGGCGAACATGCTTCCGTGAGCGATATCGAGCCCTTCGGCGGTTGCTCGCTCTCCGGCAATGTCGTAGATGGCGATTTCGTCTGCGGTACCGCGTAATGTTGCCGCATAAGCGACGGCGGAGCCTACTCCGCCTGCACCAATAACGCCAAGCTTGGTTCTCTTGTGTGAGTGTGAAGCCATGATGGCTTTCCTTTCAATTTTGATGAGCTGGGACATGGCATAACAAGTATGGCACGAAAAGATGAGGGTTTATGTTGGATTTTTGGGTTTTTGTTTGATGATTAGCGGGCAAATGGTTGATAATCGCTTCAAAAACCCGCTAAAAAACAACGCTTAAAGGTTACTTTTTGGCATTGGTCACATTTTCTATCATGAAAAAAATATTACAAAACCTTTAGTAAATATGACAGAATCGCCACATCCAGCATTGTGAACGATTATTACTCGGCACTATTTGTACCATTCGTCACAATATTCTTCTTAGAGTCTAAGACACTAATAGTCAAAACTGGTGCAGAAAATCAACTAAAACCAATCAAAACAACAATTTTATGGTGGACTCAACCGCCGAAAACATCCAAACATTTCACTAGTGAAAGATAAAACAACAGTGATAACTTCAAATATGGCATCTAACCACACACCATATATTCCCTTTCACAACACATAAAGATGCCCCTTGCTTCACCCGAAAGGAACGCCGCATGTGGCAACAGATTTATGACCCACTCAGCTCAAGTGCGCTCTCAGCCGTTATCGCAGCACTACCAATTATCATCTTTCTTCTGGGACTAACGGTCTTCAAACTCACTGGTATCAAAGCAGCAAGTATTTCTCTCGCCAGCGCCTTAATCATCGCTGTCGTTGTCTTCCACATGCCGTGGACAGCATCCTTATCTGCACTAACATATGGTGCACTCGGTGGACTATGGCCTATTGGATGGATTGTTCTCATGGCGGTCTGGCTCTACCGCATTGCAGTCAGAGCTGGAAACTTCAAAATTATTCAAGATTCTATCTCCGCCGTATCAGCTGACCAACGTATCCAAGTCCTCCTCATCGCATTCTGTTTTGGAGGGTTTCTTGAAGGTGCCGCAGGCTTTGGCATCCCCATCGCAATCTGCGCTGCACTTCTCGTAACATTAGGATTCGATGCTATTAAAGCTTCTGTCTATGCTCTTATTTCAAATGCTGCTTACGGAGCATATGGAGCCATCGGTATTCCTGTTATCGTCGGAGCAAAACAGGGATCCGTCGAGCTATCTGCGTTAAGTATCGAAATGATTCTCACGATTCAGCTCACGACCGCACTTATTCCGCTCATTCTCGTCTTTGTTCAAGACGGAATCCGAGCAGTCAAAGAAACTGGGCTCATTGCACTCATTATCGGTTTTGTAGTCTCAGGGTTACAGGCACTTATGCTTTGGACGCTAGGGCCAGAGCTAGCAGATATCATTCCGCCCCTTATTGGACTCGTAATCCTCGCCCTTGTGATGCGCCGTTGGCAACCTGCGCATATCTACCGAGAATCTGGGGCACCAGAAATTACGTCAGAAAATGCCCCAACATTTACAGCTGTAGAAGTAGCAAAAGCATGGAGCCCTTTCTGCATTCTCTCTGGAATGATTCTGCTCTGGTCTACACCTTTTATGAAAGCTCTTTGGGCTGTCGGCGGGCCATTAGACTTCACAACCATTAAGTTCTCTATGCCCTATCTGCACCAGGGTATTCTCCAAGTAGCCCCTATTGTTGCAGAACCCAAACCGATGTCGGCAATCTTTAGTTGGGGCATCCTTTCCGCTTCAGGAACCGCTATTTTTATTGCAGCGTTACTAACCATTGTTACCTCAAATATCACCATCGGCGCCGCTCTCCAAGAGCTCCAAGGAACGGTTAAACAGCTATGGAAGCCTATTGTGATGATTTGCCTCGTTATGGCGGTAGCAAATGTCATGAATTTTGGAGGCCTTAGCTCCTCTATCGCTCTAGCAGTTGCTGCAGCAGGATCTATCTTCCCGTTGCTCTCCCCTATTATTGGCTGGATTGGTGTATTCGTAACGGGATCTGTCGTTAATAACAACACCCTCTTTGCCGCATTACAGGCAACCACTGCACAACAGATTGGAACAAGCCCCACCCTTCTCGTTGCGTCAAATACTACAGGTGGCGTGATGGCTAAAATTGTTTCCCCGCAATCCATTGCTATTGCAGCCGCCTCTGTAGGACTATCTGGTGAAGAGTCAAAGATTACTTCTGCAGCATTTAAATACAGTGTCGTGCTCTTAGCATGGACGTGCCTCTGGGTCTTCGCTCTATCGCTGGTACTCTAAAATTCCTTCATATCCAGAAAAACCCTGTTGGTATCTCACCTTGATGAGGCACCAACAGGGTTTTCTTTAATCTACAGTAATTAACTGTTTTTCTTCTTCTAAGCAATTATCCTTATTAACTTAGGTGCCCCTAAATAATATGTGAGGAAATATGAAACATCTGTCAGTATCTCTTGCTGTAATTCTTCTGACCTGCAGCGTGTGCGCATGCAGCAGTTCTTCTCAAGAATCAGAGAATCACAAACAGTCAACCAACACAACAGTGAACAGCTCTAATGCACCAACAAGGCAGAACACAAATACTCAAACCCCAAATTTGACGGGCACGTGGAGCCAGAGAAACCCCAAAACTGATGGCGTATGGTTAGAAGCTCTTGTTCATGACAACACTATTAGCATCCATTGGGTTCATGAAGAAGATGGAGCACACACTTTGTATTGGAAAGGTAGCTTTGAAGCCCCTCAGACAGCAGGTGACTACACATGGGTATCGCAGACAGCAGTAGAGAAAGATACAGAGTCTTCTCAAACCTCACGTGAACTGACAAAAACTTTCCGATACTCTCAAGATGGAACCTTGCATTACACTGTCACAACACCTGATGGTGACCAAGAAGAGGTCACAATGCAAAAACCCTAGACGGTAGTCACGTGAATATATCTTGAGCGGGTAGCTATTAGATATAGGTTACCCCTCCCCTGATGTTTATAGTGCTTTTAAATGCATTGAATCCCCCTACGATAACCGTAGGGGGATTCAAATTTGTTGTGCGCGGAGGGGGACTTGAACCCCCACCCTCTAATACGAGGACTAGCACCTCAAGCTAGCGCGTCTGCCTATTCCGCCACCCGCGCAGGTGACATAGTGATGTTGACTTTTCGTAACATCTCTCGACAACAGGTAATAATCTACACGACCCGAAACCGGGTTGCAACTCGAAACAGCATTTTTTACAGCGATACTCGTCACATACATGCTAGCGGTAACCATATTTACAGAAAAACACCTAGTCAAGAGCATATTTAAGAGAATAAATTTTTTACTTCACCTAAAAACTCCTCATCAGTCCCATCTATCCGATACATTAAAACTGTGATGAATGAAAACCTAACTCAAGAAGAAGCCAGCGCCAGAGCAGAACTACTCACCGTCGACAGCTACGATGTGCTCATCGACCTTACCTACGCCAAAGACACAACATTCGACTCCTACCCCGTAGTAACAACAGTCCGTTTCACAGCAACAGAAAATGCCGAAACCTTTATCGACTACATCCACCACAGCGTTGAAAGCGTTAAACTCAACGGAAAAACACTCAACATTAATGACTGTGTTATAGGTTCACGCATTGTACTCACCGGATTACGCGCAGAAAATATCCTCACCATTCATGGGCGCTCACTCTTCTCACGCTCGGGCGAAGGACTACATCGTTATCTCGACCCCAAAGACGGAAAAATCTACCTCTATACCCAATACGAACCAGCAGATTGCCGTAGAGTCTTCCCCAACTTTGAGCAGCCCGACCTCAAAGCAATCTTCAACTTCCGTATTACAGCCCCTAAAGATTGGGTTGTTTCATCGAACACCCCACTCATAGAAGAAATACCAGACCCCACAGACGAAAACATCACCAAACGAGTTTTTGCACCCACCGAAAGAATCTCAACCTACATTACGGCAATCCTTGCAGGCGAGTATTTTGCCGCATATGACCACTACACCCCACACACAGAAGCCTCAGATTCATCATTCGAGCTAGTGGCTTATTGCCGTCACTCTCTGAAAGAATATTTTGATTACGACAATATCTTTACCATCACTAAAGCAGGACTAGATTTCTTCCAGACGCTCTTTGACACCCCATACCCCTACCCCCAATACCAGCAAGCATTCGTACCCGAGTACAACCTTGGTGCCATGGAAAACCCTGGGCTTGTGACCTTCACCGAATCCTATATTTTTGAATCTGGAGCGACAGAAGCCCAATATGAGGCACGGGCAAACGTTATCTGCCACGAAATGTCTCATATGTGGTTCGGAGACCTCGTCACCATGAAATGGTGGAACGACCTATGGCTCAAAGAATCATTTGCAGAATATATGGGCACTCTTGGAGCACATGAGGCGGCAGGCTTTAATAACGCTTGGGTCTCCTTCGCTAACCAACGTAAAGCATGGGCATATACTCAAGACCAGCTTCCAACGACCCACCCCATTGTGGCAGATATCCAAAACCTTGAAGCTGCAAAACAAAACTTTGATGGAATTACCTATGCAAAGGGTTCCTCAGCACTCAAACAACTCGTTTCCTACGTTGGATTTGACACCTTTATCGCCGCATCACGTCTTTATTTCCAACGTCACGCAGGTTCAAACACCACCCTCAACGATTTTCTTAAAGTACTCGATGAATGCTCTACCGAAGACGTTTACACATGGGCGCAAGCATGGTTACAGACGAGTGGGTTAAGCACCCTCATCGTGGAACGTCACTATACTCAGCAACAAGAGTTTAAATCACTCACGCTCTCGCAGGTTCTACCAGAGGATGTCCCTTCAGAGCTCGGCAGGCCCCACCACCTGCTCCTAGAAACATTCCAGCTTCAGGAGAATCAGCTTATCTCAACGAGCCTTATCGAATGTTCTATTCCAGCTGGCCCCGTTGAAGACATGGAATTGCCACTCAATGAGGAAGAAAGAGCACACGTCGCGCAAGCAGATCTTTTGGTACTCAATAGTGGCGATTTGACCTACGCTAAAACTGTCATTAGCGAGGAAAACGGTCGAGAACTTGCACTATCACATGTACACACTATTGCAGATCCTCTCACACGAGGCATTATCTGGAGCAGCCTGTGGAATCAAGTCAGAGACGGATCCCTTGAAGTTGAAAAGTTTTTAACAGCAGTCGAAAAGTCACTCGGCTCAGAACCAGTTTCAGTGATTCTTTCAAACCTCTTAGCTCAAACAAACCTTGCTATTTCAAGTTATGCGCAACCGGCTCTCCGAAAACAGCTATGGAATCAGTTCACAGATTCTCTTAAAACAGCCTTGCATCAGGCGCCGGAGGGAAGTGATGAGCAGCTAATCATTACTCGCGCTTTCTTAGAAGCAAGCACCCACAGTCTCAACGGAGAATCCCTCGTACGCCATATTGCTCGTTATGCTAGCTCTGAAGAACCCACCCTCTCCACCGAGATTCAAGGGCTAAAACTTAACTCCACGTTAGGGTGGAATGCTCTCATCGCTTTAAGCGTTCATGGGCTCACCAGCGTAGAAGAACTTCAACAGCAACAACAGCAGTTGCCCGGTTCCATCTCCGAACGTAGCTATGCGCAGGCTCAAGCTTCCTTACCTGATCAAGATGCTAAATTGGCAGCTTTTGAACGTGTTCTGACCCAAACAGATGTATCGAACGATATTCTCACAGCAACAGCACGTGGATTCCAGCATGGAGGATATCGCTTATGTCCGTCATTGGTTCAGCGGTACTTTAGTTCCCTCAACGAAGTATGGACAACCCGTTCCATTGGCATGGCGACACGCGTTGTCTCGGGGTTGTTCCCTCAGGTCGATTTCCACACTGACCAAAAGATTGAGCAAAACCCTGTTATTTTAGGGGCACAACAGTGGCTTGATGATAATCACGAAGCGCCGGGTGCGTTACGTCGTTTGGTTCTAGAGCATCTCGACCAAAGCCAACGTGCACTCAAAGCACAGCAATTCAACGCAGAGTCTGTGTAAATACTCTCATCTGAAAAACTTGTTGCCGGTTTAGCACTAAATTGTTAGTGCTAAACCGGCAATTCATGAGAAGCTATTAGGTGAGTAAAACTGTAGGATAAAGGAGCAACACTTTGACCGATTATGCACTGGGTGATCGTGGAACAGTTGAAGTCATTACTCATGACTTCTACGATGCCGAGATTCTTCAGGTCTTTGAAGAGCTCCAGATGGACCGTGAACGAGTGTGGAACGGGCAAGCCCGTCTAGTACCAGAGCCAGATAACCCCTATGAACCGGGAAGTATCGCTGTTTACGTTGATGAACTCAAAATCGGCCGTTTACATCCTCAAGATTCTAAATCCTATTGGAATCCCATTACTCGCGTTATCGCCTCTGGGTATGATGCAGTAGCACATCTACAACTTTCCGCGGTTGCACGGAGAAAATCTGGGCACAACATGATTGAAAGCTCAGGCATTCTTTCGCTGAGTGCACCAGGATCTTTGTTCCCGCTCAATAATGCGCCCACGCAAGCTACTCTTCTACCTCAAGGCCCTTCAATGAAGGTTCTTGACGAGAAAAACCATGCAGAATATCTTCATTCAATTCTTCCACCGAGCGGTGAAGGACGTGTCATTCTCACGCTTGAAGCAAACCGTCTACGCCAAGGTGACGGTAACTTTATTGACTCCGTAGAAGTATTCCATGACCGTAAAAAAGTAGGGCGTCTGAGCACTCAGATGTCTGAACAATTAGCACCGGTCATTCGCTATGCATTTGAAAAAAATAAGCTCACCAGTGCGTGGGGAACGATTCGTGGAAATTCTTTTGAACTATCACTAACCGTACAGGCTGTTCGTGCAGAAGATTTACCATCAGAATGGTACGAAGAGTTGCCCAACAACGTTCCAGAGCTCTTAGACCCAGCTGATGACTACGAAGTCACAACGGTTTATGTGCCGACTCAGGGTGAAATTGACGCTCAGACTCCTCAACGGAAAAAACGTTCTGGCTTTGTGAGCCCGTTCAGTTCTTCTCGCCATCATTCAGATGAAGAATCGGTAGAAGAACACGATACGTTGGCTGAGCTAAACCCCAACCGACGAGTATCCATTTTGATGGGAATCGTTGGTGCAGCAGTGTTACTCTTTGGGGTAGTTCTTGTCTTCTCTTATCCGATGCTTGGACTGATTAGCATTGTCTTAGGTTTCTCTTTGGCACTTCTTGGTCTTTTTATGGGAAGAACACCCGAAGATGATGAAAGCTATGAACATTACGATGAAGATGATGTAGAAGAACACGAAAAGTAATTATTGCTCCTCAATAGACTTTTGAGGGGGGTCTTCTTCCACTGTGCGTGTGAAAGAAGACCCCCTCTATTTTTGTCGAGTAATAGGTAAGGCGAATACGAGAGGTCTCGTATTCGCCTTACTGACTCATTTTTTCATCGAGTTCTTATGCAGTTTTAGTCTTCACCGTATACCGCTGTATATGAGCCCATCGTGTGAGAACGTAGTGCTTGTGAGAGTGCAGCTGTAGCGTTGCTATCAAGCACTACGATAGATTGCCCGTCAACAGACCAGCCCGTTCCCGCGTTAGGAAGGGTGAGCATATGCATCCGAGTACCGCCAGAGGAGATATAGGGTGCTCCCATGGAGAAGAGCGCAGATGCGCTCAACCCGCTATCTACCGTTACATAAGGAGCAATAGAATCAATCACGGAGCGAAGCTCTGTTGCGCTGGTGAAAGCTCCCTTAGAAGTAATTGTTTGGAGCAAACCGCGCATAAATGCACGTTGGTTACGTACACGTTGGTAGTCACCGTCGCTAAAGGCGTAACGTTGACGGACGAAAGCAAGAGCTTGGTTACCATTCATATGGTTAGGTCCTGCAGTGAAGCTATAAGAATCAGCAGTAAAGCTGAAAGGAACCTGTACAGTTACACCTCCGAGCGCGTCAGTCAGGCTTTTGAAACCAGAAAAGTCAATCTCAGCAACGTGGTCGATACGCACGCCAAGGAGCTGTTCGAGTGTTGCAATTTGTAGTCCGACACCGCCGTAGTTCAGGGCAGCGTTAATTTTTGCTGCACCGTACCCGGGAATGTTAACCCATGTATCACGCATAATGGAGATCAGGTAAGGGTCAGCTCCACCACCGGGAACGTGAAGAATCATAATGGTGTCAGCTCGCTGTCCACTCACATGGATTGATTCTGCTGTTCCGGCACGAGAGTCGCTACCTAGGAGCAAAATATTTTTTGCTCCCGTTGCTGCGGGACGAGGAGTGACAGCACCACCCTCAACGGAGTTTGGGATACCATCGCCATCAGAATCATGTTCTGTGACGTTATTAATACCTTGTGAATTAACGATTTTCCCTTTATCGCGTGATGCACGAGTATTTGAGGTATCTGAATCGTGCTTCTTTTGAGCATCTTCCGATTTGTGAGAATCTTTAGATTGTTCCTCGTCTTTGTCCTTCGTACCTTCTGTCTTCTCTTGATCAGAAGATTCCTCGTGTTTGCCTTCTTCAGACTCAGTTACCTTAGTCTGCGCAGCTTCGTAATTTTTCTTGAACTCTTTGAGAGTTTCTTCATTGACAGCACCGTCGTCGCCGGGGAATACCTGTTCTTCGCTAAACTTCTGAGTGCCGTTATTCCATGCGGAGCTGATGGAAGCGACATAGGAGCAGCCGGCAATACCGAGAATCAGCAAGAGGGTGAGTAAAACACCCAATGTGATTTTTCCTTTTTTGCTTTTTTTCTGTGGGGCTGTCTCCGGTGAGGGTTCTGCCATATGAGTGTTCTCCTAGGTGTGAGTGTTCTTCGGTGTGATACGACGATAGAAAACAGAGTCGTTCACTCTCATTGTAGCTACCGAATATAGAAAAACACCCCACAACAGGTGACAAAAACCTGTGTGAGGTGTGATTCTGATTTCTCAATCTAAACTTATGCGGATTTACCGAAGTTCTTGAAGCGTGCGTTGAAGCGCTCAACACGACCAGCGGAGTCCATAATACGCTGTTTACCAGTGTAGAACGGGTGGGATTCAGAGGAAATTTCAACCTCAACAACAGGATATTCGTTGCCGTCTTCCCATTTCTCAGTTTTCGCAGAAGTCATGGTTGACTTGGTAAGGAAGCTCTTGCCAGATGCAAGGTCGCGGAAAATAACGGGATTGTAGTCTGGGTGAATTTCAGCCTTCATAATTATACTTTCTTTAGTGCTTCTGGATTTTGCCAGAAACTATGATCAGTCACTGAAACGAATGTTTCAGTAGTTTTACAACCAGCTAACAACAATAGCACTTCTGAGACACAGATGGCGTACCAACGCCAAGAAATACGTCACTTTTGATAGCGTGTCTCCCAAAATGCTACGGCACTAGCGGCTGCAACATTGAGAGAATCAACCTGACCTGCCATTGGAATCATCACGGTATCTTGGGCCGCAGCCAAAGTTCTAGACGCCAGCCCATGACCTTCAGAACCAAAAATCAGTGCAAGCTTTTTATCATCACGTGCAGACAATTCCGAAAGAGATAAAGAATCTTGAGACAAGGCAAACGCTGCACTACGAAAACCTAATGAATGAAGCACATCAAGATCTTCAGGCCATGATTGAAGACGACCCCACGGAACTTGAAATACCGTTCCCATCGAAACACGAATAGAACGACGGTACAGTGGATCAGCACATCGAGGAGTCACTAGAACCGCATCTACTGATAAGGCTGCAGCCGAACGAAAAATAGCACCAACATTCGTATGGTCCACAATATCTTCTAAAATTGCCACACGATGAGCACCAGAAACTAAAGAATCAATGCTCAACGGCTCAGGGCGGCGTACCGCGGCAAGAGCACCACGATGTAGATGGAAGCCGACAATTGCCTCTAGTTCGTCTTCGCTGCCGACGTAGCAAACAGCCTCGGGGTGAGAAATAATCACGTCGAGAAGATCATCCGCCCATTTTTCGCTCATGACCATAGCTACGATATGGTGCCCTGCAGCAACTGATCGGCGAACAACCTTTGATGATTCTGCAATATAGATACCCCATTGAGGTTCTGCCAGCTTCCGCAAATGAACATCAGTCAATGCGTGAAAGTATTCTCGGTGTTCAACGCTCATCTCAGCGGTCGGAAGAACATTTGCGCAAGAGAATACTCGCTGTTTTCGCTCATAAATATCTTGCTCAGAAAGCTGCTTTTTTCTACCCATGATGAAGAAGGTTCTTTCTTTGATTTAGAACACTATGCATGACAGCTTAAACTGTGCATTAAGAGTTTTTTGCGAAAGCAGAATAACGCCCTTGAGCGTTAATGGTCAATTCAAAATCCATACCATACGTTTTTTTCAAGTTCTCAGCCGTAATGGTTGTAGCAATATCGCCAGAGGCGATAACTTCACCTTCACGAAGCAAGAGAGCATGGGTAAAACCAGCGGGAATCTCCTCAAGATGATGAGTGACCAAAACAGTCGCTGGAGCATATGGGTCTTGTGTTAGATGATGTAGGCGTTGCACTAAATCTTCACGTCCAGCAATATCCATACCAGCACCAGGCTCATCTAAGAGAAGAAGTTCTGGGTCTGTCATCAATGCTCGAGCAATCAACGTACGCTTCTTTTCGCCTTCAGACAAGGTTCCAAAACGACGCTGCGCCAAATCTGCGATACCCCAGTCACGTAGCAATTCTTCTGCACGTGTGTCATCTAACGCATCGTATTCCTCGTTCCAACGACCAGAGACTGCATATGCTGCCGTTAATACGACGTCGAGTACTTTCTCCTCATCTGGAATAGTCGCAGCAAGGAAGGAGGAAGAAATACCAATACGCGGACGCAAGTCAAAGACATCTACGGCACCAAGAATCTCATCAAGAATATCGACCATCCCGCTCGTTGGGTGCAAACGTGCACCAGCAATAGCAAGAAGAGTAGATTTTCCTGCCCCGTTCGGACCAAGGACAATCCATTTCTCTCCCTCGTTAACCGTCCAATTAACATGGTGCAAAAGATTCTTTTGCTGACGGACAACATCTACCTGTACAAAATCAAGAACTGCGCTCATATCTTTAACTCTAACGGTTCTCAACACTCTCTTTGGACATTCAACGAACAATACTTCTGTTATATGGCCATAGTTACGCTCTCTATCTCATCAGGCTGAGTACACTAACTCTTATGAGCATTGCCGTACGTATAACTTCCTTATGCACCGAACCAGAGTTCTTCTCGCAACAACATACCCATCTCTCTCAGACCGTTTCAGCTATACCCTCTTTATCGGTAGATTCCCACCAAGTATCAGAGGTATTCTCCCCCATTCACCATTTGCAAGAAGCCTCTGGCCCCGGTTACCAGATGGTACAGGTCCGTGCACAATATGACGGCTCGATACAAGAACTCCGAAAAGAACTCAACCAACAGGTGACGAATACTGCAAGGTTAAGCATTCATGCCGTCCAAGAAGAACTCTATACCTCCGCAAAAAAGCTCATAGTTTTAGATGTCGATTCAACGCTTATTCGAGAAGAAGTTATTGATGAGCTGGCACGACACGCTGGCAAAGCAGAGCACGTTCAGGAAATCACTGAGCGCGCAATGAACGGGCACCTTGTGTTTGAGGAGTCGCTCAGGGAGAGAGTGAAAGCGCTCGAAGGCGTTCCCAAGCAAGCTATTGAACATGTCATACATCAATTAACGCTCTCGCCCGGAGTTTTACGTCTTATCGAGGCTCTCCACTCAAAAGGTCATAAGATTGCGGCCGTCTCTGGTGGTTTCACCCATATTCTTCACCCTTTGGCTCATCGTATTGGTCTCGACTACGCACACGCTAATACGTTAGATATTGTTCAGCAGGTACTCACCGGAAAAGTCATAGGTGAAGTTGTTACACCAGAGGCTAAACGTTTGTATCTTCAAAAGTGGGCTGCAGAAGAAAACGTTCCGCTATCTCATGTTGTTGCAATCGGAGACGGAGCCAACGATATTTTCATGTTGGAAGAGGCTGCTTTAGGTGTAGCTTTCTGCGCTAAGCCTTCACTTCAGTTAGCATCTGATGTTCAGCTCAATTTCTTGCGTTTAGATGCCGTACTACATTTTATGGGTCTTTAAAAAGTCTCTTTCGGTAAGAGTTGTTCTTACCGAAAGAGACTCACAATATTAGGAATTTTTAGTCTTGGATAAAGCCTTGTGCGCCGCCGACTAATTCAATATGCCCGCTGGGGACATCTTCTGTCACCATCCGCGCAATTTCCTGAGCAAACTCATGAACAGTGTATAGTTTTCCGGCTTCTTCACGACGCTGCTCTAGCGCTCCTGGATGCAACCGGTTCAATAAGGTTGCAGTCACAGTTCCCTCAATCATATCGGCTGAAACAACAACCAAAGAGATCCCTTGCTCGTTGAGTGTTGGAACCTCTGCGAGAAGTGCGTCCTCTCCTGCGCGTTTTGATTCTGCCACAGGCTGGTATTCTGCCATGGTAGAAACTTCACGAATAAAATGCGCTTGGTGGCTGGTCACAAAGACGATACGTGCGCCAGGGTTCATATGTTCAGCTGCTAAGCGGGCTAGACGTAGTTGTGAGTCACGGTTGAGAACCATAGCGTAGTCCTCTGGCATTCCACTTTCCATACCGCCTGAGGCGTTAAGAATGAGGTAGTCAATGGGCCCGTATTCTGTAACTGCATCATGGATGAGTTTCTGTGCTTCTGCTTCTATTGTGATGTCTGCACCAATAGCGATGGCTTCGCCACCTGCTTCATGAATTGCGTGTACAACTTTTTGCGCTCTTGGAGCTTTAGAGCGATAGTTAACAACAACCCGTGCTCCTTGACCGGCAAGTATTTCTGCGGTGTCTGCGCCGACTCCTCGTGAAGAGCCCGTAATAATAATGTGTTTTTGCTGTAGTTCTGTCATCGTCTTAGTACCTTTCGATAAAGCGTTGTTAGTGTCCCATGCCTAATCCGCCGTCTACGGGGATTACTGCACCGCTGATGTAATGGGCTTGTTCGCTGGCAAGCCATGTTGCCACGTGTGCGATATCTTCTGGTTCAGCAAATTTTTTGGCGGGGATAGCGTCTCGATATTGTTGCTGAACTTTTTCGGGTAGAGCAGCAGTCATCTCAGTGTTAACAAAACCTGGGGCGATAACGTTAGCGGTGATGTTGCGAGCGCCGAGTTCTCGGGTGATGGAGCGTGCCATTCCGATAAGGGCAGATTTTGAGGCTGCGTAGTTTGTTTGTCCGGCACTTCCGTAGAGTCCTACGACGGAGGAAATGAAGATAATACGTCCTCGTTTCAGTTTGAGCATTCCTTTGGTGGCTCGTTGTACGACGCGGAAAGCTCCGGTGAGATTGGTGTCGATGACGTCGGTAAAATCTTCTTCGGTCATGCGCATAAGGAGAGTGTCACGGGTGATACCTGCGTTCGCGATGAGCATTTCTACTGGCCCGTAGGTTTTTTCGATGAGTTCGTAGGCGGCGTTGATGGATTCGGTGTCTCGTACATCGGCTTTGACGCTGAAGAATTCTTGCGGGGCTTCTCCGCTGCGGTAGGTGATGCAGACGTTGTGTCCTTGGTTTTTGAAGGCTTGTGCGATGGCGTATCCTATACCGCGGTTTCCGCCTGTGACGAGGATGGTTTTAGGTGTTTGTTCTGTCATGTTGTTCTTTTCTGGTGGTTGGTCGTAGTGTCTTGTGGGTAATACTACGCTTTTTGGGCTGTGGTTACTGGAGTTGTTTTTGCTGGTAAAAGCTTTTTCGAGGATATTGTGGGTTTTTGTGGAGAATTCTATTCTTAGTTGCACTTGCTGGTTTAAGTGTCATAAAAGTTGTTGTGTTCTCTGGATAAAGTTCTAGACTGGTGTGTGCGTAGTGCTCTGTGAAATTGAGGAAGGGAGGCGAGATGTCAAAAAAATATTGGACAGCAGAAGATGTTGAGCAGTTAGGGTATGTGGGTTCTTCTGAGCCTGAAGTATATTCCATTACTCAAGCGCCTAGTCCTCATTCGGAAAGTGTTGATCAACGCTGGCGTTTATATTCAATAAAGATGGCGTTGCGTGTGGTCTGTATTATTGGTGCGGTACTTACGCATGGGTGGGTGTCAGTGGTGTTCTTTATGGGTGCTGCTCTCTTGCCGTGGTTTGCTGTAGTTGTTGCTAACGGTCATCATCGTGGTGCTGGTAGTGATTTTTCGCCGTATGATCCTTCTGAACAACAGCGGTTAGCTCTTGGTGCAGATACAGTGACGCATTCGTCTGAACACGATACTTTTGAGAATGGTTCAGATGATGTGTGGGTGATTGATGGTGAGGTTATTTCCTCGTCAGATTCTTTAGGACGTGACGCGTAGTGGATATTCTTGGTGCTTTATCGGAGTCGGGTCAGCTTCCTGATAGTCCGTTCGAGGCTCCTATGCCTTGTTGTTCACGTCGTGGTTGTCAGGAGTTGGCGCAGTGGAAACTTCTCTGGAATAACCCTAAAGTTCATGCTCCTGAGCGTCGCAAAGTATGGTTAGCGTGTTCTGCACATCGTCAATTTTTAGAGGATTTTCTTGGCTCTCGATCTTTTCTAAAGGAGACTTTACCTTTTTCGGTAGAGGATGAGCTGTAGCGTTCGTTGAGGGTTTTGCTTCACGGTAGACTAGTATGAGGTTCTCTCACGTAGGATGAAGCGAGCGTAATCCCCCTGTTATAGGTTTTGAAAGCATGTGGTGATGGTGTACAGGTTTTTGTTCTCTGGTAAGTGGATTGCTGGTTTCATTTTTTGTGTCTTATTTTCGGTGTTGTGCCTTTATCTTGCTCAATGGCAGATGGGCCGTAAGGAAGCTTTAGATTATAAGAATTCTCTGATTACAAATAATTATCATGCTCCTGCACACTCTTTGGCTGAGGTACCTCATATCTTTGATGATTTTCAGGTATCTGAGCAGTGGCATCCGGTGAGTCTTCGTGGAGAGTATCTTTCAGAGCAGACGCTTCTTGTGCGTAACCGTCCTTTTGAGGGGTTAAACGGTTTTGAGGTGTTAGTGCCTTTTAGAGTATCTGATAGTTCAACGGTCGTGTTGGTTGATCGCGGGTGGATTCCAGCAGATCTTTTTGACGCCGCAGCCGAAAATATCGATATTCCGGTGGCTCCTCAGGGGGAGGTTTCTCTTGTGGTCAGGGTTCATCGTGGCGAGTTATCGACGGGTAAAGATTCTCCGGCTGGTCAGATTCCTTCTATCAATTTGCAGGAGGCTGCAAAGCATACGGGGTTAGATATTGCTCAAGGAGCTTATGGGATTCTGGCAACAGAGTCCCCCGCCCCAGCTATTGCTCCTGAGAAGCTTAAAGAGCCCGAACTAGATGTGGGGCCTAACCTTTCGTATTCTGTGCAGTGGTACGTTTTTGCGGCGATGAGTTATATTGCCTTTATTTGGTTAGCTCGTCAGAAAGTGCGTAATGATGAGATTGACCGTCAGGTGGCTGCAGAGTTAGAGCAGTATTATCGCCAGTTTTATGATGATCAGGGAAATTATATTGGCGAAGAAGATGAAGAAGTTGTTCTTCGTAAGATGGAGATGGCAGATGATATGCCGGCTCATATGAAGTCTATTGTTCGCCCTCGGATTCAGAAAAAACGGGCTCGCCCCAGTGATGAGGAAGAAGAGGATGCTTTATTAGAAGCGTATGACAACCAATAGCTCCCCCAAATAGCGCTCTGATTAGAGAATATGTTATCTTTTATCTTTGCCTTTGATGAGAGTGAGATAAAGATGATGGGGTATACGCATTCTCTAAGTGCTGCAGCAACATGGTTAGCGTTAGTTCATCATGGCGTCGTACCGATTACAGATCATCCTACGATATTTGTGACAACGTTGGCGTGTGCAGGAGCAGGCATGCTCCCCGATATTGACCATCGAAATGGAACTATTGCCCGTTCAATACCTCCTTTATCCGGTTGGATATGTGCCGTAGTACAGCGGTTGAGTGGAGGCCATCGTCAAGGCACTCATTCGTTCATCGGAGTAGGAATATTTTGGGCACTGGCTTTGAGCTCCCCTCACTATTTATGGTGGGGAATTCCTTGGTTATCTATTATTCTGGTTGCGTATGCTGGCGGTTTAGCATTACGAACTTTTGGTGCACCAGGCGGCTGGTTAGGTGCTGTCGCTGTTGCTTCTTTTACCTATTATTCTTCACAACCTATAGAGTTTTTCCCTCTAGTGATTGGTGTGGGTTCAAGCGTTCATATTCTGGGAGACGCGCTGACTCGACGTGGAGTTAACCTATTATGGCCGTTAACTATCAAAGCTCCTATTTCATCCATTTTCTGGAAAAAATCTGGCAATATGGCGTTACCTATTCTTGGGGCGTCAGGGTCACGACGAGAGCAATTTCTCGCCGTGGCACTGATGCTATATATCGTGTGGGTGTTTATATCGTTAAGTGGTTTTTTCGAGTGGTAATTGTCTCTTATGCCAGAGCAATGAGATCTTCGTATGACTTGTTCCAGTGGTCTTCGACACCGTCTGGTAATAGTAATACACGCTCTGGGTTGAGGGCTCGAACAGCACCTTCGTCGTGTGAAACCATGACAATTGCTCCCTCATATGTTTTTAGAGCTTTAAGAATCTCTGAACGTGATGCGGGGTCAAGGTTGTTGGTTGGTTCATCGAGTAGTAAAACATTTGCTGATGAAGCAACTAACGTTGCAAGAGATAGTCGTGTTTTTTCGCCACCGGAGAGTACTCCCGCTGGTTTATCGACGTCGTCTCCAGAGAATAAGAAAGATCCAAGAATGGTACGGACTTCGGTGTCGTCAAGATCTGGTGCAGCCGAACGCATATTCTCCACTACGGACCGTTCTGGGTCAAGGACTTCATGTTCCTGAGCAAAATACCCAATTTTTGCGCCGTGACCGTAGTTCACTTCACCAGTATCGGCAGTGGTAACCCCCGCAAGCATACGAAGTAACGTAGTTTTTCCGGCACCGTTGAATCCGAGAATCACGACACGAGAGCCACGGTCAATTGCTAAATCTACGTCGGTGAAGATTTCCAAAGAACCGTAGGATTTTGAGAGGCTTTCTGCCGTAATGGGGGTTTTACCGCATCGTGCTGGTGAAGGGAATCGGATAGCTGCCACTCTATCAACGATCCGTTCTTCTTCTACGCTGCGCATTAGACGTTCGGCACGTTTCATCATTTGCTGAGCAGCAACCGCTTTCGTTGCCTTGGCGCGCATTTTTTGTGCTTGTTCCATCAAGGTTGAAGCTTTTTTCTGTGCGTTGGCACGTTCACGTTTGCGACGAGCTTCGTCCTGTTCACGTTGGTTCAGATAGTTCTTCCAGCTCATGTTGTAGACATCAACAAGGCAACGGTTTGCGTCAAGGTATAGCACTTTGTTGACGACCAGTTCCATTAACTCTACATCGTGGCTGATGACCAATAATCCGCCTTGGAAGTTTTTAAGAAATTCTCGAAGCCACATCACAGAATCAGCATCAAGGTGGTTGGTTGGCTCGTCAAGGAGCATCGTATCTGCGTCAGAAAATAGGATGCGTGCTAGCTCAACACGTCGACGTTGCCCACCAGAAAGTGTGGACAACGGCTGGTTGAGAATACGCTCAGGTAAATCAAGATTGTTAGTAATTGAGGCAGCTTCTGATTCTGCGGCGTATCCCCCACCGGCGATGAATTCTGCTTCAAGACGGTCATACCGGCGCATTCCACGAGCACAAATATCGGGGTCTTCGCTGGCCATTTCTTCTTGCGCTTGGCGCATTTTACGTGATATTCCGTCTAATCCACGAGCAGAGAAAATACGGTCTTTTGCCAGTTGAGACATATCATCGATGGCTGGGTCTTGAGGAAGGTAACCAATTTTTCCTTGACGTATTATATCGCCACCGGCAGGTAGTGTTATCCCTGCAAGGACTTTAGTCATGGTGGTTTTTCCGGCCCCGTTACGTCCCACTAGACCAATTTTATCGCCTTTATCAATACGGAAGTTTACCTCTTCCATGAGCAGGCGAGCTCCGGCTCTTAGTTCGAGGTCAGAAACAGTAATCAAGGAAAAACCTTTCACCTAAAGTAAACGTATTTATTTAGTCTAGTACGACTTATCAAGAACACCTCGTCTTCTACACGTTCTTTGATAATAGAGCTATAGAACACGCTATTAAGAGCAGATTGCCTTGGTGCAAGAATAACTTTTCATTCTTGCACCAAGGCAATCACATATAGGTTTCTAATCTATGCATGAAGTCATTAGATATTAAACCCTAAAGCACGCATCATATCGCGTCCGTCTTCAGTAATACGTTCAGGACCCCACGGTGGCATCCACACCCAGTTCACATGCCAAGCGTCAAGGATGAGTTCAAGGTTTTGTTTAACCTGCTCTTCAATAACGTCTTGTAGCGGGCATGCTGCTGTTGTGAGTGTCATGTCAAGAACAAGGACGCCCTCGTCATTCCAACGCATACCGTAGAGTAAGCCAAGGTCAACGATGTTCACGCCAAGTTCTGGGTCAATCACATTTTTGAGGACTTCTTCAAGCTCCTCTTGTGAGGGACGACCAGCTGCGGTTGTCTCATCCATGGGGTAGGTCCCTTTCGTTCGTTACTTACCGAGGTAGGAAACGTAGCCTTCTTCTTCTAGACGGTCTGCAAGTTCAGGACCGCCTTGATCTACCATGTGTCCGTCAACAAAAACGTGAACAAATTCAGGCTTGATGTAACGAAGGATACGAGTGTAGTGAGTAATGAGCATAACACCCATATCGTTATCTTGGTGAGCACGGTTAACGCCTTCAGAAACAATCTTCAATGCGTCAACGTCAAGACCTGAGTCAGTTTCGTCAAGAACAGCAAACTTTGGTTTGAGCAGTTCAAGCTGAAGAATCTCGTGACGTTTTTTCTCGCCACCAGAGAAGCCTTCATTGACGTTACGAGAGATAAAGTCTGCATCAATTTTGAGCTTGCCCATAGCGTCTTTGACATCTTTTGTCCAAGTGCGTAGAGCTGGTGCTTGACCGTCAATAGCAGTCTTTGCCGAACGCAAGAAGTTAGACATTGTCACACCAGGGATTTCGACAGGGTACTGCATAGCAAGGAAAAGACCTGCACGAGCACGCTCATCAACAGACATTTCAGTGACGTCTTCACCGTCGAGGAGAATCTCACCGGAATCTACACGGTATTTGGGGTGACCGGCGATAGTTGCTGCCAAAGTAGATTTGCCAGAACCGTTAGGGCCCATAATAGCGTGGATTTCACCGGAGTTAATGGTGAGGTTAACGCCTTTGAGAATCTGCTTAGAGTTTTCATCGTCAAGGATGACAGAAACGTAGAGTTCCTTAATTTCGAGAGTAGACATTGTTCTCCTAAAAACTTTTGTACCGTCGTAACCGTTAGTTATTGCTGATTGCAAGTTCTGCTTCAAGAGCTTGCATGAGTTGTTCTTCCAACTCAGGGATACGTACTTGCTGAATGATTTCGTTCAAGAATCCACGCACGACAAGGCGACGAGCTTCGTCTGCGGGGATACCGCGAGCTTGTAGGTACCAGAGGTGCTGCTCATCGAGCTGACCTGTAGTTGATGCGTGTCCGGCGCCTTCGATAAGACCAGTCTCAATTTCTAGGTTTGGCACAGAGTCTGCACGAGGTCCGTCTTCAAGAAGAAGGTTACGGTTGAGCTCGTAGGTGTCGGTTCCTTCAGCTTCTTTACCGATTAAGACGTCGCCAACCCATACGGAGTGGGCGTTACGTCCCTGAAGCGCACCCTTATAGGTCACACGGGATTTACAGCGAGGAACACTGTGATCGACAAAGAGTCGTGATTCGAGGTGCTGACCGGCATCAACAAAGTACAATCCGTACATTTCAGTTTCGGCACCGGGTGCGCTGAATTTCGTTGAAGGGGTAACACGAACGAGGTCTCCGCCGAGTGAAATGCTCACGTGTTTGAATCTGCTGTCACGTCCAAGCGAGGCGTATTGTGCTGATGCGTGAACTGCATCATCGTCCCATTCTTGAAGAGAGATAACGGTCAAGGTGGAGGAATCACCGACGACGAACTCAACGTTCTGGCTCAATACGGCAGAACCAGTATGACGTAGTACGACCACAGCACGAGAGAAAGGTTTCGTCTCGATGAGTAGGTGTTGTGCGGTAGGTTCACTGCGTTCGCCGTGAATTTCTACGTTGATGCGCTGGTCTAGCTCAGTCTCCTGAGGGATGGTGATGATGGTTGCTTCTGAGAAGTGTGACCATGCGTTCGCTGCAACACGGTCTTCGGGGATACCGGCAGAACCGATACGTGAGTCTTCTCGTGAAACAGTCTCAACCAGTACTGCTTCTGGTGCATCGATAGAGGCTGCAATTGGCGTTCCAGTGAGCGCGTCGGTGTGCAAACCCTTGAGACGTTTGAGAGGGGTAAAGCGCCAGTCTTCTTCACGTCCGGTAAGTGCGGGAAAATCTTCTACACGATAGGAGGTTTTACGTCCTGCACGTGAAGAGTCCACGCTTGCTGTTTCGACACGTAGGGTGTCGTCATGAGTGTGTTCAGTCGCTAGCTTTTCTCCTTCATCGTCCATTCCGGGGATTGCAGGAGAGTTATGGGTGATGGTTTCTTTAGCTGTCATCGTTAGCCCACAGATCCTTCCATTTGAAGTTCGATAAGGCGATTGAGTTCAAGAGCGTATTCCATGGGGAGCTCACGAGCGATAGGTTCTACGAATCCGCGAACAATCATGGCCATTGCTTCTTCTTCGCTGAGTCCTCGCTGCATGAGGTAGAACAATTGTTCTTCGGAAACGCGTGAGACGGTTGCTTCGTGTCCCATGGTGACGTCGTCTTCTCGTACGTCCACATAGGGGTAGGTGTCCGAACGAGAGATGGTGTCAACCAGTAGCGCGTCGCAGACTACGTTTGATTTGGAGTGTGCTGCGCCTTCACGAACCTGCACTAAGCCACGGTATGCAGAGCGTCCGCCATTACGTGCGATGGACTTAGAGATGATAGAAGAGGAGGTATTTGGAGCAATATGCACCATCTTGGAGCCAGTGTCTTGGTGTTGTCCTTCACCAGCAAAAGCGATGGACAGTGTCTCGCCTTTAGCGTGTTCACCAACCATGTATACGGCGGGGTATTTTTGAGTGACTTTAGAGCCGATGTTACCGTCGACCCATTCCATGGTGGCGCCTTCATGGCAGATGGTGCGTTTGGTGACGAGGTTGTATACGTTATTGGACCAGTTTTGAATGGTGGTGTAGCGTACACGGGCATTCTTTTTAACCACGATTTCTACGACAGCTGAGTGCAATGAGTCAGACTTGTAGATGGGTGCGGTGCAGCCTTCAATGTAGTGAACGTAAGAGCCTTCATCAGCAATAATGAGGGTACGTTCGAACTGTCCCATGTTTTCAGTGTTAATTCTGAAGTATGCCTGGAGAGGGATTTCGACGTGAACTCCTGGAGGAACGTAGACGAAAGATCCACCAGACCATACAGCAGTGTTCAGCGCAGCAAATTTGTTGTCGCCGGTGGGGATAACGGTGCCAAAGTATTCGCGGAAGATGTCTTCGTGTTCGCGTAGTGCAGTGTCGGTGTCGACGAAGATGACGCCTTGTTTTTCGAGGTCTTCACGAATTTGGTGGTAGACCACCTCAGATTCGTACTGGGCTGCGACACCGGCAACGAGGCGTTCACGTTCTGCTTCGGGGATACCGAGCTTTTCGTAGGTGTTGCGAATATCTTCGGGGAGGTCTTCCCAGCTTTCTGCTTGACGTTCGGTAGAACGCACGAAGTATTTGATGTTGTCGAAGTCAATTTCTGATAGGTCTGCACCCCATGTGGGCATGGGTTTACGTTCGAAGAATTTGAGTGCCTTAAGACGCATTTTGAGCATCCATTCGGGTTCGTTCTTCTTTGCAGAGATGTCGCGTACAACATCTTCGTCGAGGCCACGTTTAGCAGTTGCACCAGCTACGTCGGAATCTTTCCAACCGTACTCGTAGGTACCGATACCTTCGAGTTCAGGGTTGGCCTCGAGAATCTCTGAAATGACGGTGTTGTTGACGTTACGTTCAACTTGTTCAGTCATCATGGCCTTTCTTGTAGGAAATCTATCAGTTGTGTGATGGTCGAAAGAATATTTATTTCTTTGCCTGTGTTTCGCTGTTTTCACTCATGTCACGTGCTAGAGGTACGTGTGTGGTACACACGTGTGCTCCTGCTGCCATGGTGGATAGACGGCGGACATCCACTCCCAGTAAGTCAGCAATAATTTTGGTTTCTTGGTCGCAGAAGATTTGGAAGTCTTCTGCGAGGTCTCGCACAGGGCAGTGTCCTTGGCAGAGCTGGATACTTGCCAGTAGGTGGCGAGGCAGTGTCCTGCCGCGCGGGGGTTCCATCACCTGTGCGGTTGCGACGAAGCCGTCGCGGGTCATTGCTTCGGCAAGGGCTTGTGCACGGTTGGCTATGTTCTCCCCTGCCGCTTCAACGATGGGACGGTATTTTTGTTCCATCTCTGAAGCTCTTGCTGAGGCGAATGCGCGTAGTGCGTCTTCTCCAACTTGTTGTTGCAACATTTTGAGTGCTTCTCGAGCGATGTCGAGATAGTCGTTGCCAAGCTGGGTGTGCCCTTGGGGTGCAATGACGTATCGTCTGGCAGGGCGTCCTGCGCCGGCTCCGTATTGTTTGAGAGGCGCTACGACAATGAGTTCTTCTGCTTCGAGTGCGTCGAGGTGACGACGCACCGCTGCAGGAGTGAGATTGAGTTCCTCGCCGAGACTAGCAGCAGAAACTGGACCGTGATTAAGTACGCCACGCAAAACTCTGTCTCGAGTTTTTTCTTCTGTCTCTGCATTGCGCGTACCAGGTACCTTCTTTTTGGAAGTTTGATTCGCTGAATACACAACTAAAGTATGTCCTAATTATGAGTAGTTCTCTAGTAAGGTTTACCTATCTTCAGATTAGAGGAGTGTCACACTTAGGCACAGACGGAAACTTTTAGCACTGATCAACACCCTCAAGTAACGAGACTGATGCCTTTTTACAAGAGCCAATAAAGACAATAAAAGGTGCTTTGACTAGCTAATTTATAAATTAAACGCTGTTTTAAAAATCTTTTTTGAGAATAATTTTTACTACCGTGCACAACAAGAAAAATATTTTTTAGAGCGGTGTCGCAAACTTATGAAAGGGAAATAGACAGGTTTCTTCAAGGTTTTTATAGGCATCATTAAGGAGTTTTCGGTTATCGATTACCTAAAAACTCTAGTGTGAGCACGTAGAATAATACGGTGCCACAAGATAGAGACAAGAGTTCACGAGCCAGTGATGAGAAACCCTCCTCACTGAGAATTTCTCGGTTAGTCAAGGAATATAAGCCTTCAAAGAGCTACCGCAAAAAACACCCTCATCACCTAACACATCGAGGGACAGTTCGAGCAGTAGATGGAATCTGCCTTGAAGCTCTTGCCGGAGAAGTAACCGTTTTACTTGGTGCTAATGGTGCAGGAAAAACTACTACTTTAGAATGTGCACAGGGGATTCAAAAACCCGAAAGCGGAGAAATTCATCTTCTAGGACATAATCCGTGGGGTGCTTCTGCAGAGCTTCGGGCGCGAGTTGGCATCATGTTACAAGATGGCGGGTTACCTCAATCTTTGCGCCCTATTCCTTTGCTTGAACACATCGCAGCGATGTATCAGCAGACGTATCCTCTTGACGAGCTGATTCAACGGCTAGGTATTGACACTTTTAACGGCACCAATATTAGGAGGCTTTCAGGTGGCGAGCGCCAGCGGGTTGCTTTTGCGGCAGCTCTTATTGGGAAACCTGAGATTCTCTTTCTCGATGAGCCTTCGGCAGGTCTTGATCCACATTCTCGTCAGGTAGTTTTTGATTTAATTACCGAGCAGAAAAATCGGGGTACTGCTATTGTTTTGACAACTCATCTGCTGGATGATGCTCAACGGCTTGCTGATTATGTTTATATTATTGGTGCCGGACGGAACGTATTAGAAGGAACTGTTCCTGAACTTGTTGAGCAGTCAACAACAGATGTTAAGACACTTCATTTTTCACTCTCTGACGATTCTTTGAGTATTACTCAGCTCTTACCGACTTCGTCTAAAGGTCTATCGTTGAGTACCGCATATCCTGGTTCTTATACTCTGACCGGTGAGATTACTCCCCGTATTTTGGCTGAGCTAACGGCAAGTTTAGCGGCCCGTCAACTTCTCCCACAACGTATGGAGCTTTCTTCACGAACCCTCGAAGATGTCTTTCTTGATATCGCAGGAAAGGAAACGTCCTCATCATGATTTCGACACCGCGTTCAGCTTCTTTGAGCACACGCTTACGTGCACAGGGGCGGTATGAGCTTGTTGCCATGCTGAAAAATGGTGAACAGCTGATGCTCAATATTGCGTTCCCCATCATGGCACTCTATGTGATGAGTTGGACAAGTTTCTTAGATTCTTTTGCTCAAGAATTACACAGCACTCGTATCAACATTGCGGTTCCCGGTGTTCTCGCGTTGTGTGTTATTTCTACTGCGTTATCGGGGCAAGGTATCGCCACGGGTTTTGACCGTCGTTATGGAGTTTTGCGTTTTCTATCGACGACTCCTCTTGGAAAGACTGGTCTTATTGTTGGAAAGGTGTGTGCCGTTTTAGGTGTTTTATGCCTTCAGTACGTTCTTGTTGTATTGGTGGCGTTGACGCTTGGTTGGTCTCCTCAGTGGGGTGCGGTCATATCTTCTCTTCCCACATTATTATTAGGTGCGGCGTCTTTTACAGCTTTGGGGTTGCTCATTGCAGGAACGGTACGTGCTGAGGCAACTTTAGCTATCGTCAATATGGCATGGGCTATTCTTGCGGCAGTTGGCGGTACGTTATTGCCTACGCACCATTTACCGAGTGTTGCGGGAAGGCTTGTGGACTTTCTCCCTTCTGGCGCTCTAGGTAATGCTCTGAGAGCTGAGTTTTTATCTCATGAGTTTGCTCTTATCCCTCATCTTGTACTTCTGATGTGGACGGTGCTTTGTGTCGGTTTAGCTACAAAGTTTTTCCGTTGGTCCGCATAAATACATCACACCCTGCAATCCCCTCTGAAGGTGGTTTATTTGTCTTCGCTTATAGCACGTATCCGTGAGGTAAAAGCACATTTTATTTCTGTGTGCCTTCCGTATACACCAAATCTTTATGTTCTGAAAATGGCCTATGCTGTGGTCATCGCTAATATCGTCTTGATTGTTTCTGGCGGTATTGTACGCCTTACCGGTTCGGGGCTGGGGTGTGACACCTGGCCTAAATGCACGTCTTCTGGTTCTTGGACAACAACCCCAGAGATGGGTATTCATGGTCTTGTAGAGTTTGGTAACCGAATGCTGACCTTTGTCTTAATTATTGTTACGGGTTTGACGTTTCTCTCAATTCTTCGAATTGCTCTGCCTGAAGCAACCTCGTTGTCTCAATGGTGGAAGAAACTTTTTACAGGTTTATCTCACTCACAACACCAGTATTCGGACCTTTTTAATCTTTCTCTCTTGTTGCTTTGGGGAATCCCTGTTCAAGCTGTTGTGGGAGGTTTATCTGTTCTGCTTAAACTCAACCCGTGGATGGTTACAGCGCATTACATGCTTTCTGCCATCATGATTGCCTTAGGTGCGTGTTATCTGAACCGGGTACGTAGATACTTTGAATCAGGCGTTCTTGAGTGTGAGGGAATGACGGATGAGGATGTCCCTCAGGGCGCGGCTCTTCTTAAATATTTGGGTTGGGTCAGTGTGATGTTGGTGTGTTTCCTTATTTTTATGGGAACAGTAACAACTGGTACAGGGCCTCACGCAGGTGATCCGAGCGCACACCGGCATGCTTTTAACCCGTGGGTAGTGACTCGGATGCATTCTTTCTCAGTATGGGCCTATCTTATGGTTATTCTTAGTTCCCTCTATTTGGCACGAAAACATCAGTGGTCTCAGGCTCTACGCCGTAGCTGGTATTGGGTTCTAGCTGTTGTCGTCTATCAGGGGATTGTTGGGTATATACAGTTCTTTAATGGTCTTCCGGTATGGTTGGTCGAGATGCATTTACTAGGCTCTGCATTATTTACGTGGGCGGCTATTTCTGCTGCAGAGCGTCAATTGGTTATAGCTTCTCAGTCGTCACGACAGTTGGCTCAAGAGCGTACTGTTATATGATTTTGATATGAAAGCAGGGGTGCCCCAGAAAAACTCTGGGGCACCCCTGCTTTGTTATGTGGTGTTTTATAAGGTAATCAGTGCGTGTCCGACGAATGGGTCAATCGCCACAGCAATAAAGAGTACGGTGAGATAGGTAATGGAACCGTGGAAGACAGTCATTGCTGTTCTGCTAGTAGCTTCTCCAGCAATAGCTAAAGCGTGCAGACGGTGGCAGTGGTAGAGGAACCAAGCACCGCTGGCAATAGCGGTCAGGGTATAGACCCATCCTGCCCCGCCCAGTGGGACAAGGAGCAGAGAACAAATTACCATGGCCCAAGAGTATAGGACGACTTGCACAGAGACGCTCTTAGCAGGTGCGATAGCCCCAAGCATGGGGATTCCCGCTCGCTGGTAGTCTTCGGCGTATTTCATCGATAACGGCCAGTAGTGTGGAGGTGTCCAGAGGAAGATGACGGTGAAAAGGACTACTGCTGCCCAACTGATGGTATTTTCGACGGCGGCCCACGCAATGAATACGGGCATACATCCGGCAAGGCCTCCCCACACAATATTTTGTGTGGTGCGACGTTTGAGGTAGAGCGAATAGAACACAACGTAAAGAAGGATAGCGATGAGTCCGAGTACGCTTGCAAAAGGATTAACGAGAACCCATAGATAAACAATCGAGATAATGGCTAGGGCCCACGCAAAGATGAGTGCTTCTTTGTCGCTGACTTCTCCGGTGACGAGTGGGCGACGTTCTGTTCTTTTCATGAGGCGGTCTGCTTCTCTGTCGATATAACAGTTGAAAGCACCGGATGCGCCGGCTGCCATAGCTCCGCCAACCATGGTGTTGATAATAAGCCAGAAGGGGGGCATTCCGCCCGCTGCAAACATCATGGTTGGGGCGGTTGTGACGAGGAGAAGCTCAATCACCTGAGGTTTTGTCAGGTGAATATAGGCGATGAGCTTACGCATAAGGCTCACTTTGCGCGATCCTTTGGGCGTGTCTGATGCTGTTGTTTGAGCTTCAGTGCCGCGATGTGTGCTTAGACCCTTCACTAACGTTGGGCTCCCTACCAGAATCGTTGTATGTGTGTAGTTAGTATTCCCGTTGGGTATTTCATATGGTGAAATCTTCTCGGGTGAGATTAAGTCCTCACTCTTCAGCTCTTTTCGGTGGTGTTGCCTCTACTTTGGGGATACCTACAACCGATTTTGAGCATGTTAAAGGAGCAGACTGTCAAACCAATGCTATACCTTTTAGAAGAATAATCATAATAAAGCACGCAATAGGCTAAGGAACAGAACCGACATCACGAGAAGTTGAGGAAAGTCCTCCTTCCTGCCGTATTTTCAATTATCCTTAGAACTAACTTAATGTGCAGTTGTACAGCTAAACATCCTGAACTATTTGTACTAATGTCGTTCCTGTAACCGCTGTATCGCATCACTATCTCTATGAAAGGGAGACAACGTGCCACATCTTGATCAGAAACTCAATTGGACAGAGAAGGACCAACGAGCTGTTGATACAGCCCGAATCTTAGCGGCAGATGCTGTTGAAAAAGTAGGTTCGGGACACCCAGGCACGGCAATGAGCTTAGCCCCCGTTGCATATTTGCTCTATCAGAAGGTCATGCAGCATGATCCCCGTGATGATCGTTGGGCAGGACGTGACCGTTTCATTCTCTCCCCCGGTCACAGCTCACTTACCGCTTATATTCAACTGTATCTGAGTGGTTATGGCCTTGAGATGGACGACCTCAAGGCTCTTCGCACATGGGGTGCACTCACTCCTGGTCACCCTGAATACGGTCATACTCGCGGTATTGAAATTACGACAGGTCCGTTGGGGCAAGGACTAGCTTCTGCTGTTGGTTTTGCGTATGCGCAACGACGCATGCGAGGACTTTTCGATCCTGAAGCCCCTGCTGGTCAGTCACCTTTTGACCATACTATTTACACCATTGCTTCTGAAGGAGACGTCCAAGAGGGTGTGACAGCTGAAGCTTGTGCGCTTGCTGGGCATCAGGAGCTTGGAAACCTCGTCGTCATTTTTGACCGCAATCATATTTCCATTGAAAACGACACTGACGTCGCATTCACAGAAGATATCCTCAAACGGTATGAGTCATACGGTTGGGATACTGCACGTGTAGACTGGACGCGTAGTGGTGACTACGTTGAAGATGTTGAAGAGCTCTATGAGGCAATTGCACGGGCTAAAAAAGTTACAGATAAGCCCAGCATTATTGAGTTACGCACTATTATTGGTTGGCCTGCTCCCAATAAGCAGAATACCGGCGGTATTCACGGTTCTAAGCTCGGTGCTGATGAGGTTGCTGCAACCAAAGAAGTCCTTGGGTTTGACTCTGAAAAATCATTCTATATTGATGATGAGATTCTTGAGCATACTCGTAGTGTTCGGCAACGTGCAGAACAGTCTCGACAGCAGTGGGACACTCTCTTTGAAAAGTGGCAGCAAGAGCACCCTGAAGAAGCTAAACTCTATGAGCGTCTAAGTGCCGGTGAGCTTCCAGAAAACTATGAGCAGGCTTTCCCCACTTTTGAAGCTGGCTCAAGCATTGCAACACGTGCCGCTTCTGGAAAAGTTATCAACGCTATTGCTGATACGTTCCCTGAGCTTTGGGGCGGTTCATCGGACCTTGCTGGTTCTAATAACACCACTATTGACGGCGCGTCATCTTTCAATCCTGTTTCTCGTAGCACTGATAGTTGGAATGCCAGCCCATATGGTCGAGTCTTGCACTTTGGTATCCGTGAACATGCTGCAGCGGCTATCTGCAACGGTATCGCACTCTCTTCGCCGACTCGTCCGTTCAACGGCACGTTCTTTGTGTTCTCTGATTATCAACGTCCAGCAGTTCGTCTTGCGGCGTTGATGGGTGTTCCTAATATTTTTGTGTGGACCCACGACTCTATTGGTTTAGGAGAAGATGGTCCAACGCATCAACCGGTAGAACACCTTTCAGCATTGCGAGCAATTCCTCAATTGGATGTTGTGCGCCCTGCAGATGGTAATGAAACATCGGTTGCGTGGCGGAAAGTTCTCGAGACGAAAGATCGCCCGGTGGGGTTGGTTCTTTCACGCCAGAACCTTGTTAATATCGCACGAGAAGACATTCATCCTGAAGCTGAGGGTGAAAAATTTGCGTCAGCAGAAGGTACTGCACGTGGTGGTTATGTTCTTGCTGATACAGAAGGAACCCCTGACATTCTTTTGATTGCGACTGGTTCAGAAGTAGAAATTGCCCTCAACGCACGTTCTCTTTTGAAAGAGCAGGGCGTAGCTGCACGAGTGATTTCAATGCCTTCTCGTGAATGGTTTGCTGAACAGTCTGAGGAATACCGTCACAGCGTTATCCCTCCAGAAGTTAAAGCTCGAGTTACGGTTGAAGCAGGATCTGCAATGAGCTGGTACGACATTCTTGGAGATGCCGGCCGCGCTGTCTCTCTAGAACATTTTGGAGCGTCAGCTGGTGCAGACGTTCTCTACCGCGAATTTGGAATCACTCCAGAAGCTGTTGTACAAGCAGCTCAAGAGTCTATTTCTGCTACCACCCGATAACACTTTCACACTCCCTACAATCATGAGGATGTAATTTATGACTACCCCTACTCAAAAACTCACCGATGCTGGTGTATCTATTTGGCTTGACGATCTCTCCCGTGAGCGCATCACCTCTGGGAACCTTGAAGAACTTATCTCTTCTCGCAATGTTGCAGGTGTAACTACCAACCCCACCATCTTCGCTGGCGCACTTTCTCAAGGAGAGTCTTATGCTGAGCAGGTTAAAGAACTTGCAGAAGAAGGCGTAGACGTCGAAGAAGCTGTCTTCACCATTACCACCGACGATGTTCGTGCAGCCTGCGACATTTTTGCTCCTGTCTATGAATCATCTCAAGGACGCGATGGTCGCGTCTCTATTGAGGTAGATCCACGTCTAGCTCGTCAGTCAGCTGAAACTGCAGCTATGGCAAAAGCTCTAGCTTCTCGTGTTGATCGCGAAAACGTGATGATTAAGATTCCAGCTACAGAAGAAGGTCTTGAGCCAATCGCTCAGACTCTAGCTGAGGGCATTTCTGTTAACGTGACGCTTATTTTCTCGTTATCCCGTTATCGCGCAGTAATCAATGCATATATGCTTGGTTTAGAGCAAGCATTAGAAAATGGTAAAGATTTGTCAAAGATTCATTCTGTAGCTTCGTTCTTTATCTCTCGTGTAGATTCTGAGATTGATGCTCGCCTTGAGGCTATCGGCACAGACGAGGCTAAAGCTCTCAAAGGTAAAGCTGGTTTGGCAAACGCTCGTTTGGCCTATCAGGTTTTTGAAGAAGCATTCTCTTCACAGCGTTGGGAACGTCTCGCCGCAGCTGGTGCGAATATTCAGCGTCCGCTATGGGCTTCCACCGGAACTAAAGATCCAGCGCTTCCTGACACCTTGTACGTTACGGGTCTTGTTGCGCCACAATGTGTTAACACCGTTCCTGAGAAAACTCTTGAAGCGACTTATGATCACGGTGTTGTTACGGGAGATACCATTACCTCTACCTACGATGAGTCCGATAAAATCCTTAACGCCATCGAGTCTCTAGGTATTTCGTATCAAGAGGTCGTTACGCTTTTGGAAGACGAAGGACTTAAGAAGTTCGATATTTCGTGGGAAGAGCTTCTCGAAACTATTCGTCAAGCACTAGCTTCAGCATAATCTTCTAGCGTTAGACGTCATCACCCTACTGGCGCGAACTCGCTCTTGGCGGCAGCCTCCCCTACGACGGAGAGGTTGCCGCCAATACACAACAATCTTTCTAAGGAATATGTACTGTGCCTAACGGTCACGAAACTAACCCGTTGAGGGACTCTCGCGATAAAAGACTGAGCCGCGTTGCCGGCCCGAGTTCTCTGGTCTTTTTTGGAGTTACCGGCGATCTTGCTCGTAAAAAGCTACTGCCCGCGGTTTATGACTTAGTCAATCGTGGTTTACTTCCTCCTAATTTTGGTCTTGTCGGTTTTGGACGTCGCGAGTGGTCAGATGATGATTTCCGTCATCAAGTGCGCGAATCAGTCGAAGCACATTCTAGAACTCCTTTTAGGGAGGATGTATGGAACCAGTTCTCTTCTGGTATCCGTTTTGTTCAAGGTGCTTTTGACGATGACAACGCGTTTGAGCAGCTCAAACAGACTCTCGACGAGCTGAAGGAGAGTCGTGGAACTCAAGGGAACCACGCATTCTACCTGTCAATACCTCCTAAAGCTTTTGAGCAGGTCCTTCAGATGCTTGCAAAGCACGGGTTAGCACAGCAACAAGAAGGTTCACGTGAGTGGCGTCGTGTTGTTATTGAGAAGCCTTTTGGGCACGATTTAGAGTCTGCACGAGAGCTTAACTCTATTGTTGAGTCGGTGTTCCCTCAGGATTCGGTATTCCGTATCGACCATTATCTTGGCAAAGAAACAGTACAGAATATCTTGGCAATGCGTTTTGCTAATCAGATGTTTGAGCCACTTTGGAACGCTAACTATATCGACCATGTACAGATTACGATGGCAGAGCCTATCGGTATTGGTTCGCGTGCAGGCTATTATGATGGTGTCGGCGCAGCTCGAGACGTCATCCAAAATCATCTTTTACAGCTATTAGCTTTGACAGCCATGGAAGAGCCCATTAGTTTTAACGCTCATCATCTACGCGCAGAAAAAGAGAAAGTTCTTGATGCGGTGACTCTTCCAGAGAACCTTGCAGAGGCTTTTGCTATTGGGCAATATGCCGGTGGTTATCAAGGTGGAGAAGAAGCAAATGGTTTCTTTGACGAAAAAGATATTCCTGCGGATTCTCGAACAGAAACTTTTGCCGCAATCAAGCTCAATATTAATACTCGACGTTGGGCGGGTGTGCCGTTCTATCTACGGACAGGCAAGCGTCTTGGGCGACGTGTAACGGAGATTGCGTTAATACTTAAAAAGTCGCCTAATCTACTATTTAACAATAGTGACGATGCTGGGCAGAACGCTATCGTGATTCGAGTCCAACCCGATGAAGGTATCACTATTAGGTTCTCTTCTAAAGTTCCTGGAACTCAGATGGAGATTCGAGACGTGAACATGGACTTTGGGTATAGCCATTCTTTCACAGAAGAATCTCCTGAAGCCTATGAGCGTCTTATCCTCGACGTTCTGTTGGGTGAACCGCCTTTGTTCCCCCGCCATGAAGAAGTTGAGCTGTCATGGAAAATTCTTGATCCTTTTGAACAGTATTGGCAAGAACACCAGGTTAAGCCGGAGCCTTATGCTCCCGGTTCTTGGGGGCCTGAATCTGCTCACTTACTATTAGCTCGCGATCATCGTGTTTGGAGACGCCCATGATTTCTCATCTTGAACAGACAGATACCGCTCGTATTGAAAAAGAAATCTCGCGTCTTCGCGAAGAGACTGGTAATACCACATCAGGTCGAGTTCTTACCCTCGTCATTTTGGCTGATCCTGGGCATTCTTCTGCCGCGTTAGAAGCTGCTCAGCGAGCATCTCATGAGCATCCTTGTCGTATCATCATGCATATTAGCGAAGACGCAGATGCTAAGAACCGGTTAGATGCAAAGATTGAGGTTGGTGGAGAAGCTGGAGCTTCTGACCTCATTGTGTTGAGAGGTTGGGGGCAAGCTGCTCACGCAACAGAATCTCTCATCTCGGGGTTGCTCCTACCAGATTCTCCTATTGTTGTGTGGTGGCCACATTCTGTTCCTGATCATCCAGCACGCCATTCTATCGGTCGGATAGCTCAGCGCCGTATCACCGACTCTGCCCGTGAGGCAGATCCAATGATTACGTTGGAAAAACTTTCTGAAAGTTATTCTGCTGGTGATACTGATCTTGCATGGAGCAGACTCACCTTATGGAGAATACAATTAGCAGCTATTCTAGATCAGGTGCCACCTCAAAAGGTTACACGAGTTGTGGTTTATGGTTCTGCTCAATCGCCTTCTGTTGTTTTGCTTGGTGCGTGGCTTGGTCATCGGCTCGATGCACAGGTCAATTTGGCAACTACTAAATTAGAACGTGGCTTGTATCGAGTTGTTTTAGAACGTGAAGACGGTTCGATTGTGATAGATCGTCCTGAAACAAATATTGCTACAGTGTCCTCTCCCGGTACTCCTCATCAGCAGATTGCTCTTCCAGTGCGAACCCTTGCTGAGTGTTTAGCGGAGGAACTTCGACGTCTTGACCCCGATGAAGTCTATGGTGAAGTCTTACAAGAGGCTCTCCACCAAGGTAATATTTTGGTTGAGCTAAGCAGCGATGAAGATAAACCTGAAGGCGTAGAATGGACGGAGCCTTTCGATGCTTAAAAAGCCGGAAATTATTTCTTATACAACGCCAGAAGAACTTGCACAAAATGCGGCTCAGCATTTTTTTGAGGTAATACAAGAGTCTTTACGTGTACGCAACCGTGCTGATGTGTGTCTCACCGGTGGCAGTATGGGCACTAAATTGTTAGAGACTCTCCCCCACTATATTCAGTTTTTAGAGGACTTTTCGTGGGAGAACGTGCATTTTTGGTGGTCTGATGAACGTTTCGTTCCGACGGGGCATGACGACCGTAACGAAAAGCAGGCATATGATGCCTTCTTTTCGCAGGTTTCTGTTCCTTCTGACAATATTCATCGTATGGGTGCTAGTGATGTTTTTGATAGCCCAGAAGAAGCCGCAAAGGCATATGTTCGTGAGTTAGCAGAACATTCCTCAACAGATCAGAAGACTCCTCTTTTTGATGTTCTACTTTTGGGAATGGGTCCAGATGGGCATATTGCTTCGTTGTTCCCTGAGCGGGATGAAGTGTTCGATACCGAGAATATTGCTGTTGCTATCCATCAGTCTCCTAAACCTCCAAGTACTCGAGTTTCGTTAACGCTACCTGTTATTTGTTATGCTCGTCGGATATGGTTCTTGATCTCTGGTGAAGATAAGATTCAGGCGGCTTCTCGACTCGTAGAGACGCGAGATTTACCGTATGAGAAAATTACGGCTCAAATGCTTCGCCAGACACCTGCTCGTGGGGCGAGGGCATTAGAACGAACGACTATTCTCATCACAGATTCTGCTCACCAGAAATAGTGGTACGGTATTGAGAAGATGTCCTATAGAATTTTAAAGAAGTAAAAAAGAGTTGGGGTTCTCACTGCTATTAGTGAGAACCCCAACTTTTTAATGTTGCTATATAAAAACTTTTCTTTAGACCATTGCGCTTTCGAAACGAAGCACCAAACCGTAGCTGACAATAGCAAATACCCAGATGAGGATAACCGTAATGGTTAGTCGCACGAGGTTCTTTGAGGCAGACCCTGATGAGTTTAGGGAGGTAGTCATGCCACCTCCGAACATATCTGAAAGGCCGCCGCCCTTGCTACGGTTCAGGAGCACCAACAAGATTGTTAGTACGCTCGCAATAGCGATAATCACCATCAACGTGATTTTGAGAGTCTCCACGAGAGCCTTTCGTCCGCAATTGTGTATTAAGCCCGATAAGGGCACAAGAAAACTATACGCTAATTTTTGCTCCGATGGCTAATGAGTTCTTCTATATTCTGAACTTCTTCGCCATCTATAGGTACTTAAACTTCTGGTGATATTGATGCTCTGTATATACCACCAGAAGTTTAAGCCCCTTGAGATTATTTTAGCGTGCGTCGAAATGTGCAATCTGAGCGAACTCAGCAGCATCGAGAGAAGCGCCACCAACAAGAACACCGTCAACGTCGTTTTCTGCCAAAATTTCTGGTGCAGAAGTCGCTTTAACAGATCCGCCGTAGAGTACACGAACTTTTTCAGCAACGTCAGCGTTGTAGAGTTTCTCCATTTCAGCTCGGATTGCTGCAGACATCTCTTGTGCGTCAGCAGAAGTTGCTACTTTTCCGGTGCCGATTGCCCATACTGGTTCGTATGCAATCACAAGTGTTTCAGCTTGTTCTGCGGTGAGTCCTTCAATGGAGCCACGAAGCTGTTCCAGAGTAAATTCAACGTGGTTTCCAGCTTCACGAGTTTCTAGCCCTTCACCAACACACAAGACGGGGGTGAGTTCGTGACGGTATGCAGCTTGTACTTTTGCTGCGCAGATAGCATCGCTTTCGGCGTGGATGGTACGACGTTCTGAGTGTCCGACGAGAACATAGCGTGCACCAAGTTTTGAGAGGAATGCTCCGGAGATATCTCCGGTGTATGCGCCAGAGTCTTTATCGGATAGGTCTTGTGCACCGTAGCGTACCTGAAGTTTGTCCCCATCTACGAGGGTCTGCACGGAGCGAATATCGGTAAAGGGTGGGAACACAACAACTTCGGTGTTGTCGTAGTTGAAGTTTGCGTCGTCAAGAGTCCACGCGAGCTTCTGCATCAAAGTCACACCTTGGGTGTGATCCATATTCATTTTCCAGTTACCGGCAATAAAAGGTTTGCGGGTCATATTTGTTGAGTCCTTTTCTCCGCTGATGCGGCGATTTTTATTGTAAGCCTAGATATGTGCACCGAGTTGGTCTACGGTTTTAGAACTTACTTATCTAAGCATATCTAGTAGTGCTGTTATACGACAATGGCGGGTCACCAGAGGTAACCCGCCATGTCTAGATATTTTTAGGCACCTAGTGCGTCTAATCCGGGAAGAGTCTTACCTTCAATGTATTCGAGGGAAGCTCCACCACCGGTGGAAATATGTCCAAACTGTGCATCCTCAAAACCGAGGTTGCGAACAGCTGAAGCTGAGTCGCCGCCACCGATAATAGAGAATGCTTCTGAAGAGACGAGTGCTTGCGCAACGCTCTTGGTTCCTTCAGAGAATGCTGGAATTTCGAAGACACCAACTGGGCCGTTCCAGAACACGGTCTTAGCTGCCTTAATCTTTTCAGCAAAGATTTCGCGTGTTTTAGGACCGATGTCTAGGCCTTCTGCTTCAGCGCCGAGTTTTCCGCCTTCGAGGTCTTCGATGGGGCGAATTTCGGTGTTTGCGTCGTTGGAGAAGTCATCAGACCAGACGATGTCGCTTGCGATAATGATTTCAGTTCCCTTTTCAGGAGCTTCTTTCAAGTATCGCTGAACATTCTCGATTTGGTCTTCTTCAAGAATTGACTTGCCGACTTTGTAGCCTTGTGCAGCTGCGAAAGTGTATCCCATACCGCCACCGATTAGCAGGGTGTCTGCTTTACCGATGAGGTTGTCGATAACTGCAAGTTTATCGGAGACTTTGGAGCCACCCATGACGACAACAAAAGGACGCTCTGGGTTGTTGAGGGTCTTTGCTAGAACATCAACTTCTTTTTTGACGAGGTCGCCAAGGTAGGATGGAAGACGTTTAGCAACGTCGTAGACAGAAGCATGTTTACGGTGTACAGCGCCGAAGGCGTCGTCAACGTATGCTCCGTTTTCACCAGTAAGTGCTACGAGTTCGTCAGCGAAGGCACCGCGTTCTGCGTCGTCTTTAGAGGTTTCACGTGCGTCGTAACGAACGTTCTCTACAACGAGCACTTCACCATCTTTCAGAGCAGCAGCTTTAGCTTGTGCATCTTCACCGACAACGTCAGTTGCAACAACGACGTTGAAGTCTGCTAGTTCTGCAAGGCGTGCGGCTGCTGGCGCGATGGAATATTGTGGATCCACTTTGCCTTTGGGGCGACCGAGGTGAGCGGTAACGATGACGCGTGCGCCAGCGTCTGCTAGTTTTTTCAAAACTGGCAGTGATGCTTTGACACGGCCGTCGTCAGTAACAGTGGTGCCTTTGAGTGGCACGTTCAAGTCTGAGCGAACGAGAACGTGACGGCCCGATACACCTTCAGCGATGAGTTCATCGAGAGCGTGTGCCATGATGTTCTTCTCCAATACAGTTGGTTGAGACAGAGTACCTAAAAGGCAGTCTAGATTAGAGAGCTGCTACGACTTTGTTGGTGAACATTACAAGGCGTGATACGTAACCGTATTCGTTGTCGTACCATGCGAAGACCTTAACCTGGTTGCCAATAACCTTGGTCAAAGGTGCGTCGAATACGGTAGAGATAGGCTCACCTTCGATGTCCTTGGAGACGATGGGGTCTTCATTGTACTTGATGATGCCTGCGAATTCGTTTTCAGCTGCTTCGCGTACTGCTGCGTTAACTTCTTCAACGGTAACTTCTTTAGAAGCTTCGAAGGTCAAGTCAACAACAGAGCCGGTGGGGGTAGGAACGCGAACTGCCAAGCCGTCGAGTTTACCCTTGAGTTCAGGAAGAACAAGTCCAACTGCTGCTGCTGCACCGGTGGAGGTAGGTACCATGTTCAACGCTGCTGCACGTGCACGACGAAGGTCGCGGTGAGGAGCGTCGAGTAGACGCTGGTCAGCGGTGTATGCGTGGATGGTGGTCATCAAGCCGCGTTCGATACCGAACTTGTCGTTAAGAACCTTTGCCATAGGTGCAAGGCAGTTGGTGGTGCAAGATGCGTTAGAGACGATGTGCATGGTCTCAGAGTCGTAATCGCTGTCGTTAACACCCATAACGAAGGTGCCGTCGATGTTCTTACCAGGTGCAGAAAGGATAACCTTCTTTGCGCCAGCTTCGATGTGAGCTTTAGCTTTGGTACCCTCGGTGAAAAGACCGGTGGATTCGAGAACAACGTCTACGCCGAGGTCTGCCCAAGGAAGGTTTGCAGGCTCGCGCTCTGCAAGAATCTTGATTTCTTTGCCGTCAACAACAAGGTTGCCGTCTTTGACCTGAACATCACTTTCGAAGGTGCCCATGATGGAATCGTACTTGAGCAGGTGTGCCAAAGTTTTTGCGTCAGTTAGGTCGTTAACTGCGACAATTTCGAATCCTGCGCCATCTTTTGCTGCTGCGCGGAAGAAGGTACGACCGATGCGGCCAAAGCCGTTAATTGCTACACGTACAGTCACTGGGAATCAAACTCCTCATTATTCAGTGAATTATTAGAGGACGGAAAGCGAAAGTCTCACTTTCTCGACCTTAGAACCTTACCTTGTGTGGTTTAGCCCTAAAGTTCCTTGGGCTTCCGTCCGGTTCTGTTAATATCTTACGACAAAATATGTGAGTTTGGGTGTGTTTCTGTAGTTTTATTTGGTGAATTTTTGGAAAACTCCGTTTTATCCCCAAAACAACTGTTGTTTTTCGTGCTTTTTACAGTTTTTATCCCTCAAAGAGGAATAGCAGCATACACAATACACACATATCCCCACATTGATGCGTGTACCTATCCCACAAAAACAATGGGCCTGAGGCAAAACCTCAGACCCATGAGCCCTGCTTATATCTACAGGCTACAAATCACCATGACCAGCATCCGTACCAGGAATTCCCAACTCAGAAGCACGCTTATCCGCCATAGCTAACAAACGACGAATACGACCAGCGATAGCATCCTTGGTCATAGGAGGATCAGCCAAACGCCCTAACTCATCCAAAGACGCCTGCTTATGAGCAACACGCAACTCCCCCGCATATCGCAAATGCTCCGGAACCCTATCACCAAGAATCTCCAAAGCACGCTCCACACGAGCACCAGCTGCAACAGCAGCCTGAGCAGAACGACGCAAATTAGCATCATCAAAATTAGCCAAACGATTAGCCGTAGCTCGAACTTCTTTACGGGCACGACGTTCACGCCAACTATTCAACGTCTCATTAGCACCCATACGTTCCAACAACATGCCGATAGTCTCACCATCACGCACGACAACACGATCCACGCCACGCACCTCACGTGCCTTAGCAATCACGTCAAGACGCCGAGCAGCACCAACCAAAGCAAGAGCCGCCTCCGGACCGGGACACGTAAACTCTAACGCTGAAGAACGACCAGGCTCCGTCAAAGACCCATGAGCCAAAAACGCACCACGCATCACAGCCTCAGCATCAGCTAACGAACCGTTCACCACGGCAGGAGGCAAACCACGCACAGGACGACCACGACTATCTAAAAGACCAGTCTGACGAGCCAATGCTTCACCGCCACTAGTGACACGAACGATATAACGACCACCTCGTCGTAAACCACCACCAGAGACCGACGTAATCTCAGATTCACGCCCATACATCTCAGCAATGTTATATTGCAAACGCAAAGCAGTAGATTCAAGATCCACCTCAGACTCAATCACAATCTTGCCCGACACCAAATGCAAACCACTGGTAAAACGCAAAATAGTTGAGACCTCAGCCTTACGAACCGAAGACTTCGTCGATTCATAGCGGGCAAGTTCTTCTTTAACCGAAGCCGTTAGTGCCATACGGCAATTCCTCCAAAAACATATAGATGCGATGTCACCTTCATAAACAACAGTGAAATACCGCTACGACAAATAAGTTCTAAACACTTCTTGATAGGCCGCTCCAAGCTTAAGCGGGTCGTGCACGTTTCTTTCCACACTATTACGCACAGATCTCCAAAAAACCTTACCGCCCAACTCAGCTGCAACCTTATTAAGCTCATCAGGTGAGCCCATACCGTCACAATCCGCTATCACCGCGTTAAGCCTAAATTCTGGAACGTATTTACGCAAAATACGAAGATGCTCAGAAGCACTCATTCCCAGAGTTTCCCGATCCTCCAGCTCAAGATTCATCACCACACAAATCTTCGCTTCAGTCTGCAATAATGCATCGCGAATCCCCGGCAATAACAAATGAGGAAGAACCGATGTAAACCAAGAACCAGGACCGAGAATCACCCAGTCAGCTTCAAGAATCGATTGAACAGACTCTTCACAAGCCTCAGCACCTTCAGGAGTGAGCTTCACATTCTCAGCCCGAGCCACCTTAGCAACATTAACCTGACCGACAACATGCTCGACCACTGGCACTCCAGCATCATCATAACGGACGTCATCGCCTTCAATGACCAACGGTTCACAAGACATCGGCAGAACCCGACCACGAGCATTCAGCAAAGCCCCAGCCCAGTCCAAACCAGCGACAGTGTCTTCAAGCAGTTGCCACAAGGTCACAATCAACAGATTGCCTAAAGCATGATCTTCTAAACCACTAGAAGGATTCTGAACCGTCGAATGGAAACGACGCTGCATGACATCACGCCACGTCCGACCCCAATCAGTATCATCACATAAAGCGCTCAACGCCATACGCAAATCTCCTGGAGGTAACACCCCAAAATCTTGACGTAACCGACCAGAAGAACCACCGTCATCAGCAACCGTCACAATAGCCGTCAAATCAGAAGTCACGTGACGCAAAGCAGATAACGAGCCATATAAACCATGCCCGCCACCAAGAGCAGCAACTTTCACCGGACGATGACGACGAGAACGATCTTTAAAAGTTCTCAGATTCTCAGGTAACTTAATAGGAGCGGTAGGTAACTGATACATGCTCACTGTTATTCTCGCCCCATATCTCGATGTTGCAGATTCACATTCACATCAGGCAATTCACGGAGACGACGAGCAATCTCTGTAGAAACAGCAACAGAACGATGCTTACCGCCGGTACAACCAATAGCAATCGTGGCGTAATGCTTACCCTCTTGACGATACCCCTTCAGAACAGGTTTCAGAGTCTTCATATAGTTCTCAAGAAACTCTATCGTTCCAGGGTTCTCCATCACATAGTCACGAACTGGAGCATCCTCACCAGTGTAAGGACGCAATTCCGGAACCCAATGAGGATTCGGAATAAAACGCATATCTGCCATATAGTTCGCATCAGTTGGGGCACCATACTTGAATCCAAAGCTCATAACTGTCAGATTCAAAACACCAGGTTTGCTCGAAGAATACATCGAACGAATCACATGAGCAAGCTCATGCACATTCTTTCCAGAAGTATCAATCACAGAATCAGCGGCTTCTTTCAAAGCCTCAAAAATCTTACGCTCACGAGCAATACCATCAACAACACGCCCTTCACCCTGTAACGGATGAGGACGACGCTGAGACTCATATCGAGCGATAATATCCTCATCTTTAGCGTCAAGGAACAACATCCGGAAGTTCACATTAGACTTACGCAAGGTATCAATAGCACTCGGCAAATCATTAAACAACGCACGTGCCCGCACATCAATACCAATAGCAAGACGCGGCATCGCATCAGGGGCACGCATCACCAAATCAGCTAGAGCCTGCAACATCTGCGGTGGGATATTATCAACAACATACCAACCCTCATCTTCGAGGACATTGGCAGCGGTGCTTCGTCCAGCCCCAGAAATACCCGTTACGACGAGAATCTCAGGACGTTTTTCCCTCACTACTTCGAGGTTATGAGTATCAACCATAGCTTTGTCTCTTTCGTCAGCTCTGAGAACATCTCCAAAACTAAAATATGTATTAGTTTACACCGATGCTACTCCTAGCTACTACCGTACATGATGAAACTAAAACTTAGCTATCTAAAAGTTCTCCCGTAGACATATCAACACCGGCAGTTCCGGCACTAACACTCTGCTGTTCAGCCGCAAAATAATCAACAATTTTTTGAGCCAGAGAAGGCCCCACACCTGGCACCTGTTGAAGCTCTTGCAACGAAGCTTTTTTGACTTCTGCTAAAGACCCAAAATAATCCAATAATGCCTGACGCTTCTTCTCCCCCAGACCATCAATACCTGACAATACAGAAGCAACCATCGCCTTGGCACGGCGAGAACGATGAAAAGTAATCGCAAAACGATGAGCCTCATCACGGATACGCTGAATCAAGAAAAGAGCCTGCGACGAACGAGGCAAAATAATCGGAAACTCATCATCTACAACCCATATTTCTTCTAGTCTTTTAGCAATACCCGCAACATACACACCCTCAATATTCAAATCTGCTAGGGCACGTTCAGCCGCAGCCACCTGAGCGCTCGCACCATCCACTAACAGCAAGTTAGGAGGATACGCAAACTTTGGTGCAGAGCGCTCTATACCCGAGTCAGAGGCAGAAGAAATCTTCGTCCCTTCAGATTTTTCGTGAAGATATCTTTTAAAACGTCGTGTAATGACTTCATACATACTGCCGACATCATCGCCAGCATTCTTTTCAGAAATTGTGAATTTACGGTACTGATTTTTTTGAGGTAGCCCATCTTCAAAAACAACCATTGACCCTACCGCATGCGAACCTTGAATATGAGAAATGTCATAGCATTCGATGCGCAATAAAGGAACGTCTAATTCCAAAGCTTCTTGAAGCTCCACCAAGGACGCTGAACGAGTCGTCAAATCTCCAGCACGACGTAATTTATGAACAGCTAAAGACTGTTGTGCGTTTTCTTCAACGGTCTCTAACAGCTCACGGCGCTCTGCACGCGGAGAGCTCGTAATCCGCACCGACGAACCACGACATTGAGAAAGCCATTGCTCTAAACGGCTCTGATTCTCGGGAAGAACCGGAACAACAATATGAGGAGGAATCTCAAACTCATTTCGTTCTTGGTCATCATGCTCTCCTGATTCCCCCAACACATATTCTCCATAGACTTGCATCAAGAGCTTCTCTATTAAGGCAGCGTCCTCTTCTTCACCAGAGCGTTCAACAATCCACCCGCGCTGAGCACGAATCTTGCCCGCACGAACAAAAAATACTTGAATCGCAATCTCTAACTCATCACCTGCATAAGCAAAAAAATCGGCGTGAGTACTATCAGCAAGAACAACCGTATTCCGTTCAAAAACCTTCTCTAATGCTAGAAGGTCATCACGCAAACCAGCAGCTTTCTCAAAATCTAGTTCAGCGGCAGCCGCCTTCATCTGCTGTTTTAGCTCAGCTATAAACTTCTCAGAACCACCACTCATAAAACGGCATAGCTGCTGCGCTAAATCATAGTGCTCCTCTTCAGAGATACGACCAATGCACGGCGCTGAGCATTTGTTGATATATCCCAGAAGACACGAACGTCCTGTTTTTTGAGCACGACGAAACACCCCAGCAGAACAGGTACGCAATGGAAATACTTTTAGTAGAGTCTCCAAGGTCTCGCGGATAGCCCAAACCTGTGTATACGGACCAAAATATCGGACACCTTTCTTCTTCTCTCCGCGCATAATCTGCACACGAGGGAAAGCATCTTTCATCGTAATCGCAAGATACGGGTATGTTTTATCGTCACGAAAAACGATGTTATATCGTGGCTTATATTCTTTAATCCAGGTGTACTCTAATTGAAGTGAATCAATCTCATTCTTAACAACAGTCCATTCCACCGAAGAAGCAGCATGCACCATCGCATAAGTTTTAGGGCTTAACGCTGAGACCTGCTGAAAATACGAGTTCAGGCGATTGCGAAGGTTTTTAGCCTTTCCAACATAGATTACTCTGCCGTGTTCATCACGAAAACGATAGACCCCCGGCGAGGTAGGTATCTGCCCCGATGCAGGACGATAACTTGCTGGATCTGCCACACGTAACCTCTCTCTACGATAGCCTTAAACTTTTCCTCCATCGCGAGACGCTGAAGGCGAAACGTTATAAACATTTTCTCGAGCTTGTCCCGAAAGCTGAGCAATTTCATCCATGATTTTATCGGTTGTTTCTCGACGCATCTTCCCGCTCATTTTTTCACCAGTGCGAGGAAAATATAACGGTTTTCCCACACGCACAGTAAAACGTCGAGGATAAACCATCATCGAACCCTGTTTCTGAAGGCGATCAGTACCAATTAGACCAATAGGGATAACCGGAGCACCCGTCATATGCGCTAACCATGCCACACCAATTTTTCCACGATATAAACGTCCGTCTAAAGAACGTGTACCTTCCGGATAAATACCAAATACGCGATCTTCTTCTAATACCGCTAAGGCGCGTTCTAAGGCTTTCATTGATTCTGAACGATCAGAACGATTCACCGGAATAATATCAATGACGTCAAACAGCTTCTTCATGATTTTTCCGCGTATCCCTGGAGTGTTAACATATTCTGATTTTGCAAGAAACGCCACTCTTCGAGGCATGAGAGCTGAAATAATCACGGAGTCCAAAAAAGCTAAATGGTTAGAAGCCACGATCACAGGCCCACGCTCAGGAAAATTCTCTAATCCTGTCACCCGTGCGCGAAATACAGTTCTTAAAAGAAAAGTAATGGTCTTTTGAGTGTTCTGATATAGTCGCATCAGCTTCCCTCCACGATGTTTAGAGATTTGTTATCAACATCCCAAGACATCATATTTTCCATAGTCAGTTAGAAGAATCATAGCAACCGTAAGCTCACCTTATGCGCACATAACGTAGCATGACCATCGAAAATCAATCTCAGATATTTTGGCAACACACCCAAGAAGGTCAGTTCAACAATTCTGCCAAGAAAGCGCCGGTATGAGACCCCTCAACCGTACTAATTTTTTCGGGAGTACCTTCTGCAATCACAGTTCCGCCACCGCTACCACCTTCAGGGCCCATATCAATCACCCAGTCAGCAGATTTAATAACGTCAAGATTATGCTCAATAGTAATGACAGAGTTTCCTTTATCAACAAGCCCCTGAAGTACATGTAGTAGCTTTCGGATGTCTTCAAAGTGCAGACCCGTTGTTGGTTCATCAAGAACATAGATAGAACGCCCATTAGAACGTTTCTGCAATTCAGATGCGAGTTTAACACGCTGAGCTTCTCCACCCGATAACGTTGTAGCAGGTTGCCCTAACCGAATATAGCCTAAGCCCACATCAACCAAAGTATTCAGATGGCGGGCAATGGGAGAAAAAGCGGCAAAGAATTCAGCAGCCTCTTCAACCGGCATTTCAAGAACGTCAGCGATACTCTTACCTTTGTACAACACCGCTAAGGTCTCGCGGTTATATCGTTTGCCGTGGCAGGTTTCGCACGGAACATACACATCTGGCAAGAAGTTCATCTCAATTTTAAGAGTTCCATCGCCAGAACAGTCCTCGCATCGTCCACCCTTGACGTTAAACGAAAAACGGCCAGGAAGATAACCACGCATCTTTGCTTCTTGAGTCTCAGCAAAAAGTTTACGAATATGGTCAAAAACTCCAGTATATGTTGCGGGGTTAGAACGAGGTGTACGACCAATGGGAGACTGATCCACGTGAATAATCTTATCGAGATGTTCAGAACCAACAATTTTGGTATGACGTCCAGGCACTTGCTTAGCTCCGTTAAGTTTCTGAGCTAATGCCGTGTAAAGAATGTCATTGACTAAGGTGGATTTACCTGAACCAGAAACACCCGTCACCGCGGTTAAAACACCGAGAGGGAACGAAACATCAATATTTTTGAGGTTGTTTTCGCGTGCTCCGCATACCTTGAGCATACGTTTTTTATCAATGGCACGACGATTCTTGGGAATATCAATGACACGACGCTTTGCCATATAGTCGCCAGTTAGCGATTTTGTATTGTTGAGCAGCTCCTCATAGGTTCCAGAATGAACGACTCGCCCACCATATTCACCAGCACCAGGACCAACATCCACAATCCAGTCCGCTTCTTTCATGGTGTCTTCATCATGTTCTACCACGATGAGAGTGTTTCCCATGTCCCGCAATTTTGTTAACGTCTCAATCAAACGTCGATTATCTCTTTGGTGAAGCCCAATAGAAGGCTCATCTAAAACATAAAGAACACCAACAAGACCAGAGCCTATTTGAGTGGCCAGACGAATACGTTGCGCTTCACCGCCTGAGAGCGTAGATGCAGCACGCCCTAATGTCAGATAGTCTAGTCCCACATCAAGTAAGAACTGCAGACGTGCGTCAATCTCTTTGAGTACGAGGTCGGCGATGTGCGCTTCACGTTCGCTCAAAGAAAGTGAACGCATGAACTCAAGAGCCTCGCGTAGCGGCATCTCCGTAATATCGGCGATGGAAGCTCCGCCTACAGTAACCGCCAGTATCGTGCGGTTGAGACGTGCTCCCCCGCAGGTAGAGCACGCAACGTTACGCATATATTGTTCGTAACGGTCTTTAGACCATTCAGATTCGGTTTCTTCGTGTTTACGTTTAATGTATGCGTAGACGCCTTCAAAACCAGAGGTATAGCGTCGTTCACGTCCAAACCGATTTCGATACGAGACAGTAACCTTATAATCTTTACCTTTTAGAATGCTCTGACGAATCTTTGCGGGAAGTTTATTCCATGCAGTATCAAGGCTAAAGTCAAGTTCCTGTGCAAGGCCTTCTAGCAAACGTATCCAGTATTCGGAGGTTGCTTTACCTTGTGACCACGGAGCAATTGCACCTTCACGAATCGTTGCTTGAGGATTAGGAATAATCAGGTCTTCATCGACTTCGAGAGTAAACCCAATACCGTCACAAGCAGAACACGCACCAAATGGGGAGTTGAAGGAGAACACACGCGGTTCAATTTCTTCCATTTGCACAGGATGATTTTGTGGGCATGCTAAATGTTCGCTAAAACGTCGTGTACGTTTCGGTGAGTTTTCATCTTCATCGACAAAGTCAATGAGTACGTTTCCTTCGCTCAGTTTAAGAGCGGTTTCGATGGAGTCTGTGAGACGTTGTTGGATGCTGTCTTTAATGACGAGACGATCTACGACAACCTCAATAGTGTGTTTATATTGTTTAGCGAGTTTTGGTGGGTCAGAAAGTTGAATGTTTTCTCCGTCGACGCGAGCGCGAGAAAAACCTTGTGCAGAGAGTTCTAGGAAGAGGTCGACGAATTCTCCTTTACGTGCTGAGACGACGGGAGATAACACTTGAAAACGGGTTTTCTCGGGTAGTGCCATGAGCTGGTCAACGATTTGTTGAGGGCTCTGTTGTGAGATTTCTTCTCCACATTCGGGGCAATGCGGGTGTCCGATACGTGCCCAGAGAAGGCGCATATAGTCGTAGATTTCGGTGATAGTTCCGACGGTAGAGCGAGGGTTTTTTGAGGTAGATTTCTGATCGATGGAAACTGCGGGTGAGAGGCCCTCAATAAAATCTACGTCAGGTTTATCTACTTGTCCGAGGAACATTCGTGCATAGGCTGAGAGGGATTCTACGTAGCGGCGTTGCCCTTCAGCGAAGATGGTATCGAACGCTAGTGAAGATTTTCCGGAGCCGGAGAGTCCGGTGAAAACGACCATGGAGTTTCTTGGTATAACGAGGTCTACATTTTTGAGGTTGTTTTCTCGTGCACCTTGAACGTGGATATGTTCTTGGTTTCGTTGATGTGCAGTTGTCTCTGCCATGGTGTTCCTCAGCCTTAAAACTATCTATGTGTTCGAAGATATATTCTAAGTGTTTTCTGGTGCTTTGACTACTCTACGTTGCAAGGGGCGCAAAAGTTTGACGCACATAACTTCACTCATGGGGATTCTTTTTCGTCTAGAATACTGGGTTTTAGGTTGGAGCGGGTAGTGTCTTGGTCTGTCATAGAGCTTCTGGTAGAGCAAGTTTTCCAAGTAGACTACATACCATGACAGATTCTCTCGGTACTCTTCTTTTTTCGACTGATGATATAACGCTTCGTTCATTGTCCGTCTCGCAGATGGAAAATAATGTTTATCTACTCACCAATATTCGCAGTGGTGAGCAGATCATGATTGATGCTGCAGCGGATGCTGAACGTCTATGTTCTTTTGCCCGTGACGTTGCATGCCATGATGTTTTAGATGGTGGCGGTTCGGCAAGGATTACGACTATTTTTACAACCCACGGGCATTGGGATCATATCCGCGCTTTAGAAGCTGTTGCTGAGGCCTCTGGTGCAAGAACGTATGCTGGGGCAGCAGATATTCAGGCTATTGAGTCCCAAGAAAATTATCGGGTACATCACGAGCTTCATGGTCAAGAGCGTTTTGAGTATTCTTCGTATCGTTTAGAAACCATTTCTTTAGTAGGTCATACCCCTGGTTCTATTGCATATGTTCTCACAGCTGAGGGTCTTCCGACAGTTATTTTCTCTGGCGATTCTCTCTTCCCTGGTGGAGTCGGTAAAACAGATTCTCCAGAAGATTTTTGTTCTCTCTTTCATGATGTCACCACAAAATTATTTGATGTTTTTTCGGATGACACGGTGGTTCTTCCAGGTCATGGGAAGGGCACGACGTTAGGTCAGGAGCGTCCGTCTCTAGAGCAGTGGAAAGAGCGCGGCTGGTAGTCAAACACACTATGTTGTACATATAGCTGGTGGTGGA